>CAYMDS010000029.1:0-13555 GCA_964389405.1 uncultured Gammaproteobacteria bacterium
TATAGTGAAGTTAAGCTGCCTTTTCCATGATATAGGAAAAGTGCTTGAGGGAGAAGGAAGTCATGTTAAGTTAGGAGTAGATCTTCTAAAGCGGTATAATTTTCCGCAGGAAGTAATCAATTGTGTAGGAGAACATCATGAGGATAAACCATTTTCAAGCGTTGAGTCAATCATTGTCTCAACAGCCGATAAAATTTCCGGCATGAGACCAGGCGCTAGATATGAAGATATTGAAAACTATGGAAAGAGACTCACAGAAATGGAGAATCTTGCAAGAAAATATGAAGGAGTTGATGATGTTTATGCTTTTGAAGCAGGTCGAGAACTTCGAGTTATTATAAACCCTGGAATCTTGGATGATAACCAGACAGTTATACTCTCCCGAAAAATTCAGGAAGAAATTGCCAAATCATTAGCTATTCCGGGTGAGGTTAAAGTAACAGCAATCCGTGAGTTTCGTGCTGTATATCCTGATAGACAGGTATAAAACAGCCCTCCTTCCTACTTGACAAGCCTTCGTTTTAATTGTATTGTAAGTCTATTCGACATCTGCCTATATGATAGATTCTTTAAGTCTCATTTTTAACTGTTCTTATATATTCCCCAATATTGAACTGCTAAATAATAATTTTTTTATACCATGCATATATCCTCATATGATGAAAGGTGGTGAATATTATTACTAAAAACGATCTCATTGAAATTGTTGCGAAAAAGACTAATCTTACAAATAAAGCCGCCCGAGATTCTATACAGATGTTTCTTAATACAGTACAAGATTCATTAAAACGAGGTGAAAAAGTAGTTCTAACTGGCTTTGGCACTTTTAGTATAAGATCTAGAAAATCACGCGTAGGAAGGAACCCTAAGACTGGAGCCAAGATTACCTTGGCTGCAAGAAAATCACCGGGATTTACACCTGGTAAGTCGTTTAAGAGAATGATTAAATGACCGGTAGGTCAGTCTAATCCGCCAGCTAGCGGATTAGAATAATAATGATTAAAAGAAACTTCTCAGGTATTGAGGAGTTTCTTTTATGCTACAATAACCTTACTTAATCTTCTACGATTCAATTGCTGTGTCATTTATATGTCGGTAATAGCAGTAAATAACCTTTCAAAGTACTATCGTGTTTATCAAAAGGAAGCCGGTTTTATCGGTTCTATCAAGTCTTTATTTAACAGAAAATATTATGATGCGAAAGCTGTTGAAGATATTTCATTTTCAATTTTAGAAGGGGAGCTGGTAGGTTTCATCGGACCAAATGGTGCAGGCAAAACTACAACACTTAAGTGCTTATCGGGACTTTTATATCCTACAAAGGGCGAGGTGAGAGTTCTGGGATATACTCCGTTTGAGCGAAAAAATGAATATCTAAAACAGATAGCGCTCGTCATGGGACAAAAGAATCAACTATGGTGGGATTTGCCTGCTGTGGACTCATTTTTGCTAAACAAAGAAATTTACGAAGTAGCAGATAAAAAATATAGAGAAACTCTTGATGAGCTTTCAGAGCTTTTGGAAATTAAAGACGTATTAAATGTGCAGGTTAGAAAATTGTCTCTTGGACAGAGAATGAAATGTGAATTGATAGCAGCGCTTATTCATTCACCAAAAATACTATTTTTAGACGAACCTACAATAGGACTTGATGTGGTGATGCAGAAAAAATTGAGAGATTTTATAAAAGAATATAATAAAAGATATAAAGCGACCATTATCCTGACTAGTCATTACATGGAAGACGTTAGAGCGCTCTGTGAGAGAGTCATAATCATTGACCATGGAAAAATTCTCTACGACGGGAAGTTAAAAGACATCGTAAAAGAGTATTCTGCTAATAAATACCTTTCAATAACATTTGATGAGCATGTAGATAAAGAGAAATTAAAAGGTTTGGGAAGAATCGAATCATATGATTTTCCGAAAGTTGTCTTAGCAGTGCCTTTAGAGAAATCGAAAACTGTGGCGGCAAAGTTACTGGAAAATTTTCCTGTTGATGACATAAATATTGAGGATCCAGACATTGAAGATATCGTTAGAGAAATCTTTCAAAAAGAGTCAGAGCTTCATAGTGACAAAGAGTCAAAGTAATTTTTATTCTTTATGACTCTCTGCAGCTTTGACTCACTGACTCTTTAGATATGCGATATGTCAGAATTTTCTTTCTTCATTTCCAATACGTTTTTGAGCAGCGCGGAAAATCTTTCGTCTGGCTTCTCGTTTCTTTAATAAATCCTTTTATTCTTCTAATTTACTGGAGAGCCGCATTACGAACAAACAATATTTATGGGTGGTCCTTATCTTCTTTATCAACTTATTATTTTTTATTAATAATTGCCGCTGCGATGTTGATGTCGCACATAGACGAAGCTGTTTCAGAAGAAGATATTTCTGAAGGAAGGTTGGTTACTTATATTATTAAACCATTTTCTTACTTCTGGTATAACTTTATACGGGAGATTCCATGGAGATTGCTTCAGGGATTTTTTGGAATATTTAGCTGTGTTTTGTTTTTTATGGCTTTTGGGAATTTTATAAGTATCTCGTGGACTCTAAATACCGCAGTTTTTACGTTAATTGTATTAGCTCTTGCTTATCTTCTTTCTTTTACTTTTAAAATTTTTATCGGTTTACTTGCATTTTGGCTTACTGATATCAGCGGATTTTATCAAGTTATTGAGATAGTTATGCTTGTTATGGCAGGTTACATACTCCCTCTAGACGCGATGAATTCATCTCTAAGACTTATTGCTAATTTATCCCCTTTCCCTTTTATGATTTATTATCCTGTTTTGACACTTCAGGGCAAGCTCGGAATTTATGATTTATTATCAGTAATTTACAGACAGATATTTTGGATTATGATTTTTGCTGTAGCATATAAAATCACCTGGAACAAGGGTTTAAAAAAATTTACAGGCTTAGGCCAATAAATTATGACTCGTTATATAAATATATTTTTACTTTTTATAAAATTTAATCTATCCAAGGATTTAATGTTTCGTGTGAATTTTTACAATAGTATATTTTCGACGTTAATATGGGCGGGATTTCAGTTTGTGGTTACGTTACTTATTACTGAGAAAGTAAATACGGTTGCAGGTTGGAATAAGGAAGAAATGCTTTTATTAACTGCTGGTTTTAATATAGTTTTGGGTATATTCAGGGCTTTAATAACGCGAAGCCTTGAGCTTTTTTCATATTTGGTTCATTATGGCAAGTTAGATATTTATCTGCTCAAACCTGTAGATACACAGTTTTGGCTATCTTTTCAGGTATCCAATATAGCTTCTTTTATCAGAATCCCGGTATCTATAATAATAAGCCTTTATTTACTGAGCATTTTGAATGTACAAGTTAGCTTTTTGCATTATATAATGTATTTTTTGTTACTCCTGATAGGGGTTGTAGTTCTTTACAGTATCTGGTTTATGGTAATAACTTCAGTTATATGGTTTTCTAATCTGACTAACTTAAAATCATTTCTGGACGGATTAAACGGTGCTGCCAGATATCCTAAAGAAATTTTTGAAAACACTGCAGTGTTTTTCTTCATAGTTTTTTTCCCTCTGTCTCTTGTAGTATCGGTTCCTACCAAATATTTGCTTAGAAAAGCGGAAATTGCTGATGTCTTTCTGTTAGTAGGGACAGGAATCGCGCTATTATTATTTTCTAGATATTTCTGGAAAATTGCGCTTCGCTCATATACAAGCGCTGGCGGATGATAGAAAAGTACCAAAATTACAGAGTTTCAGAGATACAAAGTTATGAGCAGCAATGGCTACCACAAATTAATCATTTGGCAAAAAGGAAAAGAGTTTATTAAACTGCTGTATAGCCATACGGAAAACTTTCCAAAATCTGAAGCTTTTGGATTGCAGTCACAAGTCAGAAGAGCTGCTATCTCGTTTCTATTAAATATAGTAGAAGGACAAAGACGTAATTCGTTAAAAGAGTTTTTAAAGTTTCTCAACGTAGCAGAGAGTTCATTAGTTGAAGTCGAAGCATGTTTAGAAATAGCTTTGGAGCTTGATTTTATTACTATAACAGCATTTGAAGAGCTTGAAGGAAAAAGAAAGGAGCTTGCAATAATGCTTAGGGCTTTAGTGAAAGGCGTTAAAAAACTTTGAAACTTTGGCTCTCTGTATCTTTGAAACTATGAAAAAATACTTTTTAATTGCCAAAAACACCTGGGATGAAGTTTTTACATATCGACTTAATTTCGTAATGTATCGTGTCAGAAATATTTTGACTTTTCTCACGATGTATTATCTATGGCTTGCTTTATTATCGGATGGTGTGCGACTTTTCGGCTATTCGCAATCAATGCTGATTACATATATTTTCGGTAGCGCATTTATACAATCTTTGGTTCTAGCGTCAAGGAGTTATTCTCTAGGAGATGATATTATAAATGGAAATTTATCAAATTTTTTAATAAGACCCATTAATTATTTTTATTATTGGCTTTCAAAAGACATCGGTGATAAAGCGATGAATATAAGCTTCTCTATCATTGAGCTTTTAGTGCTATTTATTATATTTAATCCTCCAATTATCATCCAAACGGATATTTACTACGTTATTTTATTTATCATTTCCTTAGCAATTGCGATTTCATTATATTTTTTATTTAATTTAATTCTTGGGATGATTGGATTCTGGAGTCCTGAAGTATTGGCTCCGAGGTTTATCTTTATGGTATTGATCGGATTTTTTTCCGGTGGTTATTTTCCTCTTGATATACTCCCAAGACCTTTATTTTTGCTCTTCCAGGCATTACCTTTTCACTATTTAACTTTTTTCCCACTTAAGATATATCTTAAGCAAATAAGCATGTCAGAAATTATTTATGGATTAGGATTAGGAATTATATGGGTATCATTGCTTATGACTTTAGTCAAATTAATATGGATTAAAGGATTAAGAGAGTATACGGCACAAGGGAGATAGGAAAAGTTTCACAGTTACAGAGTTTCAGAGATGCAGAGTTTAGGATGTCATAGAACTTTGCCACTTTGCATCTTTGAAACTATGCAACTTTTAATTAAATATTTAAAACTTTGGTGGATTTTTACAGTTAGAACGGCGCAAATCGCGTTTGAATCTCGTCTGGGAATTTTAATTTTTACTCTAGGTAAATTACTAAGATTCGGATTTCATAGTCTTTTTATTTTTATAATTCTGAAAGAGTCGCGAGTTTTAGCAGGATATAATATTTTGGAAATCTTTTTATTTTTTGCGGTATTTAACCTTATCGACTCCCTGGCGCAGTTTATGCTTCGTGAAGTATATCGATTCAGGCGACAAATTGTATCGGGATATTTTGATTATGTACTTTCGTGGCCGATCAATCCCTTATTTAAATCCCTTTTTGCGGGAGCCGATTTATTAGATTTGCCGATGATATTTATATCTGGAAGTATAGTAGTTTTTATACTGACGCAATTAGATTTCTCAGGATTGAATCTGTTACTTTTTATGTTATTTGTACTAAACGCTTTAATTATCGCTTTGGCATTTCATATTTCGGTTTTGAGCCTAGGAGTCATAACTACGGAAGTTGATAATACTTTATGGATTTACCGCGATTTTCTACAAATGGCAAGACTGCCTGTGGATATTTATAGAGAGCCGTTGAAGACTCTAATAACCTTCATAATCCCTGTTAGTATTATGGTTACAATACCTGTTAAGGCATTATTAGGATTGTTGTCTGTGGAGATTATGATTATATCTTTTGGAATCGGACTGACATTTCTTGCAGGAAGTTTATATTTTTGGAAGATTGCATTAAGGCACTATTCAAGTGCGAGTAGTTGATAGTATAGGTACAAGGTTCAGGGTGCAGAGATAGGTATTTCGCAAACTTAGTTTGCGGGTTCCGGGAAACGAGTAAGCCAGATTCTGTTTTATCCGCAATCTATCTAAAAATGATGTATTATTCTCATTTTTTCCGCCTCTTCGGCGGATGCCCGTAAACTTCGATGCTTCCGTATACAGGTTTAGCGCATCATTCGACGGTTGCAGCAGGTAGGATTGGCCGTTTCACTCTCACTCGTCTCTGTTACTCTCAAATCCTGTCAATTCAGGATTTGTTTTAGGCTCCACATGTGAGTAAAGAGCCTAAACACTGGCTGTTACCAGCCGGAGCTTGTGCTCCGTCCCTTGCATACTGCTGTCTGGACTTTCCTCCATGTAGTTAAGCGCAAGCGCATACTACATGGTAGCGGTTCTGTTTCCCGGAATCGCTATGGCTATTATAGCAAATCGAGGTTAATAAGCAAATTTTTGAGGCTAAATCATCTTTTGACTAGTATTAGAATATGCTATATACTTGAGTAAATATAAATTATGGTGGAACAAGAAATCATTACAAAAGAGCAGAAACAAGCGACTTTAAATAGGACGCAAGACATTTTTCAAACTGGGGGTCCAGGTGGAAAAGACGACACTTATCAACAGGGTAGAGACAGCATGGATTCTGCAGCACAGAATGCATCCAGAATTGCAGATGAAGAAGGTCCTAGCTTAATTAGAATTTTTATGCGTAGAGCTGCAAATATTATTGACAAGACGCTAAGTGATAGGTAAATCTCCGCAAATAATCTTTTATTCTGTATAAATCTAGGTTATTAGTTTGTAAATTGGAATTATCCTAATCTTAATATGTTTGACACAGTATTCTATATTCCCAGCTCTTCCAGGGAATGTAAGATAAGCGAGTCATTGCTTTGCGTTTTTTCGATGTTTATAAATTACTGTGAGTATCGTATTTATTCGAGGCTAACTCTAAAAATTAAAGTCCAATCTTGACTATTGTATTTAAATTGTCTAATTGAGAATATATATTCTATAACTAATTTAAAGGGAGGTGATATAAATGGGATCTGAAAACGGAGAAGTTACTAAGCGATTGCTGAAGGAATTAGATGTTCCATTACCTGCCGTACCTGATATGAAAAAGGCTAGCAAGGCACATCATGGGGCTCCGGCAGTAGCAGCGATTAGTCGGACTTATGATGGAATTCTTGATGGAGGCGCAGGGCCGGAAGAGCGAGAAGTAGAAGAAAAACTAGATAAAACTAATGCTGCACAAAGTGTTAGTAAACAGGCCGCTGAAAAAGGTGAAGTAGGTTGGACTAGAAAGATTTAGCTATTGAGGAAAATTATTCTCGAAGCCGTCTGAGTCCATCAAGGTGTGTCCATAGTGCAATTTTTATAAAGTATTCTTATATAAAAATTCGTTATTGATCGACGTGAGTGTTACAAAGCATTTTATATTCGCAGTTTTGACAGATCATACTTCCTCGGCATGTGAAATTACTGGTGCTTATTTCCGCTACCTTATCTAATATCTGTTGTTTTACTATCTCCAGTTGCTCAGCTGTTCTACCAGTCGACACTTTCATGTTTTGCTCTACGTACCATAAAGAAAGTATCACATCTTCTGATCTGCGATTAAAAATCTTATCATGGACCTCTGATGCAGCCAGAGCGTAAATTGAAAGTTGTAAATCTTCATCTAGCTTTTTTTGGTCAGGGATTTTATTACCTGTTTTATAATCAATAATTTCTATCCTATTTTCCGAAAGATAATCGATGCGATCTATGCGTCCTCCCACTTTTAGACTTATCCCGTTAGTGTTCTTTAAGAAAAACCCGAAAGGGGTCTCAAGGCTTAATGGTGTGGCGTTTTTGTTTTCTGCTGTATTTAAAAATCTAGTTAGTGAGTGTACTGCTTGCGTGAAAGCCTGATCCATATGTTCTTTGCTCTCAAAGCCAGTACTTAGCCAATTTTGCTTAAGTATCATTTCTATCGATAGTTTACTCACATCCTCGCCTGCCATCTTCAGACTGAAATATTCCTTAAGGGCGTTATGGATTGAGATACCTATATTTTGGGCGCTTGACGGCGGAGTCGGGATTTTCAGGATATTTTTTAATTTATAATGCAAAGGGCAGATATCAAAAGACTGGATCTGGGAGTAGGAGATATAGTTTATAGCTAAAGGAACAGAGTGTAGAGTAGAATCAGTTGATTGCTCGGTCGTTATACTATTTGATTTTTGAGCTGACTCGTTGGCTATATCAAGAAGTGATAACTGCTGTATTGATTGGATTTCTTTTTCTTTTTGCACCAACTTGTTAACAGTTTCTTCGCCTAGCGCTTCATAGACGAATGGTGAGATCTTACGAATAGTTTTTCCTTCACCGTAATATTGTGATGCGCAGAGATATAGATAGTTTTTCGCGCGAGTCATCCCTACATAAAAAAGTCTTCTTTCCTCTTGAAGATTGTAGTCACCCTCCGGAAGAAGCTCTTTTATTAATTCTGTGGGTACTGGAATTTGTTCTTTACGGGCACGCGTAGGAAATCTCTGTGTTACAAGATTCACTAGAAATACTACTGGAAACTCAAGACCTTTACTTGAGTGAATTGTCAGAATATTCACCGCGTTCGTATCAGACCAATCCATATCAGCTGCCTTAGGGCTTTCACCAAGCTGCATAGCAAGCTCTATCCAATCAGCGACCGCAAATACCGATGAATCGGTGTGACTTGACTCAAACTCTTTCAGTTTTCCGAAAAATTTCGCTATATTCTGCGCACGTTTCTCATCCTGGGGCAGGGTTGCTCCTAGGTATTGAGAAAGTAAGCCTGAATCTTCCAGAAAGTAGTAAAGAACTTGCCCGGCAGTGTCTCTAGGAACTCGCTTAAGATGTTTTTTAATCATCTCGGTGATTCTTTTCACTGTTTCTTTTGTTTGGTCTTTTATAAAAATTTGGTCTCCTTTTTCTAAAGCTTCAAAAAGAGAGAGGTTTTGTTTTTTCGCAAAATTTAGAATGGCTGCAATGTCCCGGGAGTCCAAATCAAAGACAGGAAGAGTAAGTAAGCGATACATTGCAGAGTTATCTTCAAAGTTGGATAGGACCTTTAGGTAGCCTACCAGATCTTTTATTTCTTCTTGATGAAATAAATGCCCAGGACCTAAGAATTGATAGGGAATCCGGGATCGTTCAAGACTTCTTGCAAATGGCTGTGAATGATCATTTGCGCGAACTAATATAGCTATATCTTTATATTGAAAATTCTTTTCTACGACAAATTTTTTAATGGTTTTTTTGACTTGCTCCGCTTCATTTTCAACACTATTGGTATAAATGAATTGAACAATCCTGTCATGCTGAATCTGTTTCAGCATCTCTTTGCCATTTTGTAGGGGATCCCGAAGGCCTCCAATTTGGCGGTCAGGCGAATTCGGGATGACATCATTTTTCATAGCAATTAGCCTTTTATCAATACTTTCTTTCACTTCAAGGCGGTCAGGATTATTATGCTGAATAAGTTGATAAGCTGAATCTAATATTTCTTTAGATGAGCGATAGTTTTTCGTTAGAGTCACGATTGTAGCATCCGGAAAGTTTTTCCTGAATTGAATAATATTCGCTATGGCCGCACCTCTCCAGCGGTATATAGATTGATCATCGTCGCCTACGACATTGATATTTTTTTTATCTCCCGCAATCAGCATGGCGAGTGTGTTTTGGGCATAGTTCGTGTCCTGGAATTCATCAACCAAGATGTATTCAAATTTTTTTTGATAGTGCTTCAAGATATTGGGCCGTTCCCGGAATAATCGTAGAACATTAGCATTTAAATCAGCAAAATCCATAATGCCCTCACGTGATTTGGTTTCTTCATAAACTGCATAAGTACTTACTAATTCTTGTATTTTTTTTATCTCTATTTTTTCTTGATTTGGATCTTTTGCAATTTTTTCAATAAATTTTTCATAATCTTTCGGAGTTATATCATCATCTTTAAGGCGATTAAAATGCTGAATAAGTCCTTGTAGAAATTTGTAGGGGTTACCAAGTGGCCTGAAATAATCAAGCTTTAATTTAAATAGATTTTTTTTAAGAAAAAGCATCGCTTCTGCTTCGGTTGAGAGTTTATAAGAAGGATTGAGGCCAATATGTATCGCTTCGTCACGAAGAATGCGGTCGCAGAAAGAATGAAAAGTTGATATCCAAAGCTGTGTATATCCATAAGGAAGTTCTAAGTCCACGCGAGATTCCATTTCTAGTGCTGCCTTTTCCGTAAAAGTTAAGGCTAGAATGCGGGAGGGATCAATATTTTTTTCAAGCATCAAATGCTTAATGCGTTGGGTGACAACAGTTGTTTTTCCTGTACCTGCTCCGGCTATGATAAGAAGCGGTCCTTCATTATGGCGTACGGCTTTTAATTGTTCTTCATTCAAGTTAATCATGTCCTTCATAGGATACCTATTCTAGCATAATTACTGAACGTAATTTTTTTATCAATCACCTATAAGTTCCCGTATAAGATAATGAGTGGAGATGAGAATTGAAAGTCCTACAACTAGAGAAACTACAAAGCTTAAGGAAGGATTGTCCGGAAATAAATAAAGGTCCATTAATCCCCATGCTCCTCGCCAGAAAGAAACTACTGCTATGCCTATAAGAAGCGCGAAATATATATGTGCATTCTTACGACTTTTTTTAAGCCTCTTTATTTTTTTGGCCATAGCTTAACGCTAGCACATGAACTATCCTCTTGCAACAAAAAATTGAAAATAAGAAAATACCCAGTATGCCATCTATTTATTCTCTGTCTCTGATACATAAACAAAAGCTAGCCAGAGATACATTTTCATTTTATTTTAATAGACCTAAAGGGTTCATGTATCAACCAGGTCAATATATCCGTCTTATTTTACCTCATGAGCATCCGGATGAAAGGGGAATCTCAAGATTTTTTACCCTATCTTCTTCGCCTCACGAAGAAAATTATCTTACAATAACAGTAAAAATTCTCGACAGCACCTTTAAGAGAGCATTATTTTCTTTGGAGAGTAATTATCCTTTGAAGGTATTTGGCCCGATAGGAAATTTTATCCTTGATAAAAGTGCCAGGGATGTAGTTTTGTTAGCGGGGGGAATGGGTATTACTCCTTTTAGAAGTATTATAAGTTACTCACATGCGATTAAATCAAAAAAAAATATTTCGCTTTTCGCGTCATTTTCGAATAAAGATGAATTTTTGTTCTATGATGAGCTAATAAGTATTGCAGTTGTTAATCCGCGAATAAAAATAATTTATTCCATATCGACTCCATCTAGTCTATCATTTGATATTGAGTCAGGAAGAATAGATGGTGATCTTTTGAAAAAGTATATTAACGTAACTCAAATCAAAAAATATTACTTGACGGGTCCTTCTGGGATGGTAGATGCCATGGTAAAAATGTTACTTAATTTAAGGATAGATAACTCAAAAATAATTACAGAGAAGTTCACGGGATACCATTAGCTAATTATCCATTTAAAACATGATTTCAAAGTCCCAATTTGATATTCTAAAGTAGCATGCGTTTAAAGCTGAATATAAAAAAAAGAAATATAAAGACAGTCTATCCATTTTTGTCTTTTTTTTGGCTGGTTTTGCTAATAAGTGTGATTTATTTTCTGCCGCCCACGTTTACTGTTTTATTGGGATCTTTTCAAATATCAATTAAAATTTTTTTCCTGACACTTGTTTTTTTATTTTTATACTCAGTTTTACGGATATTTATTTCTAGAACATTTCATGTATGTTTAATCAGTCTTTTTATTGTTACTTTAGCAATTTTTATCATGAATAGATTAACGCATCCTTTGTTTTTTGTTCTTCTCCTAGCGCTATTTTTAATTTTAGAGATTATATTTTATTCTCGAAAAAAGATTAAGGATTAGGGTATATTGACAAATGCAGGAGATTTACTCAATATGATAAGTAATGGATACTCCGGATACTACCAAGTCTTCATCAAGTCCGAATTCTGATCCGAATATAAATTCGACAGCTCAAGCTTCTCCTGCTCAACCGTCCATTCTACCATCCGCACAGACTTCATCTACCTCTCAAGGTCTTCCAGATTCTGCTAGTAGAATAGGCGAGAGTAGTTCTGTGATGAAATCTTCAGAAGGTATAAATTTGCAATCAAATATATCGCCCAATTCGTCAGATATTAAAGCTAATAATACTGCAGTAGAGGGTTTATCAGCTCAGCCTATACCAGAACCCCAAAATTCTTCTAGCTTACCTTCTCAATCAGTTAATCAGGCGTCATCAATGCCATCTTCTGATGGTGATGGAGATCAGCCACATAAAGTAAATAAGTTTATGTTGCCAGTTGCTGTGCTTTTCTTAGGGGCAGTTACAGGAGTTTTTTTGTATTTCAGTGGATTTTTAAAAAATGATACGCTTCGACTGGGGGAATATACTTCTAATTATCCCAGCTCTGTTCCGATGCAGCAAAAAGAAAAAATAATTGTGGGCACGGATGCGACTTATCCTCCTATGGAATCTAAGGATGAGAATGGGAATCTAGTAGGATACGATATCGATTTGGGAGAAGAAATTGGAACAGAGCTGGGGTACGATGTAGAGTTTAAAGATATAGCCTTCGATAAAATATTTGATGCTTTAGACACGAAGCAAATTGATGTGATTATTTCTTCTGTCACTATAACCGATGAAAGAAGCCAGAAATATAACTTCTCTGAGCCCTACATAAATGCAGGACAGGTAATTGTCATTAGGCGAGATGGGAAAGAAGATGCTATGTCTGCAGAGGAACTTAAAGGCAAACGCGTAGGGGTGCAAAAAGGAACTACTAGCGAAGAAGAGGCTTTAAAGTACACAAATAGAAATCTGGTGAACGCCTTTTCAGATTATACACAAGCAGTTGCAGCTTTATCTAGCAGAACAATAGATGCATTAATTGTGGATCTTACTGCAGCTAAAGGATTAGTGGATGAAAATCCCTCGTTGGTTATAGCAAGCGATCCGTTTACAAATGAATTCTATGGCGTTGCTTTACGCAAAGATGATGTTGAATTAAAATCAAAAATAGATAAAGTAATATTATCATTACAGAAAAGAGGAATACTGAACAATATAAAACAGAAATGGTTCCAATAGCTACGAATTGATACGAATTTTTGCAATTTTACTTTCAGATTCGTAATCATTCGTAAAGGAAGCCTGGTATAGTATGACATTCTCGCATCCTGATTAATACTAATAACCACAAAAATATAAAAGTAATTCGTAGAAATTCGTAGCAGCAATGAAAATTGGTATTCGATATAAATTACTCCTGGGATTTATTCTACTCGTTAGTTTATCTTTTTTTACGCAATTTGTTATATATTTGGCGGTTGAAAAATATGGTGGGTCTGCAATAGACGCGGCGACTCATGATAAAGCTAAAGATGCCGCAAACGAAATAAATCTATATTTACACTCTATAGAAGAAAGAGCATCTGAACTGCATCAATTATACTTAAAAGATTTAAGTATCGATAAAGTTAATTTCAGTACATATGCAGATATTTTACTTACCTCAAATAATAATATTGAGCAGATTAGCGTTCTCTCAGAGAGCGGACGTGAACTATTAAAAATTGATCGTAATGGTCGCTTGTCTCAGGAGCAATTAAGTTTTGATTTGCCCTCATTAGAATTTGAACAAGCAATTTC
>CAYMDS010000030.1:0-13085 GCA_964389405.1 uncultured Gammaproteobacteria bacterium
GTAATTTCGGGTATTTGCTAAAGTCGGGTTTGCGTTTTTCTAAAAATGCATTTTATTTGCGGAAAATAAAAAATATTTAATTTTTGATTTTTTACTTTTAATCTTTTTAACATGCCGATTTATACCAAGACAGGCGATAAAGGAAAGACATCACTCTTTGATGGAACGCGGGTATTAAAGACTCATATACGCGTAGATAGCTACGGTACAATAGATGAATTAAATAGTATTATAGGAGTCGTTATAGCTCATATAAAAAAAGGAAAATTAGTAAGTCTGAAAAGAGAACTGGAAAAGATCCAGCATGATTTACTTGATGTCGGCTCAGGACTTGCTATGCCTGAAGGTATGCCCATCCTCGGGCTTGATACACGAATTAATGAATTTGAAAGATTGATTGATGATGCTATGGGAAAACTTCCTCCTATTAATGAGTTTATTCTTCCCGGCGGAACTAAAGTGGCAAGCTTACTACATATGGCACGGACTGTCGCAAGAAGAGCTGAGAGGAAAATTGTTAAGTTAGCGGAAAAAGAAAAAATCGATGAGAGTATAGTTCGTTATATAAATAGACTTTCAGATTTTTTCTATGCTATGGCCCGTTTTGCGAATTTTACAGATAACGTAAGTGATGTAATTTGGAAAAAGAAATGATTAAAAATCATTTTGGGTGAATCTCGTGTGATTCGAGAGCTGTGCCGCAACTGTATATCTTGCCAAAACTTCGGCGAGACAAGCCAGATCCCCATTCCCGATTAAGTCGGGATAAAAGTCTTCCGAGCCAGGTACCATGCGGTACCTGACAGAAGCAGCATTATTTGTGCTTGCAACTCCTCGAAAACTATTCGGCGATGAGGAGTTTTTTTGATGGAAAGAATTCTAAAACAACAACCAGTATTGGACGTGGTAGCCCCGTACAATCCGCAAAGTCTTCCTGATAGGTTACCCTTAGGAGAAGATAGGACATCAATCAGAGAGGGAAAGGCGATAGTGGTATGGCAAAGTAAAGAAAGAAGGGTAAAAGATCAAAAAACAGAAGAACACGGTAGAAGATATATTAACACTCAGATTACTAAAGCCAGAGAAAGACTGCTGCAAGAAATAACAGATGACGAAACAAGTAAAAGGACATACAATATTGAGTTTGACGCAGTAGTCTACCATACTCTTTATCAATACAGAGATTTGCCAGGATATGAAAAAGCCCGGCTAGATCTAGATGATTATACGAAATTTCAGTTAGAAACCTTATTGGGAGAGCGATTTCATACGGGATTAAGCACATATACTAGCTCTATACGAAATGGAATTATCTATGCAGATGGTATGGATGAACCAATGTTAGATGTTTTGGAAAGAGGGAGGTTATTTCGGGAAAACCATGGAAGTAAAGATGTAAGCAGGGAAGAGGCTGAGGTAGTAGGTTTTACGAAAATTCAAGATATACTTGGTGATCCAGAAATTCCTGCGGGCACTATGATGCTTTCTATATCTCCGCAAGGAGGAAGAGGCTCCATTTATATGCATAATTTTTATGATATATTCCTCAAAAGAATTGATGAGGAAGGGAATCCGTTCGTAGAAGTTAATCGTTATAGTTCTGCTTTGTCAAAACAGGAGTCGCTAGAAAGGGTTCAGGAGATTAGTCCAGGATATGGAAGTGATGAAGTTGTGGATGATGTATATTTTCTTGCTAATCCAGTAATGATTAACGCTGGTAATAAAAAACTGAAAACTTCTGAAGATGTTCATAAATTGCTCCACGAAGAACATTCAACAATGTCTGAAGAAGAATATAGAGAAATGCTTAAGATATGTATGCCTGCCATACTTAGCTATATTGAGATAATGTGTGATAAGCCTTTCGATACCGAAGAACACAAGCTTGCCTTTAACGCAATATTAAATATTGCTGACAAAGTAGCTGATATATTAAAGGAAGGGATTAATAATACAGATGATATCTTTCGGAGAATGGGCATTGTAGCATGGTCACAAAGGGTTTTGGGGAAAGAAGAGCTTTTTGTATTAGGCACATTACCAGTGCGTGGAGTAGATACGGGTTGTGGTTTTTCAGGCGGATTTGATCTAGGCTTAGGAATGTATGCTGCGGGATTACCTTTTAGCGTAGGATATTTTGGAGCAGAAATTAAGAAATCATGTAGTGAATGCGGAGGGGATTTGGGTGATAATCACTATCATTGCCCGAAAAATCTAAAGGATAAAAATGGGAGAGAAGGGTGTGGGCAGTCGTATAAAGACGAAACTCATAAGGCAATTCGTACAAGCGAGTGCTGGCGATGTGGTTTTAAATTTGGATGCTAAAGAGAGGTTAATAATCGAGATTTTCCTTAAATTGTCTATTATAACGCTGCATGTTAAGATGTACCTATGGATCAAAATTCTGCCCAAGCAAATAATCCTGCAGCGACCCAACCCTCTTCGCTTGGTCCGGTGGAGGGAACGTCGCAACATACACCAGCCTCCAGTTCGCAATCTGCCCAAGGCAATTTATCGGGTGGGAATACTGTAGTCTCTCAGCCGCAAGAGAGTGTAATGTCTCCTATGCCGACTTCCTCAATTGTCGGGGAATCTGTGTCCTCAGTTGCTCAACAGCCTAATAATATATCTTTATCTACGCAATTGCCCCCAAGTGTGGGCGGTGTATCCAAAGAGCATGCTCCTATATCTCAAATTATAACTGAGTCTATAAAACCTACTGAGCAAGAACCGGTCCTTGCCCCGGAACTAAAAGAAGCTGGGATTGAAAGCATTGCGCAAACCGATAATGTACAAATCCCCACTGAAGTTAATGTTGCTGGGGTTGAGCCTGTGAAAACTGCAGTTCCTGTTTCGATATCACCGTCCAGTTCTGTTGCTTTATCAATGACTGAGGAGGAGGTAGCTAGTAATATTAAAACTAATCCTCCAAATTCGTCAGTTCGTTGGCTCGCTACAGAAATACAAAAACATTATTTGCGGATTAAAGGCATGTTTGTAAAGGAGAACGTAAAATGAACCCATTAAGCTCATCTTCAAATATTGCAAATGCATTTTTTGTACTTTTTTTTACACTCTTTGTTCTAACAGCTGTAGTTTTTTTGATACTAGGCATTCTATATCTGTTGCTTCTTTGGTATAGAAGCAGAAAGCGTGAGAGTGACTCGTTAGATAGTACGCTTCTTCAGGTATCGGTACCTCGGGAAAATGAAATAAAGATTGATGCAGCAGAACAGCTTTTTTCAAGCTTTGCGTCAATTAACAAAAGCACTTTTTTTAAACAGGGTTCTCCATTGTCTTTTGAGGTAGTAGGACTACCCGGAGATATCCGTTTTTATGTAAACACTCCCAATAAAATAAAAGATTATGTAGAAAAGCAAATCAATGGTGCGTATCCAGATGCTGAGATCGTATCTTTAACTGAGGGCTCTGCAAAGCAAAAAACAGAGTTTATAGTGGGAAATGAATATAATATTTTTTCAACTGACGGAAAAGTAGCTTTTACCACCATGGGCCTTAAGCATGGTAATTACATGCCTTTAAAAATATTCAAAGAACTTGCGGTGGATTCAATGTCATCAGTTACTTCTACCCTTGCGAAAATGAATGATGGAGAAGGCGCGGCAATTCAGATTCTGATTCGTCCAGCTGATGATAAATGGAAGAAAGAGGGAAAAAACTACATTGCAAAGACGAAAAAAAATGAAGCAAATCCGGAGACTGCCAAATATAATTCAAATGCTAAAGAAATTGAAGGGATAGAAAATAAACTGGGAAAGCCAGGGTTTGAAACTGTAATACGGCTTGTTGTCTCATCAAGCATTAAGGAATCAGCGGATGCACATCTTAATAATATCGTCAATTCCTTCAGTCAATATAACGGATCAAATTCGCTAGCCAAGCCTAAAAGGATTTGGTTTAAGGGTACATTTATCACCGATTTTATCTATAGGTATCTTCCTTTATGGAATAAAGGCTCTGTGCTTACAAGCGAGGAGCTTGCGACTATCTTCCACTTTCCAAATAAATCCGTTGCAACGCCGGGTATACACTGGGTGACTTCTAAACGTGCGCCTGCACCTGCAAATTTGCCTACAACTGGATTATATCTTGGAAAGAGTACTTATCGGGGAATTTCGCGTCCTGTATACATAGAACGAGATGATAGACGGCGGCACACCTATATCATAGGAAAAACAGGTACTGGAAAATCAGAGTTTCTAAAGCAGATGATCTTGCAGGACATTCGGGCAGGAGAAGGCTTGGCCGTGATCGATCCCCATGGAGATTTAGTGGAAGATGTTTTATTGCAAATGCCAGCTGAGCGTTCAGAAGACGTTATTTTATTTGACCCCTCAGATCTTTTAAGACCAATGGGATTTAATATGCTTGAGGCTGCCTCTGAGGAGCAAAAGCACTTTGTAGTTAACTCTATTATCGGATTAATGTATAAATTGTTTGATCCGAATAAAACAGGCATCATCGGTCCTAGATTTGAACATGCTATCAGAAACGCGATGCTTACTGTTATGTATGAACCTGGGGCGACTCTTATTGAGGTAGTCCGTATACTTACAGATTCTAATTTCGTTCAGGAACTTTTACCGAAAGTTCAGGATCCTATCATACGAAGATATTGGACTGACCAGATTGCCCAGACCAGTGACTTCCATAAATCCGAAACACTTGACTATATAGTTTCCAAATTCGGTCGTTTCGTCACAAATAAAATGATCCGTAATATTATAGGTCAATCCCAAAGTGCATTCAACTTCAGAAAAGTGATGGATGAGCAGAAGATTTTACTCGTTAATCTTTCGAAAGGAAAGATAGGTGAGGAAAATGCTAGCTTTTTAGGCTTAGTCTTAGTGCCGAAGATTCTTGTAGCTGCGATGTCCCGGCAGGATATTCCGATGGCAGATAGAAAAGACTTTTTTCTTTACGTTGATGAGTTTCAGAATTTTGCGACACCTGATTTTGCCCAAATTCTATCTGAGGCACGTAAATATAGATTAAGCTTAATCGTTGCGAATCAGTTCATAGGTCAGATGGAGGAAGAAGTGAAAAATGCTATCTTCGGAAATGTCGGAACCATCGCTTCTTTCCGAATCGGAGTAACCGATGCGAATTATATACAGCATGAGTTTCAGCCTGTATTTAATGAATCTGATCTTATAAACATAGATCGGTTTAATGCGTATATGAAAACATTGGTAGGGGGGGAGCCTGTACAGCCTTTTTCTTTAGATACTACAAAAGACATCGCTAAAGAGAAGGCACTCGAAAATCCTCGAGTAATGGAGCTCGTGAAGGAACTTTCCCGGCTCAAATATGGTAAAGATGTAAATGTAATTGAAGCGGAAATAGCACAGAGAGCGAAATTATAGCCAATTTTTCTTACTTCTTTCCCAAAGTATTATACTTTGCTATACTTTGCGTACGATTTTAGGGATCGTAGCTCAGTGGTAGAGCGCTACTCTTATAAAGTAGATGTCGATGGTTCGATCCCATCCGGTCCCACATTCCATAAAAAAAAGAGAGTACATACTCTCTTTCTTGTGTCTTTGCCTTATTTGATTAAAGCTCCGAAAGGCTATTAGTATCTTTGCCGCGTTCTTTTACGTATTCTAGATATCGTTCAGTAGTCGAAATTCTCTTGTGGCCGAGTATTTTTGAAAGTAGTACGAGCGAAACCCCGTGTTTTATGTGGTGTGCAACAAATGTATGGCGAAGATCATTTACCTTAGCGTTTTCTATCTCAGCCAACCTGAAATACCGCTCAATTGCTGTACGAATATTGCGGACTAAAAATGACTTTCCTGATTTTGTAACAAAGACATGGTTATCCTCTACCTGCGGCCGCACAGTTAGGTATTTATTTAGTGCTTCTTTCGAGGATCTATTTAATGGGACAGTGCGTTCGGGGTGTTTCTCATAAGGTCTTATGCGAAGTGAGTCCTTGAGGATATCAGTCAGGCGGAGCTCAGCAAGTTCCCCAATCCTGATTCCTGTCTGAAGGAGGAGTTCAATGATTGCGAACATGCGAGGGTCGTTTCGGGCTGCATCTCTTAAGGCACGATATTCAGTAGGTTTCAGGATCCGGGGTGCAGCGAGTTCAAATTGAGGGTGAGAAACCAGAAGAGATGGATCATCTGTGATTACCTCATTTACTTTCAAAAAACGATAAAAGGTTCTTGTAGAGTTAAGTTTCCGTGAGATAGATTTCGGAGTGTAGCCTTTATCATTCATTTTTGCCAAAAAAGCCTGAATATCATCTTTAGTGACCTGATGGATATGCTGCTTATCCAGCT
Source organism: uncultured Gammaproteobacteria bacterium (assembly GCA_964389405.1). Classification (GTDB taxonomy): domain Bacteria; phylum Patescibacteriota; class Microgenomatia; order Levybacterales; family UBA12049; genus CAYMDS01. Next base: position 6,312 of record CAYMDS010000030.1, read on the forward strand.
CTTCCAGGAAAGTTGATAGCTGGTCGATATCTTTTCCATAGGCTAAAACTGTAGCATTCGAGTGCCCTTTTCCCTTCAAAAAATCGACAAATTGTTTATGCGCTTCCTTTACTTTTACATTATTCATTATCTAAAGTCCCATAATATCAGTTCCCAAGAGAATAGTCAATACGCATATGGCTTTTTTCTGTGTGGACAATCGGATAATAGGACGTGATAAAATAAAACTAATAATTATCATAAAATGAGGAAAATTACATTAATTCTTATAGTAATATTTTTTATATTTGTTATCCAGAATCTCCTTCATTCAATTTATGGATTATGGCAAAAAAAGGAGCTTCTGGTGAATGCAAGAAGCGAGGTAGAATCCGCGAAGAAAGAAAATTCTGCCTTAAGAGAGCAAATAGCAGCCGTGAAGAATCCTGCATTTATCGAAAAACAGGCCAGGGATAAGTTACTTCTTGTAAGGCCAGGCGAGCAGATAGTCGTGGCTTCTGATAAGCTTATAGTACACAATGAGGGTGGTACAATAAAAGAATCTGAGAAAAAGAGCAATCCGGAATTGTGGCTGGAGCTTTTTATAAAAGGCCAATAATACACTAAATAGTAAGTTTCTTTTCGTTTTTATCTCTTTTAAGTAGTAGCTTTTTTACCTCAATAAGTTCCTTCTCAATTGATGCTAGCTTGCTTGCTAGGATGGCGTTTCCATTATCTTCTTCGGTAAAGTATCCAACAGGGTGGTTCGTGGCCGAGGCGATACTCTTAAGTTTTCCAAATGGAGGAGTACTTCGTCCTTGCTCGTAGGCAGAGATTGACTTGTCAGACACCCCAATCTTAGATGCAAGCTCAGATTGTGACAATCGTGCTGATTTTCGTGCTGATTTGATTCTGTCGCTGAGTTGGAAGGTAGGCAGAGCAGTCCCCATAACACCTATATTATATTGGAAGAGTGTGAAAATTGTATGAGTAGGATAAGTTGTGTTGCGGGGTCGGGGATCGAACCCGACCTAAGGGATTATGAGCCCCTTGTGCACCGTACACTACCCCGCACGTTTGATCATTATAACAGCGTAGGCTACGCTTGGTCAACCTTATCCCCTTTCTGTCTTATATCTTACAATTTTCTCTTACATATCTTACCGGCGTAATCTAATATAGCCTTATATGGAGAATACAGTTTTATTTATCGCTTTCGCATTCGCTATGAAGATGTACATGGATTCAGTCCATATCTCTTAGTTTTGCATTTTATTAAAGATTAAAAAGTTGTTGCAGAAAATGTCATTCTGATGCGCGGTAATCTGAGAAATCAGTAAGCGTAAAGCATAAAAGCGTCTAGTTTCTGCTTTCAAAAAGCGAAATCAATATAAAATATAACGCTTGGGTTTTAAACCATATCAAACGGTCAGGAATGACATCTGCAGTAAGCTTGAATACTTAATTTATATGTTACAAAAAATAAAAGATTATATAAAAGAGCTTTATAGCTCATTCTTCGCTCTTTGGTCCGCACCGGTTTATTAAATTAAACTGTTGCTTCCTCTTTCTGTATTAAAAGTGCACGTAATTCAGGAAATTCAACTGGATTGTTATCCAATCTTTACCTTATAATCATTAAGCTTGATGCCTTTGGTTTCCTTTGAGCAAATACAGAGCTTGCGTAAGAACGAAAGCTATCAGCTTCGCGTTGTCTCCATTGATCTTGAAACCCTTCTTGATTTTCTTTGTCAAGCTTCATTATTAGCACTTGACGCAAGGGATTGCTAGATAGTAGAATGATTGGAATATGAATAATGTCTCTGATTTTCTAAAACCCGTTTCTCCTGAGGAAGCACTTAAGAGGTTTACTATCAATCTTACTGAGCTCGCAAAGTCAGGTAAAGTAGACCCTGTGATAGGGCGGGAGATTGAGATAAGGCGCGTGATGGAGATACTTTCTAGGCGTACTAAGAACAACCCGATTTTGATAGGCGATCCTGGAGTAGGAAAAACTGCGATAGTCGAGGGTATGGCGCATAAAATTATAACAGGATCAGTCCCGACTACGCTTAAAAATAAAGAACTAATGGTCCTAGATTTCGCCCAGCTTCTGGCAGGAGCAAAATTTAGAGGGGAATTTGAAGAAAGATTAAAAGCCGTTATCAAAGCTGTTGAGGAGAGTAGTGGTAAATACATAATGTTTATCGACGAATTACATACGATTATCGGCGGAGGATCATCGGAGGGAGCCGTGGATGCTGCGAATATGCTTAAGCCTGCTTTGGCCCGCGGGTCTCTTCGTATGATTGGCGCGACGACGATTGGCGAATACCGCAAGTACATAGAAAAAGACCCAGCGCTTGCCCGGCGTTTCCAGCCTGTGATGATAGATGAGCCGACTATTGAGGATACGATCTCGATTTTAAGGGGTATCAAGCAGAAGTATGAACTGCATCATGGAATCCGGATCACAGATGATGCGGTTATAGCGTCAGCCAAGTTATCCGCCCAGTATATACCACACAGATTTCTACCTGATAAGGCTATAGATTTGGGAGATGAGGCAGCAGCAAGCTTCAAAATAGAAGCTGAGAGTAAACCTGCGGAATTAGACAGTCTGCATCGGAAAATAACCCAGATTGAGATAGAGCTTGCCGCACTTAAAAAACCTGCCCGCAATGCTACGCATAGCGTTGCAGGCGGGGACAAAACTACATTAACGAAAAACAGACGGGAACAGCAGGAAAAAGAACTCGAAAAACTTAAAAATGAAGCTTCAATTATTGAAGATAGATGGGAAAAACAAAAAGGGATTATAAAACAAATTCAGGAAAAGCGTGCGAAAATAGATGCAATGCAGATTGAGCTGGAACGTGCAGAGCGTGATATAGACCTTCAGACTGCTGCTGAGATTAAATATGGGAAAATTCCCTCCCTTGAGAAAGAATTAAAAGTTTTAACTGATAATTGGGGACAAATTCCTCGGGAAGAAAAGGTATTAAGAGAAGAAGTAGATGCGGAGGATATCGCGAAAGTAGTTTCCCGCTGGACTGGGGTTCCCGCGACCCGCATTCTTTCCACGGAAGCTGAACGGTTGTTGAATTTGGAAGATGAGCTAAAAGAAAGAGTAATAGGTCAGGAAAAGGCAATTGATGTCGTATCCCGCGCCATAAGACGATCACGTTCGGGTTTAGGCGAAAAGAACAGGCCGATTGGATCCTTTCTTTTTCTCGGTCCGACAGGCGTAGGAAAGACTGAAACCGCTAAGGCTTTAGCAAATATTTTATTTGCTGATGAGCACGCTTTGACTAGAATCGATATGTCAGAATACATGGAATCACATTCTGTGGCACGGTTAATAGGCGCTCCTCCCGGATATGTGGGTCATGAAGAGGGTGGACAGCTGACTGAGGCAGTACGAAAAAAGCCATATTCTGTAATATTATTTGATGAAATCGAAAAAGCGCATCCTCAGGTATTTAATTTATTTTTACAAATTTTTGACGAAGGGCATCTTACTGACAGTAAAGGTATAACTGTGGATTTCAGAAATACTATCATTATTATGACCAGTAATTTAGCAGGAGATCTTATAAGAGAGTCAGAGAGTCAGAGTGACAAAGAGTCAAAGGTCTGGGAAGTATTGCATTCGCATTTCAGGCCGGAATTTCTTAATAGGCTAGATAATGTCGTAATATTTAATTCTTTAACTCTTAAAGAAATTGTGAAAATTGCGGAAAATCAGCTAAATAAAGTAAAGGCTAGAATGGCTGAAAACAGCATAAATCTTGAGATAACTGATGATTTGTCCTTATATTTTGCGGAAGTAGGTTTTGATCCGGTATTCGGAGCCAGGCCGTTAAGACGTGCAATTGAGGAGCAGCTGGTAGATGAGATAGCATTTAAGATTATTGAAGGAACGGTTAAGCCTGGAGAGATAGTAAAGCCGAAAATTGAAAACGGGAGAATAACATTCTAAGAGCAAAGATCAAACTTCAAAGTGCAAAACCAAGTTTGAAGCTAAAAACTTTTAACTTTGAGCTAGGATTTGATTTTTGGTCTTTCATATTTGATATTATGAAATGTAAGCATTGTGGCTCATCTTTAATAGTCAAACAAACTCATCGTACGCCCCACCAACTTAAGAAACAGTATTATTATACTGCGTATTATTTTTGTCCCTCGTGCAAAAGAATATATCATTCAGACGAATTTAAAGTAGTAAATGAAAATTATGATTTATTTAACGGCGTACATGATGAAGCAGGTGAGCCGGTGGAAGTTGAGATTTGGACTGATGGAGCATGCGTTAATAATGGCAAACAGAACGCTAAGGCTGCATGGGCTTTCATATCGGGTGAGTTTGAATTGGCAGGGGTAGTATCCGGCAAGCAGACGAACAACAGGGCTGAGGCACAGGCTATACTTGAATCCTTAATTTGGGCTGGAGAAAAAGGATATAGGAATGTAAAAATTTATGCAGATACTCTAATTACACTCCAAAGTTTAAAAAAACCTTTAAATAAAATTAAAGCCAATACAGATATATTTGAAAAAATATTTAACACAATTCATAAATACCACTTAAAACTAGTCTATGAAAAGGTCTTAGGACATAGTGGAATAAGGGATAATGAAAGAGTAGACAAATTGGCAAATAGCCTGGCGGCAAATCTTTCTAATCTTTCTGATTAAGCGTATAATAAGCCTCAATAGTTTTAGGCAAATGGTAAATCAATATATCAATCAGCTTCTGCTTGAGCTTGCCACAGGTAATGCTTTGGAGCACAGCTATCGTCCTGCTCTCAAAGCTCTTTTCGAATCCATAGATTCTACAATCAAAGCGGTAAATGAGCCGAGTAGGTCCGCATATGGCGCGCCTGACTTTGCTTTTTATAAACAGAAGGATGCAAGTTTATCTCTGGGCTATGTCGAAACGAAAGATATAACTGTAAGCTTAGATACTATCGAAAAATCAGAGCAATTAAAGCGTTATCTTGGTTATGCAAATCTAATACTTACAAACTATCTTGAATTCAGATTTTTTAGAAATGGAGAGAAATACCATACTATTAGAATAGCCCGCTTGGATCATAGTGTTATCGTCCCGATTGAAGAAAACTATGGATTGCTTCTTCGTGAGATAAAAACGTTTTTAGAAAGCACTCCAGAGACGATCACGAATGCGCCGAGGCTTGCTAAAATAATGGGGGGGAAAGCTGCCAGGATTCGTGATAATGTGGTCAGTTACTTGAAGTTGGCTCCTCCCCAAGGCAATGATCATTTGCTTCGTATCTATAAAATCATGCAGGAGCTTTTGGTTCATGACTTAACAAATGAAAAATTTGCAGACATGTATGCGCAAACTCTCGTGTATGGACTATTCGTAGCACGTTATTATGATGAAACACCTGAAAACTTTACGAGACAGGAAGCCCGTGACCTAATTCCGGCGTCAAACCCTTTCCTTCAACAATTTTTTGATCATATTACAGGTGCTAATTTTGATAAAAGACTGGCTTATATAGTTGATGAACTTTGTGATGTATTCGCAGTATCTGCAGTGCATGAAATTATCGCAAAGCATTACAATCTTTTTGGGGAGGTAGTGGATAAAGACCCCATTATTCATTTTTATGAAGATTTTCTGAAGGAATACGACCACGGTTTGAGAAAAAAAATGGGTGCTTATTACACGCCTGTGGCGGTGGTGAATTTTATCATTCGGGCAGTAGATGATATCTTAAAAAATGAATTTAGCCTTTCTCAGGGCCTTGCTGATACCTCAAAGATAGAAAGACAATTAATTCAGCAAGGCACGAAGGCAAAAGAAGTTTTGCATAAAGTACAGATTCTGGATCCGGCTGTAGGCACCGCGACATTTCTTAATGAAATAATAAAGTTTATTTTTCAAAAATTTAAGGGACAGGAAGGGGCTTGGAAAAATTATGTTGAAAAAGAGCTATTATCCAGGCTTTATGGATTTGAGCTTATGATGGCGCCTTATACGATTGCACATCTTAAGCTTGCAATGACTCTTAAAGAAACCGGAATTGATCATTTTGAAAAACGGTTAGGGGTCTATCTAACTAATGCACTTGAGGAAGGTATAAAAACACAGGATACTCTTTTTGGTATTGGATTTGGTGAAAGTATCGCTGAAGAGTCCCGTCAAGCTGCTGAAATAAAAAGCAATAAACCGATTATGATAATCCTGGGAAACCCGCCATATTCTGGTATTAGCAGTAATGAAACGAACTATGCCAATAGTCTGATTAACAAATATAAGGTTGAGCCAGGAGGGAGAATTAAGTTGAAAGAGCGTAAGCATTGGTTAAATGATGATTATGTCAAATTTATAGGTTTTGCTGAAAAAATGATTTCTGAAACGGGAGAGGGTATTTTAGCGATGATAACTAATAATGGTTATATAGATAATCCTACATTTCGGGGTATGAGGTGGCATCTGGCTAAGACTTTCGACAAGATTTATGTTTATGATTTGCATGGTAATGTAAATAAGCATGAGGTTGCTCCTGGAGGCGGGAAGGATGAAAATGTTTTTGACATAATGCAGGGAGTGGGAATCGTTTTAGCGATTAAAACAGATAAAAAAAATAAAGGTGAATTAGGAGAAATTTATCATGCTGATCTATATGGCTCTCGGAAGTATAAATTTGACGAACTTTCCGCCATTCCCAAATGGCAAAAGCTTAAGCTTGATTCTAAGATGGTTTATTTCGTACCAAAAAATACACAAGGTCAGGATGAATACGAAAAGGGATTTAGTGT
>CAYMDS010000031.1:0-13022 GCA_964389405.1 uncultured Gammaproteobacteria bacterium
ATTTAATCGCCAAAATATGTCCATAACCAAACCTGAATATCAAAAGATAGGGGATAGGAAAAAGGATGAAAATGGGATTAGTGATAAAAGAGATAATGCGGGCAAGAGATTTCATGATAGAGTCAAAGCTGCAAAGGTCCAGAGAGTCAGAGTCAGTAAAGTAGCTATGGCGCTGTGACTCTTTGACTCTGTGCTTGTTAATCTCTCAAGGGTTTTTTCTTTTCCCAGTATTTCAAGCGACTCAGGCAGAGGTAGCCCTTTTTCTTTACCGGTAAGTAAGTAATATAAAACCGGCATCCTTATTTCGTATTTTTGTAGTATTCCCCTTAGAATTTGAAGAATTTCATCCTTTTGCCAATCTGGAAGTTTTGATAATTCCTCTTTCAAATCTATTGTTATTTTTTTTTCTTTTTCGTCTCTCGGAGTGATATTAGGGGAGATGAAAAAATGGCCGGCGAGATTATCAAAGTCTTTAAGTGTCTGCATCCTTTCATGAAGTAAAGGAAAAAGCTTTGAGAGTAAATCGTCATTCTGAGGCGTTAGCCGAATAATCTTGGGATCCTTCGCTTCATTCAGGATGACAGGGGTGGATGGATAGAATTCTTTTAGTTTTTTGATGAATTCATACTTTGTTAGGTTTTGTATATATTGCTGATTCATCCAGGTTAACTTAGTGAGATCAAAAACAGGCCCTACAGCGTTAATATCTTCAAGCCTGAATTTGTTTATAAATTCTTCGATATTAAATATTTCTTTTTGTTCAGGATGGCTCCAGCCCATAAGCATAAGATAATTAAGGACTGCCTCAGATAAATATCCCTCGTTCAGATACCATGAAGCCCAAACCGGATTTTTTCTTTTTGAGAGTTTAGATTTATCAGGATTTCGAAGTATCGGGACATGGGCGAATATAGGCAGCGGCCAGCCGAGTGATTCGTAAAGAATGATATGTTTTGGGGTTGATGAGATCCATTCCTCCGCCCGTATAATATGAGTAATTTGCATAAGGTAATCATCTACGACGACGCCTAAATGATACGTCGGATAGCCATCTGATTTTAAAAGTACCTGATCATCAATTTGGGATGAGTCAAAAGTAATCTCGCCGCGGATTAAGTCGGTAAAAGAAATTTTTCTTCCGGGAGTTACATTGAGTCGAATGACAAATCTCTCGCCATTTTGTATTTTTTTCTTTACGCTTTGGGCATTTTGAAGACACAGCTTATCATAGCGCGGGATTTGTTTTTTATTTATTAATTCCTCCCGAAGACGGGACAAGCGTTCCGGAGTGCAGATACAGTAATAAGCTTTTTCTTCGGCCACAAGCTGCTCTGCGTATGTTTTGTAAAGATGCAATCTTTCGGATTGTCTGTAGGGCTCAAAAGGACCTTTATTATCCGGGCCTTCATCATAATTCAAACCGTAAGCTTTTAAACTTGATAGGATTTTATCTTCAGCTCCTTCTCGGAAGCGTGTCCTGTCTGTATCTTCAATGCGGATTATGAATTTACCATTATTTTTTTTCGCAAATGCCCAATTTATGAGCGCGGTATAAAGATTGCCGATATGGATATCATCACCTGTGGGGCTTGGGGCGATTCGTGTGCGTATCATAGAGTATTTGCATTATAACTTAGCCATTCTTTATACTCAAGATAGTATGACTCTTCATCAGACAACGGTTACGATTTATAAAGGAATAAAGTGGTTAATTATATCCGGAAGTTTTCTCGTATTAATAATTGTATTAATAAATGTAGCAAAAATTGTCTTAAGGATAGTTAATCCTCCTCCCCCGGATTACCCAACGGTAGCTTTCGGTAAGCTGCCCGCACTTTCATTTCCCGATCCCATAATTAATGAATCGTTTACGTACAGCATTAATACTATTTCGGGTACATTACCAGTTTTTCCTGATCGGGTGACTGTATATAAAACCGTCAGTCCCACCATAACTCTTTCAAATGTCAGAAATGCACGATTAAAGGTCGTAAAGATTGGTTTCACTGAAACCGGAGAAAATCAGTATAGCGAGGATGTGTTAACGCCCACTTCTTATAAATGGCAAAAAGTTACGAATGGTTTACTTAGAAGTATAACCATGAATACAGACACCTACGACTTCAAACTTAACAGCACGTATAGAACTTATCCCCCGATTCTAAATCAGTCTGTTATAAGTGATGATAAGACAATTAAAAAACTGACCGAAAAAATTTTGACTGATATGAGTTATGACATATCAGACATAAATATGGAAAACGTTAAGATATTTCCATTTAAGTTAGGGAAAGGGGGAGCACTAGTCCCAGCAGAGAGTGTATCAGCCACACAGATATTCCGCTTGAATCTTTTTCAGAATCCTATTGATGAGCTGCCTGTTTATTATCCGGCGCATCCTAATTCTTCATTATATTTTCTTATGATGGCTAGAAGTCATGATGTAGACGATGTGTTAGAGGCGAATTTCTCTCATCAGTCTATTGCAACTGATTCTGCTACATACCCTATAAAGACTGCAGATGAAGCATTTGAAGATTTAAAAAAAGGTAAAGGATTTATTTCTAATTATTTTGGTACAGAGAGAAATATTGCTATAACAGATGTGGCACTTGGATACTTCTTTAGTGAAGTGAGGCAGGGTTATACTCTACCTGTAATATTATTTCAAAGTAAAGAAGAATTTTTCGCTTTTGTGCCTGCGTTAAAAGAAGCCTGCTTGGCTACAAGCAGTGAAGCAATTGATAGCTGTCAGGGAAAAATAGCTGAAGAATAATATTTAATGTTTCAAGAAATTAAATCTTCAGAAGGTAATCCTGTGGATTGATAAATTTTACATTATCATTTATATATCGCATAAGTATCTCTGTATCACGAAATCTATCTTCACTTTTCAAAACCACGATGATGAAAGTATGACCTTTTTCAATTTTGGTCGTTACGAGGACTTCTCCTGCTCCCTGAGTGTATCCGGTCTTCATGCCGATAACTCCGTTTTCGCCAAGTAGCCTGTTAAGATTATATAAAGTATAGGTGTTATTCAAATTGACGCTTTTGATAACTTTTCTTTTGGTAGCTATGATTTTCGCAAACACTTCGTCTTTTAGTGCGTATGAAGCGAGTTTGCTGAGATCACCGATAGTTGTATAATTCCCATCATCATCAAGTCCTGAAGGTTCTGAATAATGAGTATATAATAATTCCAGCTCAGCCGCTTTTTCATTCATGCGCATCACAAAATTTTCAAGTCCTCCCGGGTAGTTTTCCGATATTATAAATGCAGCATCATTTGCAGACGGGAGTAAAAGGGCATAAAGCATATCTTCAAATAGCAGTTGTTCTCCAGGTAGAAATCCCAATACCACACCTTCTGTATAGCTTTTCTGTGTTGTAATCAGATCGGTGGGCTTAAAATGCTCCAGTGCCACAAGAGCTGTCATGATTTTTGTCGTAGATGCCATAGAGAACCGTAGAAGCGGTTTTTTCTCAAAAAGCATTGCTTTTGCAGTATCATCATAGATGAGCGCAGATTCTGCTGTAATTTGGGGAATAAGGCTCTCGGATATATAAGGATATGAGGTGAGATTAAGCGGGGGGGGTTGAGTAGGAGATAGATTTACTATTTCGCTTTTTAGAATAACATTGTAAATCGTTAAGACAAGAAGAGTAATTGAAAGGAAAATCAGCGGGAAGATATATAGACCGCTTAACTTTTTTTTTGCTATTGAATAAAAGATATTATGAAAGAAACGGATTTGTTCTTTTGACACGTATTGGGCCTTTTTGGAAGAGTTATTTACTATTAGATCTTCTATTATCTTTTTTTTCTTTGGTAAGTTTTTCATCTATGCGTTCCATATCTCGAGGAAACATAGAAGCCTCGCGAATGTTTGATAAACCGAGAATTTGCATGGTTATCCTCTCAGCGCCAAACGCAAATCCGCCTTCAGGAGGAGAAGCGTATTTAAATGCGTCTAAAAACATTTTAATCTTATTTGGGTCCATTTTCCAATCGCTAACGTGAGTAAGAAGTTGTTTATAATTATTTACTCTCCTTCCACCTGATAGCCATTCCACGCCTCGGCATAATAAGTCCATTCCATGATTATACTCTGGATTATCTGGATCGGGATATACATAGAACGGTTTTTTTTTCGTGGGATATCCGTAAATGAAGACAAGGTCAGATCCTGTTTCTTGTTTTATGATAGTACAGATTTCTCTTTCATCTTCAGGGTTTAAATCCTTTTCAGAACGGACATCGCGGCCGGAATTTCGAAAAATTTTTTCCTGGGCTTCCCTAAGACTTATGGTTGGTGTTTTCTCGACATATGATGGAAGAGTAGCATCAAATATAGCTAGTTCTCGTAGACACTTTTTTTCTAGCTGTTGGAAAATAAATTTGATGGTTTGATCGGCCATGTCCTTCACATCCTCCCATGATTCTATAAATGCCATCTCTGCATCCATTGATACGATTTCAGTCAGATGTCTAGTGGTAACAGAGGGTTCAGCGCGGAAAACTTTATTTACCGAAAAGACTCTTTCAAATGCAGTCATTACAATTTGCTTATATAATTGAGGACTTTGAGTTAGATAGGCTTTATGCTCAAAATAACTAATTTCAAATACTTCGGATCCACCTTCTGCAACAGCTGGCGCGATAGAGGGGGCCTGGAATTCGAAAAATCCCTGCGATTTCATGAATTCGCGAAATGCGTCTATTATAACTTCTTGGACTTTAAAGATAGCTTGTATCTTAGGATGTCTTAGTGTTAGCGCACGATTATCAAGAAGGGCCGGTAAGTCTAAATTTAGATCTACTCCTCCCATATCAAATGGCATTTCTGCTGATTTTTCGATAACTTCTAAAGAATGTAACTCAAGCTCAATAGTTCCTGTTGGGGAATTTTTATTAATATATCTTTCTTCACGTTTTTTTACTAATCCGATTGCATGTACTACATCTTGAGGGCCTAAGCTTGCTACTTTTTTTGCAAGCTCTGGGTTAAACGCGCCGATTTGAATAATTCCTGATCTATCGCGAAGATCAAAAAATGCTATTTTCCCGTGTGCTCTTACGGTATGAACCCAGCCGGAGACTGAAACTTCTTTTCCGATACCTTGCAAGCAATCTACTACGAGTGTTCTTGTTTTATTGTTACTCATACAATTAGATCAAAAATTAAAAATCAAACCTCAAATCCAAGTGTAAAGCTAAAATTTTTTATTTTTAAGCTAGGTTTTGATCTTTGAACTAGGAGATATTTTACCTTACCTCTTCTTCCTTTACAATAGCCTCAGTTTTTCTGACGTCTTTAACTTTCAGTTGCAATTTAGTATTGCCATTCCATTTGTTCTGATCAATTGTGAAAGCTATATCGATCTTATCGCCAATATTAAATTCCGATGCCCTTTCTCCCATACCGAAACATATTGCATCAAAATTTAAGCCATCTTTATTCAACATCATTTTCATGTGATTTCCGTTTTTGCCAATTATTCGCATGTTAACTATTCTACGGTTAAAAGTTGCGAAAGCCGGTTCAGGGTTTCCCATACCGAACGGAGCAAGATTTTGTATATCTTCATACAGGCTCGTAGATATCGCAAAAAAAGGCATATCGCAATCGATTCTTAAACTTCTAATAAATAATTCATCATCAACTGCTTCAGCAAGTTCTTCCAGAGCTTCCTGCATTTTTTTAATTTTTTCAGTTTCTATCGTAAATCCTGCTGCCATAGGATGGCCGCCTACATTGACGAAGAATTCAGAGGAATTTCGTAAAAATTCAATTATATTGAATCCTGATATCGATCGGACTGATCCTTTACTTAATGTTTTGCCCAGAGATATTACAATTGACGGTCTGTAAAATTCTTCAACCAGTCTTCCTGCGACCAGTCCTATAATTCCTTCGGAATAAGCTTCATGAGAAACAACAAGTAATTTTTTCAATACATTTCGTGAATGCATTGAAAGACTCGCATGTTTCGTAGCCTCAAACATAACGTTTTGCCTTTCTTTATTTGTAGTTCCTAAAAGCGATGCCAGATCACTTGCTCTTTTAGGATCTTTCGTGCAGATGAGTCTTAAGCTATCCATAGCAGATTCCATACGACCTGTGGCGTTGAGTCTCGGCGCTATGATATGACCTACCTCATATGCTCCGATTTTTGACTTGTCAATTCCCGCTTCTTCATATAAAGCCAGAAGTCCCGGCCTTTTAGTCTCGCTTAATTTCTTAAGACCGAACTTCACTATTGCTCTGTTCGCGCCTTTTAACGACACAAGGTCTGCGATAGTACCTAATGCAGCCAACTCGAGGTGAACATCATTTGCCATATACCCTCCCTTGTCTCGCTTTGCTCGCAAGCGGGCTCCTTCGTTATTACTCTGTCCGCCCCATTTGCCATTTGCCATTTGCTTAGTAATTTCCTTCACCAGCATATACGCGACACCTGCTCCGCAAAGTTTCGTTGTATGAATTATTGAATAAGCTTCTGGCAGTTTTTCTCCTGCAACATGATGATCTGTGACAATTACATCAACCCCAAGCTTTTTTGCATATTCGATTGCTTCATTAGCTACTATCCCGTTATCCACAGTAATAATTAATTTGACATCAGGATATTTAAGCTTTAGATTATCAATCCCTTTTATTGATATGCCGTAGCCTTCATCTACGCGGTGCGGAATGTATGGCGAAACTTTTGCTTTTAAATCAAAAAAAAGTGTTTCCCAGAGTATGGCAGATGCGGTGATGCCGTCCACATCATAGTCTCCATAAATTACAACTTGTTCTTTGTTTTCGACTGCTAGATTAATTCTTTTTAAGGTTTTATCTATTTCTTTTTTATCTATATTTACTGAATCCAAAGTTATATCATTAAGATCGGGATTTAAGAAAGAGTCAATTTCTTTTTTAGTTTTAAAACCCCTATTTTCAAGAAGAATATTAATGATGTCCTCATTTTTGAATTTTGAATTTTGATCCCGATTTAATCGGGATTGCTTTTTGATTTTTTTTAATATTTCCCACCTTTTCATATTTTCCATTTATGTACAATTGACCAATTTGAAGATTTTTAGATTTATGGACAATGCTAAATAATAAATAGACAATTTTATGAAATGATTACATTTCATAAGCATGTTATACTATATCAAAACTATGCTTCAAAAAATACCTTCACCGCTACTAGAAATTATAGAAAAATTTGAAGAAAACAAATATCAGATTTACTTGGTAGGCGGATGTGTGAGAGATTTGTTATTGAATAAAAGCGTAACAGATTGGGATTTGGCCACCAATGCTACGCCTTCTGAGATGCTGAAATTATTTCCTGACGCTTTCTACAATAATGATTTTGGGACTGTCGGAATACCTCTTAAGTTGATTGAATCAGAGCACCCGGGAACTGTCGAAATTACGACTTTTCGGACAGAAACAAACTACATTGATAAAAGGAGGCCGGAAAGCGTTAAGTGGGGAAAAACAATTGAAGAAGATTTACAGAGAAGAGATTTTACGATAAACGCAATGGCTTTAGCATTAGAAGTAAGAAGTAAGAAGCAGGAATCAAGAATAATTGATCCCTACGGCGGACAAGGGGATTTGAAAAATAAATTGATTCGGGCAGTAGGCAACCCTGATGAGCGGTTTGGCGAGGACGCATTACGATTAATGCGTTCTATTAGGTTTGCCTCACAGCTTGGATTTGCTATAGAGGAGCAGACTTTGAACGCTATAAGCTTAAACGCAAATTCTTTAACGCATATCGCACATGAAAGGATTAATACTGAGCTGCTTAAAATTTTAGCCAGTGATTTTTCTTATGAGGGTATTATGCTTTTACGGAATACCGGTCTTTTAGAATACATAATGCCTGAGCTTTTGGAAGGAGTAGGTATTTCTCAGGCAAGGCCCGGCAGGCATCATCTTGATGATGTATTCACGCATAACGTTTTGTCATTAAAGTTTTGTCCATCTTTGGACCCTATCGTGCGATTCGCCGCGTTAATTCACGATATCGGAAAACCGAGAGTGGAGGGTAAAGATGAGCAGGGACTCGTAATTTTTTACAACCATGAGGTTATGGGCTCTCGTATGGCTTATGAAATATGTGAAAGGCTTCGTTTCTCAAAGAAAGAACGTCAAAAGGTTATAAAGCTTATCCGTTGGCATATGTTTACTGTGGATGAACATATAACAGATGCCGCTGTGAGGAGGTTTATAAGGCGAATAGGTGTTGAAAATGTGAAAGATATGATGGATCTTCGTATCGGGGATAGGTTGGGAGGCGGAACTCAGACCGCAGAATCATGGAGACTAAAATTATTTAAAAAAAGAGTTGAAGAACAGCTGGCGCCAGCCCCATTCTCAATAAACGACTTGGCTATAGATGGAAACGATATTATGAAAGAGTTAAACCTCCCCCCTTCTCGTAAAATCGGTGAAATACTGCAAAAACTGTTCGAAGAGGTAGATGAAGATCTATCTAAAAATACAAGAGAGTACCTGTTAAGCAGACTTAAAGAAGCTTACTAAAATATTTTTAGGCTACAAGTAAATTATTGAGTGTATAATAAGTTAGTATATTATACATTTTCTGTAGTTGCTGTAATTGGATTTAGAACCTGTTGTCTCAATATTTGTACTGTTGTGCTATAATTATCAGTACCTCTTTCGTTTTGCGGGCGGCGGCATTTTTCCACGATAGATAAAGGATATTTTCACGTTGTTTTTTTCGTGCAAATCTGAAAGAGTAATATTATGGATCAGATAATTGATGTAAAAAATCTTAAAAAACAATTTGGTACCTTTCTTGCAGTTGATGATGTATCTTTTTCAGTTAAAGAGGGAGAAATATTGGGTTTTTTGGGGCCGAATGGAGCCGGAAAAACGACTACAATCCAGATGCTACTTGGAGTACTTACTCCGAGTAGCGGTATCATTAACTATTTTGGTAAAGATCTTTTTCTGCATAAAGAAGAGATTCTGGAACAAGTGAACTTTTCGACTACTTATACTAATCTCCCTTGGGTTTTATCAGTTTGGGAAAATTTAACTTTTATATCTTATCTTTATGAAATTCAGGATAGAAAAAAGCGCGTCTGGGAGATTATTGAACTATTTAAACTCGAGTCTTTAGCGAAAAAGAAAATGTCTGAGTTATCAGCCGGTCAAAAAACTAGAGTTAATTTAGCAAAAGCTTTTGTCAATAACCCAAAAGTGATACTTCTTGATGAGCCGACTGCCTCACTTGATCCTGATATAGCTTTTTATATTCGTAACATCATAATTGAATATCGTAATAAAACGAAGGCTACGATTCTTTGGACTTCGCATAATATGTCGGAAGTTGAAGAAATGTGCGACCGGGTGATTTTTATAAATAAAGGAAAGATAATTTCTGATGATACACCAGATAAGCTTGCTAAGTCGATTGAAATCTCGCATGTGGAACTTTTGGTAAAAGATGGCATGAAGCGAACAGTGGAGTATTGTAAAAATAACAAGCTCCCTTTTAAGATGCAGCATCGAAGTATAGTGATAGATGTAAATGAAAGTAAAATTGCAGAATTTCTACGTGGACTCATGGATGCTGGCGTTATATATGATGAAATAAGCATAGAAAAGCCGACTTTAGAAGATTATTTTTTACAAACAGCAGGAAATTATGAAAATACATAGAATATACGCAATCGTTTTAAGATATTTATTTTTATTCCGTAGAAGTTGGGATCGGCTGAGTGATGCATTTTATTGGCCGACAATTGATCTTTTAGTATGGGGTCTTACCAGTACTTATCTTCGGTCTTTTGCGCCTGATACATCGCCTATCATTTTAATTATAATTTCCGGGATTTTATTATGGCTTATTACATGGAGGGCACAATATGAAATAACTGTAGGGCTACTTGAAGATTTATGGAATCAGAATCTCATAAATATATTCGTATCCCCTTTAAAGTTTTCAGAGTGGATAGCCGCATTTTTGGTGACAGGTATAACTAAGGCGTTTATGAGCGTAATATTTGCCTCAGCTGTTGCATATTTACTTTATCATGTGCATATCTTTTCTTATGGTATCTATCTTATCCCGTTTTTTGCGTCATTAATGTTGACGGGGTGGGCTATAGGATTTTTCGTGGCCGGGTTAATATTAAGATTCGGGACAAGAATTCAAACTCTTGCGTGGTCCTTTGTAGCTTTATTTTCACCCTTCGCGGCTATTTATTATCCATTGTCCACGCTGCCTACTTGGGCTCAGTTTATCGGAAAACTTATGCCTGCGTCATATATTTTTGAAGGGTCACGGGAAATTATATCCAATGGTCATTTAGATATTAATAAATTAGTCATTAGTCTAGTTCTGAATTTTGTATATTTATTTTTTAGTTTTTGGTTTATGAAGCTTAGTTTCGAAAAAGTATTGTCAAAGGGATTAGTAAGACTTGAATAAATATCATATTTTTGTTTATGAATTATAGGTCTATTTTTGATATAATAAAGTAATGGGTAAAGATGATTTTATCCTACCATTAGGAAGCTTGGGTAAAGATGATCTTAGTAAAGTTACAAATGAGATGCGAAGACGAGGCTGGCAAAGCACGGATTCCGGTCCTAAAAAAGAGGGCGAAAATAGATTAAGAGAGATAGCAGATTCTTTTCTGATTTATAAAGATGAAACCCTAAGACAAATGGGTATTGATGCGGAAAAAGTTTCTCCATTTATTACATTAGGCTCCAAGCTTCCAAAAGATCCGAAAGGTCTTCTGAGAGTAGCATGGGATGAGAGAGCTAATGAGTGGGCGGGAGCCGAAAGTGACCTAATGTATCATACTACGATGTTAACTCTCCTTAGATATTTGGAAATTAATCCTGCCAAAAATGAGCGCATAATTAGCCTAGGTTCAGGACCAGGTTTA
Organism: uncultured Gammaproteobacteria bacterium; assembly: GCA_964389405.1. Classification (GTDB taxonomy): domain Bacteria; phylum Patescibacteriota; class Microgenomatia; order Levybacterales; family UBA12049; genus CAYMDS01. Next base: position 10,937 of record CAYMDS010000031.1, read on the forward strand.
TATGAAACATTTTTAGGTGGAATAATTGGCGAAGTGCATGATCCAAAAAAGGTTAGAATCATAGCTGCAGATTTTTCACCCCGCATGACACAGTTTCATAAGAAAGTATTAGCTTTAAGCCGAACAGCTGCAGGTGCCAGAATAGAGAATGTTTCTGCTGTCACAGGTGATATGAGTAGTCTAGGATACAGGAACGGGTATTTCGATCAAATTATTTGCAATAATTCACTACAATGGGTGCCTGACACAGATAAAGCACTTTCAGAAATGAGAAGAATTATTAATCCAGAAGGCCTAGGTCTTCTCTATTTGGTTGTTAACACAAATCCAATGAAGGTCGATATGCTTGATGGATCAGAGCCTCTAGTGGTAGGAGATTTTACAATACCTAGTCTGTTTGATAAATTGCAGGAACAGCGATTTTCAATTGAGCGCATCCGGCAAGCTAAGACTGCGCCAGGATATGGTCAGTTTGGCTCACAAGCAGAAAGAATTTTTATTAAAGCTCGCTATAGTGCAAGCGGGAAAATATCTGATTGGCGAGATAGGATAACAAGTGCAGATCTGAAGTTAATCTAAGAATTGTATTCTATAATTAGTTGGATATATTATAATAAAGGTATGTTAAAGCAAAAAATCCAGGATGAATTAAAGCAGGCGATGCTTGCAAGGGAGTCTCTTAAGGTTTCAGTTCTCCGGATGCTTAAATCCTCAATTTCTTATTATGAAATCCAGAAAGGCGGTGCGGGATACGAAGCAACTGATGAGGATATTTTATCAGTTATTCAGAAGGAGGCGAAGCAACGAAGAGATTCCATAGAGGAATTTAAGAAAGCAGGCAGACAGGAATTGGTCGAAAAAGAAACCAAGGAATTGGAGATTTTGCAGGTTTACTTACCAGTTCAAATGAATGAGGAAGAAATACTTACTCTTATAGATGATGTGGTATCCCAAGTAAATGCAAAAAGTATACAGGATATAGGAAAGGTTATGGGTTTACTTATGCCGAAGCTGAAAGGAAAAGCGGATATGGGATTTGTAAGTAAAATTGTCAGAGAAAAGCTAAGTTAACCTCTTTTTTCATCCTGAACGAAGTGAAGGATCTCTGAGCTGGGAATGTAAATAAGTTTTACATTTCAAGTCTCAGAAAACACTCGAATCCGTAAGAGATTCTTCGCTACGCTCAGAATGACATATTATTCAATTCTTGGGTTCATAAAATGTTTTCAAATTATTTCCGCAGAATTTCTCAGTATTCAACATTCAGATTTATAGCTGAAGTTACTGCACTGGCTTTTATATCGCGTTTTATTATAGTTTTGCCGGTGGTTTTATTGTTAACAGTATTTCATGTAGATTTGGGTATACCTAACATCGAGATTCTTCAGATCGAAGATCAGTTTTGGATAACTGTTTTTGTCGCTGTAATAATTGCGCCTTTAATAGAAACTGTTATCTTCCAATGGTTTCCGCTTTTAATATTCAAACTTCTTAGAATTCCAGGTTTTATAGCGATTATAATCACAACTTATATTTTTGCTTATGCTCACCTGGATGATGGTTTAATTAATTTTATCGGTATGTTGCCTATTGGCTTATTATTCGTTTGGGCATTCTATGTGAGGAAAAAGAAGTCTTTAATAGATGCATTTTTTTCAGTTTTTTTAATCCATGCATTTACTAATTTACTCGCGACCGTTATCTATGTATTTGGAAATTAATTTATTATCTTCTAACAAACAATACAGCGTTGGGGATATTTCTTCCGGGTCCTACTTTATAACCGCCTGTCCATAGCGCAGTAGAGCCGCCACTGTCCAGATTTAGAGCATTTTCCAGTCCTAAAGCTTTTAGAACATAGGCATTCTCGGCTACTGTCGCATTATGCGTTACTCCTATATATACCATACCTCCTTTGTTTCCTATAAAAGATCTTGGTCCTTTACTTCCTTTTTTAGGATCTCCATCGCCTCCAAATGCTATATTACCCCCTGAAAGAAGTAAGGGTTGATTCGCGATCACGCCATCTACTCCGGTATCACGACCCCAGTCAAGACTCCTTCCCATAAAACGTGCCCAGCCGCTA
>CAYMDS010000032.1:0-12746 GCA_964389405.1 uncultured Gammaproteobacteria bacterium
AGGAAGACCGACTATAGTGAAGGAAGGTAGCCCTTGGGATGCGATATCGATCTCAACTTCTATAGGTAATGCATCAATTCCTACGACAGCAGCAGAAATCACTTTTGCAAGCATATAACTTCATAATAACAGTTATGTAGGTAATTACAAATTGTACTTTAGCCTGAGAATTTTACAATAATTTGTCAATCTTCGCTGCTAATATAAAATCATTTAAGAATAGTCCTTTTATTTTGTGAGTCCAGAGAGTGATTGTAACTTTATTCCAGTTGTGTAAGTTTATATCTGGGTGGTGGCCATCAAGCTCTGCAATTTCTCCGACTTTATTCACAAATTCCAGAGCTTTGGAAAAGTCTTTAAATTTGAATTCCCTCACGAGTTTTTTGTTTTCTAATATATTCCATGCCTTAACCTGGGGTTTATAAATCGCTATTTGTTCTGAAGTGTAAGGCGTGACATCTCCTTCACACGGAACGCATTTTTGGGAAGTTAAAGCTTGATCAGACATAGTTTAATTATATAACAACTTAGCAAGGCTTATTTTATTAAGATTTATTATTAATTCGCGCATAAATGACCCGTTAATAAGCTAATGTGGAGTAAGTTATTGCATTTACTAACAATTTTCTTACTGTATTACTACAAGAAGAGTAAAAAAGGTGTTTTATAGTAGGATTATGGCAGATTACTTCTTTACGTTTTTAACCGGGTGGCTTCTAGTCGCACCCGCAGGTTTAATAGCTTTTATGCTCGTCGTGGATCATCTTAGAAGCAGAAGAGTGTAGCTATTCATTTTTACATACAAACCGTTGTATGACGTCTACTACTCCATCCTGATAGACATCTGGCGCTATATAGTCAGCAATTTCTTTAAGGTCGGGAAATGCGTTTCCCATAGCCACCTTTAAGCCGGATGCCATAAGTAGCGGAAAGTCATTATAACTATCCCCGACACTTATGATCTCATTAGTTTTAATCCCCATAATTTTTGCGATTTCATTTATGCCATGCTGTTTAGTCGCGGCGACATGGTTTATGTTGATCTCGAATTTTCCTTCCTTCCAGTCGGGTAGCTTATGAAGTGCGATCGACGGAACCTTATAATTAAAATCCAAAACCTTCTCTGCTTGGTAATCAGTAAGTCCATAGATTACACCTCCTAAGACTTTTTTTGGCAGCTTATTCTTAATACGATGATCTTTATTTCCATCGTTTAGAATAAAAGGAAGATTTAGCTCTAGAATTTTTTCTTTTAATCTCTCAATGTCATCCTTCTCTAAAGGATACTCTTTTAGGATTTTATCAGCCTTAGGATCATAAATTTGCGCTCCGCCATTAACGATGCAAGGGCTGGTAAGTGGTAGATCGGGGAGAATATATCTAAGTCTAAAGAGTGGTCTGCCGGTAGCGATACCTACGAAGACTTTTTGACTTGCATTTCTAAGTGCCAAGAGTACCTTATTAGACGGGCGGTTTGAGTCTCCATAAGGGACAAGGGTGCCATCAAAATCACAGATAAGTGCTTTATATTTCATAGTCGGACCACCTATTTTAGGTGAAGAGACCGAGAAATTCAAGCCAACCCGTGCTACAATGAAGCCACGAAGAAGTCACAAGTTATAAGTGCTAAGTTATAAGTAATCTGCGCTATTCTGAACTCATAACTTATAATTTATAACTCATAACTTTTGTCAAAACTATGGATCAAGTAGCACAGATTAGAGAGAAAATCGATATTGTCTCATTCATCTCAGAGTATGTTCCGCTGAAAAAAGCGGGTAAAAATTTTCAGGGCCTATGTCCTTTTCATGGAGAGAAAACCCCAAGCTTTATTGTTTCTCCTGAAAGACAGATCTGGCATTGTTTCGGATGTCAAAAAGGTGGCGATATCTATACGTTCCTTATGGACTATGAGCGATTGGAATTTCCTGAGGCCCTCAGATATCTCGCAAAACAGGCAGGGATCGAGCTGATGCAATCAAGTTACGCGGACACCTCATCCTCCATAAAAAAAGAGCAGCTTTATAAGGTTAATGCCATAGCTGCAGATTTTTATCATTACATACTCATTAAACATACGGCTGGGAAGATGGCTTATGAGTACTTGCGAAAACGCGGAATAAGTGAAAAGCTAGTTAAAACTTTTAAGCTCGGATTTGCCCCTGGTAGTGGCCGGGCTCTCATCCGGTATCTTTTGCAGAAGAAACGATTCATGAAGGAAGATATCATTGATGCTGGTCTGGCTGCATCTTACAGTAACGGGATCTCAGACTTTTTCAAGAATCGACTTATTTTCCCACTGATTGATTACAGAGAGAATGTTCTCGGTTTTTCAGGGAGACTTTTAGATGAAAGTACGGGATTTGGCGGGAAGTACATAAACACCAGAGATACTATGATTTATCATAAAAGGACGCACTTTTTTGGTTTAAATATCACGAAAGATGCCATAAGAAAGGCAAAGCAGGCGATACTGGTGGAAGGTGAATTTGATGTGATGAGTTGCTTTCGGGAGGGAATAACGAACGTATTGGCGATAAAGGGTACGGCTCTTACTGAGGAGCAAATAAATCTACTTTCGCGATACGCAGATAAAATAACTATCTGTTTTGATGGTGATACTGCGGGGCAAGAGGCTATAAAAAGAAGTCTGCCGGTTCTTTCTAAAAAACAAATAAATACCACGGTTGTGGTTATCCGTGATGGAAAAGATCCGGATGAGGCCTTGAGGATAAATCCTATTGAATTTAAAAAAGCAGTAGAGAATGATGTAAGCGTTTATGATTACCTGTTTGAAAGGGCTCTTAAAGACAATGCAGTGTCTACATCTGAGGGCAAACGAAAAATTGCAGAAAGCCTGCTTCCTGTAATCGATGATATTGAAAACGCTATCGTTAAAGAGCATTATCTGCGAAAATTGGCAAGTAGTATTCAGACTACATATGAGAGTGTATCTGAAGAGCTTAATAAAAAAAGAAAAAAAACCCTCGAAGAAGTCTCATTTATATCTAAGAAAAACAAACGGAGCAGGGAAGAGATTCTAGGAGAGTATTTAACGGCATTGGTTTTTCAGAGTCCCGAGGTGCTGCATGTAGCTGATATGGCTTGGGGCACTATTTCTTTTTGTGTGGGAAAAGAACGCGCATATCAAAAGCTTATTTTATATTATTTAGATTTTGTGAAAGAGGGAGGGAGTATGCAGCAGTTTAATGCTAGTTTGCCTTCGGAGTTTTCGGATATTTACAATACTGCGCTTTTATATCCTCTGCCCTCCTTTGCTGATAAAGAGAAATATGTGTTTGAGGTACTAAAAACAGCAGAGCAATTAAAGCTTCTGTATTTAAAGGATCAAATGAAAACACTAGTTAATTCTATTAAGACAAGTGAGGCCAGTGGAGATCGGGATGAGGCGGAAAGGCTGAAAGAGGAATACTCGAAACTAGTAGCTCAGTTAAAAAGTTAATGAGTTAATAAATTACCCCTTGTCTTCTAGCGGTATTCTGCTACAATCCTTGTGCGCCCATGAAAATGGGTTTCTGTTTTGTTGGAAAATGAATACTACTAAACCCAAGTCACCAGCCATACTCACAGATATAGTCGCTACAGCTAAAAAACGTGGATACATCACCCAAGATGAGATTTTAGGTATATTTTCTCATCCTGAAGAGCATATAGTTGAGCTGGATACACTCTACGATAAGCTTATGCGCTCAAGCGTTGATGTTTTTGAGTCTGTAGCGCAAGAACGAGATGACCAGAAGTCTATTGAGGATTTGGAAAAAGAGCTCGAAGCGCTTACGGTGCTTGCAGAGGGTACTGTATCTGATCCTGTCAGAATGTATCTTAAAGAGATTGGAAGAATCCCGCTTCTTACCTTTGATCAGGAGATTGAACTTGCGAAGCGAGTTGAGAAAAGTGATAAAGCAGCCAAGCAGCAGCTTATTAATTCTAATCTTCGTCTGGTCGTATCAATCGCGAAGAAATATATAGGCCGTGGTTTGACACTTCTTGATCTTATCCAGGAGGGAAATCAAGGACTTATTCGGGCTGTAGAGAAATATGATTGGAGGCGGGGATTTAAATTCTCAACATATGCTACTTGGTGGATTCGTCAATCAGTCACCCGGGCCATAGCAGATCAAGCACGTACTATCAGAATCCCCGTACATATGGTAGAGAATATCAATCGATTCTTGAGAACTTCGAGAAAACTCATGCAGGAACTAGGTCGAGAGCCGACGCCTGAGGAGGTTGCTAAAGTATTAGGGATTGAACCTGAGAAGGCCTTGGAGATTATAAAGATTTCCCAGAACCCAGCGAGTCTTGAGTCACCAGTGGGAGACGAAGAAGATAGTAAGTTAGGAGATTTCATACATGATTCGGCAGCGCCTACTCTTTTTGATGCGGCATCGAAAGAATTACTCAAAGAACAAGTTGATCAGGTTCTGCAGACGCTCTCAGATCGAGAAAGAAGAGTTCTTGAAGAGCGGTTCGGATTGAAAGACGGAAGACCGAAAACACTTGAAGAGGTGGGTAGAATGTTTGCAGTCACTCGTGAGCGTATTCGACAGATTGAAGCGAAGGCATTAAGAAAGTTAAGACATCCGTCAAGAGGTAATAAACTTCGTGATTATCTAGGTTAATTTTTATCAGATTCCCATGGGGACATGAGTTGGAAATAATTACCGTCAGGATCGGCAAAAGTCGCGATCTGCATACCCTCCCCGTCGGTGATTATTTCGCCTTCAGAAGTCATTCCATAAGGTTTTTTAATGACTGTCGTACCTAGGTTTTTAATTCTCTCAAATTCTTCCATTACGTTTTTCGTTTCAAAGTTTAAGATAATTCTTTGCGGTTCCTTTGCATTGTTTTTTACTTCAGAGTGCATACCGATATTAAAAAAGCAGCTTCCTATCTGCCACCCACTCCAGTCACCATCCGACATATCAGGCTTTTTCTGAAAAACTTTCTCATAAAACTGCGCGAGCTCTTTCGGATTCGATGTACCTATCATTATTGAATTAAAATTCAACATAGAAAACTATTCTACAATACTAATCATGAGATTTCCGTAAGAATATTACTATCTTTTTAAATACTGCTCTGATAAAAGTCGATAGTATTTTGTTTTTTGCGCAATTAAAGTCGTAAGTAATCCGATAATACCTGCTGTGATGAAGACAAGCGCGATTCCCCGACCTGTGCCAGTGCCAAACCAATCCCCGATTAGATCAACGCCTTTTCCCGTAGTCATAAATGGTATGAAAATGAATTGGGCGATAGGTCCTATGAGAAATGCTGTGATGGGAGATGTTGATTGCTCGACACTATGAGCGAAGCCGAAGACTCTTCCCAATCTTTCAGGGGGTACTACTTTTTGCATGATGGTCTGTTCTGTGGCCTCAACAAATGGAACCAAGCAAAGCCAGATAAACATACCACTAGCCAGAAGTGCTATAGATGGTTGAATTGTAAAGAATATACATACAGTCCACATAATGATATTGATTCGAAAAAGTGTCGCAAGTGGATTTTTACCTAAGCCCCTTTTTGCGATATGCATCCCTCCGAGAATAAATCCGGAGCTAAGCACTGCCCAGAGAATCCCCCAGACTTGAACTGAAACCAGAGTCAGCCCGTAAGCATCCATAAGCGCCATAAAGACCCCGCCTAAGAAGTTGTTAAATGTCGTAAAGAAGATAAGAGGGAAAAGACCAGGTATAGACCCTACAATTTTTATAGTCCCTTTCAGGTCTACTTTTTTCTTGGTTTCTTTAATAGTATCAGCAGCAGATTCTTCTGTGTTTATAGACAGGCTTTTCTCTTTGGTGTTGGTGAGGGAAAGTGTCAGTATAGCTATTCCAGTAAAGAAAGCAGCAATTATAAGTACCATATTCATTCCGCCTATTCCAAATATTACTCCGCTTGCAGCCGCCGTTATAGTAAAAGAAATTCCCATGATTGTTCCGAACATACCATTTGCTTTATCTCGTTTTTCTTCAGGTACAGTTATCCCCACAAGCGTCGGAATTGTGATACTGTAAATATTCCCGCTAATAACGCCTGTTAGAAGAATAAGAACAAATACCCAAAACATCGGACTTGTGACCGATGCGAAGGTAGTTTGTGGCAAAGAAATATAGATTAAAAGACCAACTAAAAAAAGAATTAAAGTGAAGCTACTGGATCCGAGCATCACGGTCTTTTTCTTGTGATGGTCTACTAGAGATCCTAGCCAGATTCCGGAGATGGCGGTAGCGACTAGCCAAACCCCAGCGACGATGCCAGTCGAGACGACGGATTTCGTTTCTAAATACGCCCAGTAAGTGAGTGCGAACCAGACGAAGTTGTTGGTAGTAGCAGCTATAAATCCAACAGTAAGGAGTTTATAAAACGTCCGCATCTAAGGAGTATAACAGAATTCAGGCTTCCCCAGTTAAATAAGAAGCGACATATTGGAGTTATCTATGTGTTGATTGGGATAGTGGGACCATCGTTAGTTAATAGTTTCGAGATTAAGCCAATAGGTCACCGGCTTTGATTTCAACGCTCACGAGCTTTGGTACTTTCTCGGTAGGTACAGACAAATTGCAAAACTCACTATAAAGAAGATCACGCAAATTTTTGGTAACCTGCGGGACTATGTTTTTCTAATAGTTTACCTAATTTAGAGGGTATTGGGCGACAGGTACAGTTTTTAACATGGGCTATGTGCCATTCAGTTCTTTCATCTACACTAGGATTGGCTGGCATTTTATGTTTAGAATGCCAGTCTGCATTAATCTTCATATTTTATTCCAGCTTTTCAAATACCAATCCCGCGACCAGTACCTGCAAAAATCCATTAAATGTCCAGAGTAGGACCATGGGTAAGGATATTTTGAAAGTTGTATAAGAAATAAACATTCCTGGTATTGTAGCTACTAAAAAATATATCATGGCAAACTGTAATGCTTTATTTCCCGATACGGCTTTAAGATGGGTTTTTAATAATTTCCATAAGTAAGCTAGGGCTAATCCAGCTATAAAAGGATAAGCGAAAAACACCATCATTAAAGGATCGTCCCATGGGCGAAAAATGGAAGCATTCTGATATTCAGTATTGATTGACGGAAAAAGAACTCCTGCAAGCCATGTAAATATGAACGTAACTATCAAATTTACAAACCCTGCGATAAGACCCGATTTTATCATGTAAATCACCGCCTTTTAACTAACCTAATTAAATTATACTATAATTACAGTGTAATTTAATTACCGGATTCTCTCTATGACTTAAATCACAGCCGGCACTCCACGAATTACGCATTTGATATTCTCGTCTTAGTTACTTAGAATCGTTTCAATATATATGCAGAAGATAATCCTTCATTTATGGTTTTATAAAGAGGCGAAAGAAGCCTCAAAATTTTACACTTCCTTGTTCCCGGATAAATAATATCATTATACTTCGAAATACCCCATTGGGAGAAAATAAAAGATCTACATTTCTACAGGTTGGAGCATGCCGACGCGGTTTCCTTCGGTGTCATTAAACATAACAAATTTCCCAATTCCTGGAATATCCATTGGTTTACCTTCTATTTTTCCACCGTTCTTTTTTACTATCTTCATGTGATTTTCTAGATCATCTACAGAAATGACAAAGTGTGGGTATTCCTTTTTCTTCGTTTCCCAGAACCCACCGTTTATGGCGCCTTTTTCTTTATGTAGACCTTTATCATCAACAGGAGATGTGGTTGCTAGGACATAATTGTTATATTCCGCGCCCGTTATAGTTATCTGCCAGCCGAAAACTATTTCATAAAACGACTTGACTCGTGTTTTATTTTTCGCAGGCATCTCAAAGTGAATTACCGGATTCATCTTCATACTTAGCTATCTCCCTTCGGTAAGCTTTCACACGCCTCACCGTCTTTATCCCCGTCAAGTCTATTTAAGTCATTCTCCGTACCGCCCACTTTCTCAAAAAAACTTTGTGCTTCAGGGTTAGTCTTGAAATCGTCACAGTTATATTCATCCGCCTTTTTACCCTTTGAGGAGTCTGTGGTGATATTGCCGAATTTATCAAATAGTATATTTCCTGACTCATCTCTACTTACCTTTGATTCCTGAAAAGATTTCGTTCCCCAGAGCTTACCCAGATCCCAGTCGTTTTGAGATACCTCAAGTCCGAGTGCCGCAAGAAGGGCTATGAATGCAATAGCAAGTGCAATTCTAGCCTTTTCCCATACGACGAATAGCACAGCGACTATTACAAGAAGGATGAAAATGAGTCCCAAGCGGAATTTTCTATTCCCTCGTAGTTTCTGGACTTTAGAGGGAGTCTTTTCTGTCTTTTCTCCTTCGGCTTTTTCGTTTCTAGATTCCGCCATAGCTTAAATTGATTATACACCGGATAAATAATTAAGCAAGAGGCTCACATAAAAAAGTGTAGTATAATACATGGGCTAAGTAATTAATCTATTTGGTTATGAAAAGCATGGGTAAAACAAAGATAAGTATACTTCTTTTAGGTTATTCTGCACTAGCTTCTCTGCTGGTTATAGTTTTTTATAGCTTCGCGTATTCAGGCGTAGCCCTAAGTTTGGCCGCACTTGCGAGTCTTATTTATATATTCAAATCCGAAAGATCAAAATTTAGCAGCATTTTATATTTACTAATTCTGATCCTGTCGTTTTTTATTTTTTCCAGAACAAATGAATTTCTGATATTTTTGAATATCATATTTATGTTTTTTCTTGGGAGTGTCATGGCAATGCCGAGAGAATTCACTAGGAATAGTTTCGGATTTCTACATCTTCTGATTACACCGATTTTTCTTTTTTTCCGTTCTATCTATACAAAAAGTGAGTATGATGTTGATTTAAGGCAATTCTTAGAAAAAGAAGCAAAACCTAAAAGCGAAAAGATCATTGAACTTATTATTTCAGTCGCAGTATCTATAGTGTTGCTTGCGATTATTGTACCGCTTCTGGCGTCTGCAAACCCTGTTTTTAATAAACTTTTAACTAATTTTCCAGGTATTATCTATCTTAGAGAGTTTTTTAAATGGTTTTTTTCAGACAATATTTCTATCTGGATATTCAGATTAATCTTCTTTGGGTTCCTTGCTTTCATTGTCCCAAGACTGCTTACTTTTATACAAAAGGGACAGGAGATTAATAGCCTGAAATTTAATAGCCTGAAATTTATAAACCTTAGCTTGCCGAAAGCATTGAGCAGTATAGTACTTTTTATATTTTTTCTGACCCAGCTTCAATTCTACTTATCTACAAGTGAGACTTTGCTTGCGATGGGAATTACACATTCACAATATACGCGAGAAGTTTTCGCTCAGCTTTTAGTTGTGGCATTAATAATTCTAGGATTAGTTTATAACGCTAAAGAGAGAAGCAAAATATCGAAAGCTCTAACTGTGATTCTGGTTTTTGAAGGGATATTTTTATCGTTTATTGCTTTAAAAAGCGTTTATGACTACAGCTTTTATTGGGGATTTACCCATAAAAGATTGTGGGGATTTACTGCAGCTTTCTGGATAATGGGAGTTTTCAGTTTTTTTATTTTTAAATATTTAAAAGACATAACTAATTCGTTTTTCGTAAAGAGCGTTATAATATTTAGTGGGTTTGTACTTATAGCTGTAAATATATTAAATTTCGACTTTTTGATTTACCATTACCGAAAATCCGTTACACACAGAGGAGTTGATTATCTTTACCTTTCCCGGCTGTCGTCAGACTCAGGTTCATACGGAGAGCAATTTCAGATACTTGAACAGAGTGTGATAGATAAAGATAAGTATTATCCCGATTATTATAATTATTCCTTTCCAGGACAAAATTTGCTTCGGAGAATAAAAAAGCTTCAAGATAAATATAAGAATTTAGATTTAAGAACATTTAATCTGTCAGAGTATTTGCAGTATCAGGAGATTAAATCAATTGACACTGAAAAATATATGTCGCTTTGGGCGCCTGTACCGCCCCGTGTGCCTTTTCTGCCTGGTGAAGGGCCGGAAATTATTATGCAGGAAGATATGCCTTGATGAATTAAATTTGTCTTCTTCACAACCTAACACATTTGACCAGAATTAGCTGATAGTCTGAGTGAAGTTGGGTAATACAATAGCCATTTTCACTCATTGAGTTTTGACAGTAATTGATTCACGCTTGAACTGTTGTGTCCACCGCTTGGTTTCTTTCAGGTATCTATCTCCGATTTCTTTTGAAGGCTGAATAGCAGTTCCCTCGAAATACTCATTCCAAGAGGTGATTAAAACATAGTCAGCTTTATACTCTGAGGCTATATACCAAGTGGTATCGTACAAGGAAACGTTTTTGAATGTTGGTGGCATTTTAAATCCAAGGCTTTTCCTTATTTTAGTATCGTCATATTGGGGTATTACGGGAACAAAAAGCGGGACATTGCGTCCGGCTGCCCTTTCAGCCTGTTCTCCTACTTGATCAATCCAAACATTAAGTCTATCTTCCGGTTTGGAGAAGCGGTACATGGACCATGTGTTCGCGGGGCTATAGAAAAACTCAGCGTTAAAAGCCTTAATATCTTTAAAATCATCTGCGTGGATAGCATACTCCTTCCAATTAGCCCGATCCGGTGTATAGCTCGCTATTATGTATATTTGACCCATTTGCCGTTCAACACTTCGTCTTATATCATTCCAATATTTCTTATACTCTTCTAGGAAAGCTTTCCTAAAATCTTTTGCCTGTGGCGTAGACTCATTAAATCCGAGAATATCTGCAGGGTAGTATTTTACTAAGTCATCGATTGATTCAATCTTTTCTCCCCATTGTTTACTAATTACACTCAAAGCCTCAGCTTGGTTATTTGAGTATAGATCTATGATTCTATATGCCAGCTTTCTTTTGCTACTAGGGTCCCAGCTGGGAAAGAACCAATGACTATCATATAGAAATACGACTGGCTTTCCGTTTATTCTTAGATGCCCGGGGTTTCTGTGTGTTTTGCTTAGCGAGCTGATGATGATTAATTCCACCTGTTTCTTTGAAGCATCACTTATGTTAAAGCCAAGAAATTTAGATTTTTCGTTTGATGTTGGTCGATATTGGTCATAATTAAGCGCATCGCCTATTTCTATAAGAGGAGAGTAATTTATTCCCATTTTGTCTGCGTATGAAGCAAATGTTATATATCTATTTCTGTCGTATAAATGATAAGAAATGACAGCGAAATCAATTCCCGCTTGCTTTATCTCTCTTATATGTTTTACGAAGTATGAGTTTTTAGATGTATAGTATCCATCATTCGGAGTAAGTGTAGTAAAATTCCAGGAGTCATATGGATAATTTATGTTATGGCTGAAATTATTCCACCAGACGTTATAAAAGATTCCCACTGTAGGATTAACCGGCGGATCACTATAATCAGAACCTGATAGAAGTGTTATCGGCGTCAGCAGTGAGTATTTGCTATTCAAGTAAAGAATTAAATTTGAACCGGCAAAAAGTATTATGATCACCAAAGATACACTTGCTATATGATATAGCCAAGTTTTTCTAGAGGCATTTTTACTTCCCCAATTTAAAAAATTGGTACCTGATCGTTTTAGTCCATGATAGATTTGCGCTATAAAACCGGGTATAGAAACGTAAAGCATATAAAAAGATATGGTGTAAAAAGGAATCATCGCAATAGTTGTCAGGAAAATAGGGAGATTGTAAAAAGTGAAAACATTATCCGGATAGATATAAAGAGGTAGATTGAAGCTTTTACTGATAAGATAAACCAACTGATTTGTCGAGGCGTCAAAATGACGACTTGCGACTCGTGGCAGCAGAAAGCTTATGAAATGAAATCCTAAAAAGAAACCGCCTATTAATGCCCCAAGCGTGGCAGCAATTTCATTAAGCCTTATAGCCCGAAGCATACCTTTTGAGTGGTCGGGATTTAAAAAAATATACAAGAGCAATAGGCATACAATTACCACGAAATATTGCTCATTCGTAACTTTGTTGAAAAGTAGAATTGATATATAGACAAGTGAAGATAGAAATATAAACCTTTCCGCATTGACTCGGATAGATAAGGCATATAAATAAATTACAGATAAGAAAAAAAGCATTACTAAAGATAGGGCAGCGGTGAGCCATTGAGTCGAAAAATCATAGATATAGCCATAAGTATCGATTAGCGCCGATAATCTCAGTCCCTGCGCTGGTCTTACTAAATGCATTAAAAGGTTTTGATTAATAAAGCCATGAGGGCTGGATAGAAAAAACGGAATATTAACTATAGCCAGGGTGGTGATGAAGGCAATTAACACCATTATCCTTTGTTTACTTTTTCTTGTCTCATGCCAAATCAATCTTGCGAAGATAGGTAAAAGAAAAGCAGGAAATAATTTAATGCAAATAGATAATGCAAAGCTTAATCCTGTCAGTTTCCATTTTTTTTCACTAGCTGACATTACGGATAATAGTATGAAGTTAAATAGCCAAATATCGAACATACCCCATGCGCTACTTACCCAAATGAGAAGTGGATTAAACAGTATTAGTTTCTCGGCAAGTGAAGCTTTTGAGCTATTTCCTTTTTTAAGGAATAGATATATTAGTCTTGCAGCCACTAAGTCGCCGGCGATAAAAGGCATCTTTAGTAAAACTGAGAAGACTGATTGATTTAGTTCAGCCCCTAAAAGATTTATTAAGGCAACGGGAGCAGTAAACATATGAAGTGGTAAAGGGAGATACGCATACCACTGT
>CAYMDS010000033.1:0-12174 GCA_964389405.1 uncultured Gammaproteobacteria bacterium
ATATCTTCGCAACCTATACCTATAAAGAAGATAATATTTTTTGTGTTGAGATACACAATCCGGAATTGGCAAGGATGCAAAAACAAATTTTCGATTTCATATGGTCCTATGCTGAAAAAATGAAATTTACCTCCCCCTTCGGAGCTTCTAAGCTAAAATCCACCGCGTAAGACTAATTGAACTGATTAAGAGTCTCGAGGAACAAGTTAAATATAAAAATATTTTTAACTTTTTATTTGTATTTTTGACTTTTGAATTTTGATCTTTGATTTCTGCTATTTACACCCTTCCCCCTTACAAATTTTAAGCAACTCCAATCTTTCTTTTAAATTCTCAACTATATCTTTATATTTCTTGTCTTCATTTCTTAAAAGATTATTAAGCTGATACGGATCTTTTTTAATATCATAAAGCTCATATTCTTTACCCTTTTTTATCTCCCACTCCACGTACAAGTAATCCTCATTTCGCAAAGCTATATACGAAGGCACGTCGATGAATTTAGTAACAAAATTCAGAATCCACGGATAGCCACTGAATTCACTAGCTAGTCCTCCTATTTTATGCTGAGCGAAATAATCTGTACGCCAAGCTACATCCTCACCAAAAAACAAAGGCATAAGCGACATACCATCAATATCTGAAGGCTTCTCTACGCCTGCAAGATCAAGGATGGTGGGAGCAAGGTCTATCGTAAGAGCAAAATCGTCAATAGAATTATTTTTTATACCTGGACCGGCAATTACCAGAGGAACTCTTTGGGATTCTTCATATGGCGCCATTTTCTGAATCAGCCTATGAGAACCGTTATTGTAGCCATTATCGGATGTAAAAATAATATATGTATTTTCAAGTTCTCCTGTTTCATGTAGAGCTGAGACGACAGATGCGATCATTTCATCAACCGCATATAGAGATCCCATTCTCTGTCGGTAATCAATATTTGCTGTATGCAAAAAGAGCGAGCGCGTTATCGCAGATTCTTTCAACCAATCTGGTTTATCAGATAAGTCTTCTTCATTAAAATTCAGGCTTTCAGGCAATCTGGCATTTCTGAAAGGATGATTGCGGTGTCTTATTGCTGGTTGAAGCGGATAGTGCGGGGCTGTAGGTGCCAAAGAAAGTAAAAACGGTATATCACTCTTAGTTTCTTTTATAAACTCTACCGCTTTTTTAGATATAACGTCAGTAAAATAATCCCCAGGCTTACTGCCGTATGTAGTAATTTTACCGTTGTTGTTAACCTTGTAGTTATATCCTGTATAGATAGCCCTCCCTACACCGCTAAACCACATATTCCATCCGTCCGGTACATGAGTAGGATCATCTTCCAAGCCATTCAGATATTTACCGATATGGGAAGTCTTGTATCCGGCGTTTTGCAGATAGACAGCAAAAGTCTTCTCTTCATTCCCGTTCTTATAAAACTGCTGCCACCCACCATCCCTCCCATCATTATTATAAACTCCTGTGTTATGCGAATATTTACCGGTAAGTAAACTAGCGCGCGCAGGACAGCATAAAGGGTTTGGCGAAAAAGAATTCGTAAAAGTCATGCCGCGATCTTTAATCAAGCTTTTAGTAACCGGCATCGCTTCCCAGAAAGGTGTAACCGTATCATCCAGATCATCAAGGAGTATCAAAACAATATTCGGCTTTTTTACCCTCTCAGTTTTAGTTGATTGAGGAATACCGGGTATTACAGGTTTCGGGAAAGGTTGAAGATTAAGATATGTGTTTCTTAAAATTAAAATCAGAAAGACAACTGTTGCAGCAAACAGCAGAGGATGTTTATAAAAACGCGGGGAATTTATTTTTCGCTTCGCTTTCTTCATGGCAGGGATCTGAATGAAATCGAATGTGTGGACCCGAAGGGAATCGAACCCTCTACTTCTCCATGCCATGGAGATGTGTTACCGGTATACCACGGGCCCAAGGGTAATATTATATACTGTTTTTCATACTTTGTGGACTTACCGAGAATCGAACTCGGGACTGTGCAATGCGAATGCACCGGTATACCACTTACCTATAAGCCCTTGTGGCTATTTTATAATATTTGACCTATGAAAGCGAGATATTTAATTTTTCTCCCGAATGAATTCAGCATCACCAAATCTTAACGTGACAATTATTGTTTTACTCTGAAAAGCTAGAGCCTATGGATGAGAAGAAGAAGTGAATATCAAGCGATAATAATTCTACTGCAGTACATTCATGGGGTTAATTAAGGCTCCTCCTTGAGAGACTTCGAAGTGAAGATGGGGTCCGGTGGTTCTCCCTGTCATGCCTACATAGCCTATAACGGTTTTACCAGCTACTACATTCTGGCCAACGCTCACATTTACAGTACTCATATGCGCATAATGACTACCCATACCCCCGCCTTCAACATATACATTATTTCCATATCCATAATCCCATGTACCAAGGCTTACTTTTGATACAGTACCATTTTGGGCTGCCAATATGGGTGTGCCTACATCAGCTGTAATATCCAGCCCCATATGATACCAGGTCGCAAACTGCGATATACCCCCACGAAGCGGCCATGTGAAACCAGCACTACTGATACTTACAGGACCTGAGGCTATATACACAGGCTGGCGTCTTATATAGTTAGGCTGATCCGCAGGTTTCACCCCGTCAGGAACGATAAGCATTTGTCCAGCCACGAGAGAAAATGTCTCAGGATTCGCGAAATCATTAAATGGAAAATCGACGATCTTCTGAGGTTCAGTATCATATTTTTTGGCGATCGTATATATAGTCTCGCCAGTAGCTACTTTATGTGAAACCCCGGTAACGGGAAGTATTTTTAAAGTCTCTCCTACTGTTAATCGGTCATTCGTCATACCATTTGACCATTTAATGGTGTCAGTTGAAACTTGAAATTTCTCGGCAATCGTAGATAGTGTATCGCCTTTTTGGATGGTATACTCTATCACTTTATCACGAGGTTTTTTAGAATCTCTGGTTTCAAAGACATCATCTGAAACCTCGATGGATTGCGCCTGGGGTTCTGTATCGATTCCTAAGACTGCGCCGGTATTTGATGCGAAGATAGGATAAGTATCTGCAAGAAATGGCCCTATGAGAACACCTATAAAAAGGACAAGCATTGTGGCAAAATGGAGAAAAGGCCTGTTATAACGCCCACGTTTGGTAAGAAAAAAACGGACTAACCTGTTTTTATACTTCTCGAATGCGACAGATGCGGATAAAATCTTTTTCTTTATATAATGTCCGAAAAAGACTGAAAATTCCCAAAATATCTTTATAAAAGTAGCACCCTTAGTAGATATCTTCTGAATGAATACAATTTTCATGAGTAAGATCCAAACTTTCGAAGATTAAATTCTATTATCCTATCAGTAAACAAGCCTACCAGATATCGAAAATAAAGTCAAATGAGGCTAGTGACCTCCCTGAAAAGATAATTCCCTTAAAAAAAGATTGTAATCAAATTGATTAATCTTCCCATCATCTGTAAGATCAGCAGAGAGTTTTTTATCCCCACTACTACAATCTCGCGCTGGAGTAAGTTCTGAATAACAATCAAGAATAATATTGTAATCAAGAATGGATAGGGCATTATCGTTATTACTGTCTCCAGTAACCAGAACAACAGAAGGGAGATTGGTTGACTGACTTTGAGAAACAGTAATAATACCAGGAAGTGTTTTCTTTAAATATCCTGTTATCTTGACTCTTGCAGTGTAGGTGCCACTCGTAATGTTTTCCATGCTTATTCCTCCTCGAAAGCTACCCGAAGACTGATTATAATTTACAAAACCTTCTATAGTTCCAGCTGGTTGATTACTGGTATTAAATAATTCTAGGGTTACGCTCCGCTGTGAATGCGAAGGATTCATGTTGCCTAACGCATTAGGATTTGGATTATCTCCCCCCTTTCCTATACCATGCAGAAATATATCAGCACTAAACGTATTACCTTCCTCGGGAGGATCCGGAACAGTATCAGAAGAATTATATTCAGATGCACCAATATCAGGTCTAGAGTCGCGTAATAAACTATGATAGTCAATACGGGAAGGGCTTGCGTAAAAATTCACAAATATCTGTGGAACTTCTGCTGTTCCAGCATTTATTGCCGATGATCCTTGAGCTAGCATGAATCTCCGTTTTATCTGGTTTAGTTCAGAATCAGATAATTCCCATGGCTTTTTATTAGAACTCAAAAAAGTTGTGTGACTGTAAGCCGCCTGGAAAGAAAGGCTTGAGACTACACTCATTCCTTCAC
Source organism: uncultured Gammaproteobacteria bacterium (assembly GCA_964389405.1). GTDB lineage: Bacteria > Patescibacteriota > Microgenomatia > Levybacterales > UBA12049 > CAYMDS01. The sequence continues at coordinate 4,265 of CAYMDS010000033.1, forward strand.
TAAAACCCAGATTTATATTTGTCATGTTATTCAAAAAATGCACATTAGGGAATGTATGGAAATTATCTATTCTATTAAATTCCACACTTTGATCCATAGCTATATACAAGTTATTCTGAATATAGATAGGCTCCACGAAAGGCGCGGCTGTAGTATTTGTATTCATAAATCTAGCAGGCTTCGGATCTGACCCATTCGATGAACGTCTCGGATCGATGAATGTATTGTGAGATATAAAAGTGCTTTGTATGTTTTTACCTTCCTGCTTTTCTAGAACAAGGTGTGTGGTGCAGCCCATAACAACGTTATTTATCATAGCGTTATTACCCATATCCGAATAGCCCGCAAATGCATCACCGTCTTCATTACGCAGCGTTATGGCAGTACCATGACTTGTTTCACCAGCCCGACCGTTTTCAATCTGCCACTTATCCCGTTCGCCAGTACAAATAGTAAGGTTACGGGCATACAAAATATTTTTACTGTTATTAATATAGAATGCCGTGTGATCGTTTTCGGAGAATAGATTGTTCTCAATCACTACTTGATCTGCACCCCTACCAACATTCAATCCTTCACCAAAATTTCTATACAACTTGTTATTTCGAAAAGCACCTTCTTTAACCTGAAGCATCTTCACAGCCCCTCCACCGATGTCACCACGAGTTGCTTTTCTGACATTATCATAGATTTCAGAGTGCTCAATCCTTACACGATAATTAGAACCTGCTGATGATGAGATGTTTATACCAACACCTTCATTTGTATATACTTTCAGGTTTACCAAATCGACATCTTGGATGAGTGAAGTTTCTATTCCATTCCAAAGACCTGTAAATTCCATCCCAATAAGCTTTATGTATGACGAGTTAATTATCCTAAATGCTTTTGCATCTTTTGCATTCTGTCCAATACCTTTCAGTATTACCCGCTTATCCGATTCGTAACCACCAATCGTAATAGGACTCGTAGATGTACCATTTTTATCATGAATATCGCCAATTACTCCGTTACTAGAATTTACCGCCGGATCCGTATAGTAGCTCCCATCTGTGTAACCCTTAATGCATAGAGTTTTACCTGCCGATAACATATCTATACCTTTCTGTATCGAGGCGAAGGGTTGGGATTCAGTCCCAGGATTAGTATTATTTCCCTGTTTAGAAACAAAATATGTGCATTGAGACTTAGGAATATATTTAGGAAGCCCCGATGAAGACATATAATTTTCTGATGCTGTATCCGACATCGTAGGAGAAGCTTGAGCTTCTACCGAAAGGCTCCGATTAGATATAAAAATAAAAAAGATATGAAATATTATTAAAGCGGATAATAAAATTAATTTAAGTTTCTTCATACAGTCTTAGCATTTACTTAAGTAGTTACAGTATATTAATATAGTACTACATAGACACAACATCTTTAATAATATGGCCGGATATTATTGTTGATCGACGTTTATTTATAAGCACACTTGTGGCTCAATCAAAAAATGGGAGGAAAGAGATGTATGAGTTTAGCTCTTACCGAGGTTATTGAGAAACTCTTCGTTACTTTCTGTTTCAGAAAGCTTTTCTATAAATAATTCAGTCCGCTCATCGGAACCTAATAAATCCATCATCCGTCTCATAGTTACTACTTTCTTATAATCTTCTTCTGAAAGCAAAAGATGTTCTTGGCGCGTACCGGAGCGCTCGATATTAATTGCAGGATAAATTCTCCTTTCTGCTAACTTCCGTTCTAAATGAAGCTCCATATTACCTGTACCCTTAAACTCTTCATATATCAGATCATCCATACGTGATCCAGTCTCAACGAGTGCTGTACCGATGATAGTTAAAGATCCGCCCTCCTGACAGTTGCGGGCCGCGCCGAAGAAACGCTTAGCAGGCCAAAGCGCAGCCGGATCAAATCCGCCTGAAAGTGTACGACCAGATGACTCTACAGATAAATTATACGCCCTAGCAAGTCTTGTTATGGAGTCAAGAAGAATTACTACGTCTTTCCCAAGCTCCACCATACGCTTTGCCCGCTCTAAGGCTATTTCTGCAACTTTCGTCTGATGATCTGGTGGCTCATCGAAGTTGGATGCGACGACTTCTCCTTTTACGGACATACCGATATCTGTTACTTCCTCTGGTCTCTCACCTATGAGCGCCGCCATCAAATGAACTTCTGGAAAATTAAGAGTAATTCCTGCAGCAATTTCTTTAAGAATAGTGGTTTTACCAGCTTTTGGAGGGGAAACTATCATTCCCCGCTGCCCAAATCCAATTGGTGCTACCAGATCAATTATACGAGTAGAAATAGGTTTTTTACCGTGCCCCAGACGGAGCTGATTCTTAGGATATATAGGTGTAAGATCATCAAACCAAGGCCTTTTACTGGATTCTTCAGCAGATGTACCATTTACACTCTCTACTTTCAATAATCCGTAGTAACGCTCAGTATCCTTCGGAGGTCTGGCAAGACCTGTGACGAGGTCTCCACCGCGAAGCATAAAACGACGGATTTGGGATTGTGAGATATAAATATCACGATTCGATGGGATAAATTTAGGACGTAAGAACCCATGCCCTTCAGGCTGTACATCTAGATACCCTTTAACTTCCTCAGTCGGAGTATTTTGGGAATTCAGATCATATCTATCACGGTCATATCGCCCTTGCCTTCTATAACCCCCACCATTGGACCTGTCACTATAATATCTTCCTCCTCTATCCTCAGACTGATAATTTCGCCCTGATTCTGTATAGCGCGAAGGTCTGTCAAAAGATCTATCATAAGATTCAGTAGTTGGCTTTTCTGCTTCGGAAGTATCACTCTCAGGCTTCTCGACTGAGGGTTCTTGTGGCTTACCTACCAGATCATCTACATTTACGTCAGTTTCTTTCGATGTAGCTGGAACTTTCTCGGGAGCTTCAGAGACGATAGATTTATCATCAGATACGGAAGTAGTTTTTTTTCGTGTATATGCCATAAAGATATCTCCTACCGGAGGCTTAAAGTTGGGCTAAGAAATGTTTTTTGCTTTTAAATACATGCAAGCGCTATGATTAGTTACATTCAAAGGATATTTAGTCTAAGAAGCGAACAGTTGTAAAAGAATCTGCTTGGAAGACAAGCTATGCGTATTACATCATAATCCATAAGTTTTGTCAATACCTTTTATTATAGGCCTCTATTCACTCCAATTCCCATCTTCTGATTTTATTTGCATATTATTTAACATAGAAAGTTCTTTCGCGTGATATATTTTTGATTTGACAATCTTATAAGATAGAACTATACTGCGGCTAGACATAAGCCATATGCGTAAACTCCTGTTTTTATTCTTGCTTCTTGAATCTTGTATCTTACTTCTGCCTGCCTTTTGGCAGGCACATGCGCAATCTACCTGCGCTCCTCTTTTCGGAGGTGGTAATTCCTGCGAAATACATCCTAGCCTATCTATCGATAAAAAAGTAGAAGATCCTCTATCAAGGCGTTTTCTTGATACAATCACTTACACAATGATTGACCAATCGACACCAGAAGATCTGGTCTTTCGTATAACGATTAAAAATACTTCAAATAACACTCTCACCAATATCGCAGTCTCCGATACTATCCCATCAGCTTTTATATACCGCTTAGGAAACGGCAAATTCGATCATAACACTAGAACTTTTACGGATACTATAGCCAGACTGGAAAAGAATCAAAGCAAGGAATATACAGTACGTGTAACTATAAATCCGGATATACTTCGTAAATTAAGTGCCTGCTCTATAAATCAGGCGATAATCACGCAGAATAATAAAAAAGGGTCAGACTATGTAAAAACATGTATCAATGTATCAAAAGATTCCTCTGTAGCAGGCGTGACTACAAAAGGCGGTATAAAACCGACCACACCTCCTACCACCAAAGGCGGACTGCCAATTTTTAATTCAACTAGTAAGTCCAAAACCCCTGACACAGGACCTGAGATGGTGGGAATTCTGGGACTACCGGTCTTTGCAGGGATTGGATATTTTCTTCGTAAAAAGTCTCTTTAATAATTTATAATTCAGAATTGAATCTAGAATTTATATTGTATTATTCTTGAATCTTGCTTCCTGAATCTTGAATCTCACTCGCTGTCTCCGTCTCTTTCTGCCCCACTGGTTTCGTATATCTCTCAATCGATGATCTTAAAACCTTCTCTCTTCCTTGGGTCACTGAACGAGGCAATGGTAAAGAATAACAAAGAAATGGCGGCATAGTGACATTATCTATAGCAAGTTTTATAATCGCCCGGTAATTCCCAAGTGCGAGTAAATCCTCTTCTTTAAATCTTTCTTTAAATTCTTTGGCAAGGTAAGTCGCATCTGTCGCGCCGACTATAAAAGACAGCATGGTTCCAGCGTTTCCGAAAATCGCTGCCCGAACATCTTCCTCGATTTGAGCAATGTACTGATTGGCTAGAGTAAGGCTTAGTCTATATTTTCGTGCCTCTGATAGAATTTTTATAAAACTAGAAGTTGCGAAATTTTGGAACTCATCGACATAAAGATAAAAATCACGTCTATCTTCTTCCTTCTGATATACCCTATTCATAGCAGCAAGCTGAATCTTAGTAATCATCATTGCACCAAGTAATGCTGCATTATCTTCACCCAATTTTCCCTGCGATAAGTTTAAAAGTAAAATTTTTCCCTCATCCATAATTTTAGCGATATCGATTGTCGATTTGGGGCTTTGCAGGATGTTTCTTATCTTCGTACTTGCTAAGAATTGTCCGACTTTATTCTGAATCGGAGCCACAGCTTCAGCACGAAGCTTATCTGTGTAATTAGCAAATTCATTGGTCCAGAAAGATCTTAGAATCGGATCATTGATTCTATCAACCACTTTCGCTCTGAATTTAGGATTTGCAAGCATCTCAGGCACCATAAGCATCGTGGCATTTGGCATCTCAACTATACTTAAAAGTACGTTTCTTAATATATATTCCATCCTTGCAGACCATACCCCGGCCCAGACTTTCGTGAATATACTTAGAATTCCTGAGACTACCAGTTCTTTCTGGGCTTCATTTATTACTTCAAATGGATTAAGACTAAAAGCCCGATCCGGCATAGACGGATCAAGATACACTACATCATTTATCCGAAAAGACGGGACATAATCAAGTAGCACTTCGCATAAGTCTCCATGAGGATCAACTATGGCAAAGCCGCGGCGATTTCGCATATCACTTATTGCCATATTGGCGATAAGAGTGGATTTACCGGAACCCGTTTTTCCGACTATATACACATGCCGACGTCTGTCATTTTTCTTGATCCCAAACACTGTCATCTTATTCTTATATTCAGTTTTTGCCATGAAATTCACATCGCTTTTTTCCTCTTCTGACAGATTCTCAGCAACAGTAAGATTATCAGGGGGATCAGAAAGAATTACCTGATGCCATGAGATATTATGGATTGTGGAAAGCTTTATGGTGGGATAATGATAAAGGCTGGCGATCTCTTCAACATTTAGTATTTGAGACCTAGGCATAAATCTTCTGGAGCGACCTGTCATCGCTTCAATTAGTCTTTTTTTCTGCCAAAGCATAGGTTTATTTAATGCCAAAGCATTTAGTGGGTTATTATATGAAGAGAAGCTGTTAGCGATTTGAAGTCTCAAATGCTCAGCTCTTAATTTATCTATGCTATTTACTGCTATTCTTATAGCTGTCTTAAAACCGCTTTGAGCCACTTTCGCTGTAATTTCTGATGCATAAGGATTACTCTTAACTTTACCTTCACTATCAGTATATGACTTTGCGTGCATCTCGCCTCTTGTCTGCCATCTTGCCGATACTGACTGAAGCATGAATTGGACTGATATCATATCCCCTACTTGAGCTTTTGAAAGCACGCCCAAGAGATTTGAGAAGGGATCTACTTCTTTAAAATCTTTAATCGTTCTTAGAGGATATAAATGCCCATGGGCAAGCTTCATTTGTCCAAGCGCTAGGGTTTCTCTATTTTCTAGAATTCCCGGCATGTAATCTGTAACCTTACTAATTAGAGCTTTAGGGTATTGGGCTACGAGTTGCGACTCTACAAATCCCTGATATGTGGAATCAATCCCAAGATAAAAGTAAATAAGCTGATCAATTACAGCTACTTCTAAACTAAATGCTATACCTCTATACCAAAGATACGGAATAATAGGCTTCTTAAGATTAACTAGTCCCAGCAGAAACTGTTTCATAGCCTCAGGCGTTTCTTCACCGGTTCTGGAAGTTTTTATTTCAAGAAGTACTTTATTTAGCTGTTTTTGGGGTTTAGCGGGTGTCTCAAGCATGATTATATGATAGCAAATAATACCGACACTTACTATCAGCCACAAAAAATCCCCTCGACTTGAGGGGATTTTAACGATTTAGACTCCACAGGCGTCGAAAGCGGCTTGCAAAACTTAAGCCGCGGATACCCACGAAGTCATCAGGGCTATCTCAGCCCAGTCGCCAAAGTCCTTGAAGGCTTTTGACGAAAATGTAAACTAAGACACTAAGCCCAGGAACTATGAATAATCCCCAGGCTACCTTCTCCAAAGTTGGACTGGAGTATACGAAATACTCAAGCACAACTCCTACTAACCCCAATCCCTGAAGGATAAAAGCTAGTATGAAATTTCTATCCCTATTTTTCATTTTACCTCTATCTGCAAATAGGAATCTCCCCGACTATCGAAGGGAGTAAGCGCCTCAACCAACACACAGCATTGCTCCAAACAGCGTTATGCCCGCAGCAAATGCTGCCAACGGTGCGTTGTGAAGCAGCGCCGCTACCACTGCAGCTATAATTCCAATCGCTAACAAGATCAATCCTAGCTGCTGACGATCTTTCAATCTATTCCACCACATTCTTAACTCCGTGTTGATCTAATTTCCACCTTAGAATGTTATTTCTAAAATGGAACTATGGACAGTTCTCCCCGGCACATCGGGAAGATACATTTAGTCCCTGAGTATCTCCAGATGGAAACATACTACGAGATTAGCAACCGCCAACGCTATAAGAAGAGGCACAACCCCATCTTCGAACTTAAAACTGGCGTTCAGAGCCATGGCTACTATGGCTGGAATAAGTATATTAAATAAGTACCCCAACCATCCTATCAAGACCATTCTCGAGATTCTCACCTCGAGAAATAGCATCCAAGCCATTACTGCTCCAACGGCAGCTATTACTAGCGCCACTGCAGCGATTGGATGTGTTCCCCATATCTCCTTAGCCAACCTAGCTAAGGCATATGTGGATCCGATGTGTAGCAGCACCAATGCAAGAAACCATCCCATATTTGTTCTCCTTGCCCGTCCTCTGCTTAATAGCTGAGAGCGGACATACACCAATCGATAAGTCTCCCCGGCGCATCGGGGATATTACTTTCTGTCTGATATGGCAATCAGAAATCCGATTCCTAGGCCGAAAAGAAGCAAGCCGGATATCGCGGCAAAGAACCCTTCGACGTAGAATTCTCCTATCGGGATGAGAAAAACCCAATAGAAATATAACGTAGTGCCGCCGATTACAGCAATCACTACGCAAATCAACTTTAACAGTAAATCTTTCACCTAGTACCTCCTTATCATCTTCCATCAGTAGTCTATCCTCAAATGCGCTTGGGGATATTAACTAGACTCAATCAGGAAGAGACATAAGATACCGGAGCCTCTGCTCCAGTTCCATAAACCCATAATTTATGAGCTTATGCTACCGGAGCAAAGATAAAAACTAAGTAATTGTAAATGTGCTATTGTAAAATTAAGTTTGAGCTTAATTATAAAATGGATCATAACATATTAATGATCTATAATCAATCACTATGGGACTTATGTCATTCCAAAATAGAAATGTCCGCTTTTATGTGTTCATTTAAAGGGTTTT
>CAYMDS010000034.1:0-11899 GCA_964389405.1 uncultured Gammaproteobacteria bacterium
AGATATGCATAATCCGCCGTAGTGAATATTCGACTGCGTGGACGTAGTCCTCGAGGCGAACATGAACGAAGGTGGATCGTGATTTATCGAATAAAAATCCCATCTCACATACTATAGGTTGACAAATTCTAATACTTATGCTAGACTCCCAGCATTGTTTGCTTGAGCTATGGGAGCTCAGCCAGTTTTGCAAAAAAACAGGTGACAGTTCCCAGGCAATAAAGTTAAACAATTTAACAACTTAGTTTGGCTGCTAAGGCAGCATCAGTCATGGAGGCTGAAATGTTCGACGAATTGCCCGATTTGGTGATTGATGTGATCGTGATCGAAGTCGGCGGCGAGACCACCGACTACCGCGCCTGGTGGCGCAGCGATGAGTTCGAGCCGCTCGAGCATAGCGTGACGGAACTCGTCGACTGGACCGAGATCAACGGCCGCGGTCAGCGGCGGTACCGCCACTACATGGCGGCCTTGTTCGATTTTCTGATGGCGGGCCAGCTGTTCGAGACGGCCGAACTGGCCGACTACATGGAGCAGAGCATCTGCGGCCTCGAGATGGCCCAGGACTACCTGGCCATCATGATCGACGCGCAGAATGCCGGTGCCTTCATCCAAGCGGAGATGTTCAAGGCGTTCGTCTTGGGCACGCTCGTCAGCCAGGACGACTGCATGGCGGCGGCGCTCATGGCCGCTTAGTTCGCAGTCGCGAGTTGTTAACCGGGCGCTCCCAAGCGCCCCTTTCTAGAGATGTGTATCTCTACTGATGAGTCCAAAAGGACGAAAAAGGGAGAAATTAATTTAAGTAATTTATCTATGTGCCAGAGTATGCGCGTTAAAAAACACTTCACGCGCAGGGCATGGACATTCTGATTCGATCAGAAATGTAGTAAGCCAATTCCAGTACGGTTTCCAGCGGGTAAAACGCATGTCATTAGTATCCCAAAACCACTCCCGTTCTATTTTCGATTGAATATCTTTTAATGTTTTCGCCGTTACTCCAGGTGTATGATTTAAAACATCGATGCGGTGGCTTCCTGTTTTTAATGTGCTATCTATCGCTTGAGTAAGTACATCAGCCGATACTTTAGAAAAATCGAAATTTCTCCACGTACCCAGCCATTTCTGAATTTGTATTTCCGGCCATTTCTGTGTAGCTTTCACCAGCTCAAATTCAACGCCTCTTATAAAATCGTGTACTATCCGCTGCTGAGACATAGTCCGGAATGTCTCAAACCCGCCGCGGAAAAATTTACCAACCACCTCAGGATTCGCATCTGAAGCTGAACCTAAACTTTCAAGAGCTTTTTCGCCTAATTCTCCATTTGTTAACGTCTGCACCATTTTTCGCACATTTTCAGGAACACGTGTGTCTTCTGCCAGGAATTTTAAAATCGTACTTCCTTCCGTATAAATTCTGCTCTCCTGGGACTCATACGCGCTCTCACACCCACCATCTGTTGCTATCATTTCACCATTAAATATATGACGAATAGATTCATCTACAGTTGAAGTGGTTGCATCTTCAGAATCATATGGTAAAACTGCCGTTCCTTCAGGAAAGTAACCGAGATTCGGATAATAACTTGCCATCATAGGTCTTCCCTCACCGGGTATGCGTGAAAGTACGATATTTGAGACGAACGCACGAAACGGTTTTATAGTTTCCGAATCGTCTTCGAATAACTCTACAGGCGACAGTCTTTTTAACCTCTCAAAAAATTTCCTGCCTGTATTATGTCTCTTCATTTCATAGCCTATATCCCGAATTGATCTATGCGCCTCTTCTATGGCGTGCTCCCGCACCTGCGGCTCTAATTTCCTACCACTATGCGGATCGCTACGAACTAATGCATGTATACGGTTAATTTCTCTGATTTGCGAAACGGGTGTCCCATCGGTATCTGGAATTGCTAAAGAATTTTCAGGGTTAGTTAAAACAAGACTATCGAAATCATCGAAAAAATCTTTAACGATGGGACTAAATCCATTCCCCTCACTATACCTTGAGACATCAAACATAAATTTTTGGCTTGGGGAATTTGTCATCCATGAGTCAGGTAGAGACTCATCTTCTTTCAGCTCTGCGCTGTCTTCTGATTCTGCCGGTCTCTGACCACTTTTCTTTTCAAATGTAATACCCTCAAATTTTCCCAGATAATAATTGGCAAGCATTCCGGATGCTAGTTGTGATTCAGTCTGCCCCAGCCCTGCGAAGTGAACGTTTAGGAAACTATCTCTATATTTTAAAAATAAAGGTGATTCAAGTAATGTATCTATCATCGTCGGATTCTCGACAAAATATTGATTGATTAAATCGAAATAATACACCTGACGCGCATAATCTGTTAGTTCTCTGCTTGCCGATAATCTTATATCCTCACTCCCTGGATCGAGTCTCCCTTCTTTACCTAAAACGCGTGTGCTTATCCAGATTTCACTCAATTCCCGATCAGCCACAACACCTTCATTGATATCGAACCTCAAGCCATAATTAAGCAATAATCTCTGAGCCTCTGTAAGCTCACCGTATCTTGTCGCACCTCGGTGATATAGATCTTCAAACATTTCACCATCACGCTCAAACTTCTCATGTCTTCGCAAAGGAAAACTATTTGCATTTACAGTTAGATACCTTAATTCCTGATTATCACGCTCACCCCCAAGCGCTCGTAAAGCGACTTCAAGTTCGGCGGATTTACTGATTACCTTTATCCCGTCTCTATCTTTTATAACCCCATCAGGCGCCTGAACAGAACCTCCAGTTTCTAGAGCCTGAAGTATACCTTCTCTGGAATTATTTTCCGGATTTATTCTAAGTGCGTGCATAGATCCTCCCCGATATAAATATAGAGTATGTTCACGGTTTTCAGGATCTAGAGACACATAATCTGAAATAACGACATCATCGCCTATGATTTCTTTTACAGCTGACTTTACCTGGATCCACTCCTCGTTTTTCTGCCGGAGAAAATTCTCAGGCACACCTTTTTCACCTCTTATTGAATTACCAATTTCGCTTAAGACCTGAAATGAATCTTCTAATGTAACTTCTCTTATTTCAGGGGTTTGTGGTTTACCAAAATATCTGCTAAGTTCACGCGGTCTTTCTGTCAGGCGATACGCAGCTAACTTCAGCCGTCCTATGAATGGTTCCAAACCAGTTTTTAATACTTGTCCAGGTATGGTCTGGGTAATCTCAGGCTGTAGCATATACTTATATTAAATAATTTTTTGGTATTAAAAGTAAAGGAGTACTGCCAACCAGTATATCGACAATTAAGCGCTGCTGTTATTTACAGAATTATAAATCAAGGAGATATTTACGGATGCTTTCTATCTAAACTCTGTGTAGCTAATAGATACGAAGAAACGCTTGAGATTTCTAGGCTTGTGGCTGACCCACAGAACCTCTAGCTTGATCAGCACGTCTTTGATTTCCTTCCTGTACAAGTTTTTCTAGATAACCGCTTTTTTCAAGCCCATGAATTCCTCTCTGGTCATATGAATCCGGCCCTGCGTTTCTAACTGCTTGTAAAAACTTATCGTCATCAGTCTCCATTAAGGCATCAAATAATGGATCAGGTAAATCCATCCTGCACCAGTTATTGCGAACATTTTCTAGTGCTTTCGGGGTAAATATATCAGGCCCTAATAAAGCTCGCATCTGAAAAATTACAGAAGGATCAAAATCCCTTAACTGAGTGTTTTTATTTTCTAAAAGATCAGGTTCAATTTTATCCCAGTTATCCCGTAGAAAATCTGTAACTACTCCTGCATGATGAGCCACTAATAATGCATCAAATTGAGGATTATTTCTTTCACGCTCCCGTGCATCGTACCGAGCAAATAAGTCTCGAAAATCTGCTAAAAAATCATCATCTCGTCCAAATCCTATATCACCCCCACGATAATCACTCATAATATATAAAGTACACTATAATCTGTAGTGAAAGTCAAGTATTAAAATTAATGTCAGATTTATGATTCCTCTATTATATCTGTGGCATTCAGATAACCGGATGAGAAATTATATTTCATCTGCTTAAGAAACAATTCTCCGTCTTTAAAATAAAGTTTTTTATCTGATTTAGCGGAGTAATCTCTAATCCCTTTATTCTCCAGATAACTTATTAATTTCACATCCCCTTCACATACCACACTTTCGTTAATTAATTTACATGTTAAAATTAATTTCTGTGTACCGTCGTTTTGAAGCTTATATAAATCTACTCTTAACATACTTTAAGTCGGGTTATATCGTAAATTATGACCTAAGCTGACTAAATTTTCCTCTTCAATACTGCCTCTACTTCCAAATAATAGAGTTAAATACCTTAATCTGGCCATAAAAGCGTTTACAGCAGGCTGGGGCAACAATTCTCTCAATTCTGTTCCCAGCTGCGCAGACCTAGACGGATCTGATGAAAAACCTACAAATTTTCTTTTAATCTCTTCAGGGATTTCTTTACCAAAGACATTGTCTGCTAAATTTCTATAAATCATATAAGGACCCCAATCATTATCCCAAGGATCAAATGCCAAACCATTATCGATTAAATGCAATCTGGGATTTGATACACCACTTCTATCTGGATCAACTTCATCCGTAAATAGCATATTACTTGCTTTACGGTCTTTATTCCAAATTAAATAGTCAAAAATACTCATCAAATAATACTGACCTTCTATATCTCCCGTAATATCCCATATACTTTTTGCGTCTTCGATATAATCCTGAATACTACCTGCTTCACCATTTATATCTCTTATCGACGTAACCGGAACCAAATTTAGCCCCAAAGCTTTACTAACTAGATAAGCCGCGCGTTCTCTTTTATATAAATTACCTTCGGCGTCTCTAAATTCAGGCTCAGCAAATTCATATAAATATCTCTCTCCTCTACCTGGTTTGAATACTCCCCTGCCATCACCCGTTAACTTAACACTTAATACTTGATTAGAACCCCCATATAGTATATCGGTTGACCCAACCGGTAAAAATCCAAGCTCCCACTCTTTAATTCCGGGATTTGGACCCCTTTCATAAGCTAATCCATGACTTATAACTGTATCTCCTAGTAAAGTATCTACCATATCAATCCGCTCCTCCACCGCCGCCACCCCCGCCTCCTCCACCACCACCTGAAAAACTTCCCCCTGATCCGGAGCTGAAAGAGGTGTTAAAAGATGAAACCATAGAAGTGAAACTACTTGTAAAATCTGAAGTTATATTTGCATTTAACCCTGAAATGGATGATTTCATACCGCCGGAATCTAACATATTAACATGATACCAGGATGGTGAGACATTTGCGTTTTGCGATGATAAAACTAGCGGGAGATATTCCCCCACCTTTTTAGAGATTCCTAAGGCAGTTCCATAAACTAATATCTCTTCCCATATAACGGCAGCTTGTGGGAGACTGTTTTTTATCTCACTTAGATTACCTATATAACGTTTAAAAGCTTTCCACTCTTCTGCCTGTACCAGGCCATCTTTCGTCCATCTGCGAAATAACATACTAATCAGAAAAATGGGGATGAATACAGTGAAGATCACACTTATGAAAATTACGACGATAAATTCGATCATCCCTAAGACTATTATAAATCCGAAAATGAATGCAAGCCAGAAGATTATATTGCTTATTATAAAACGCGTTTGCCATTTCTTACTTTCTGATTCTATAAAGTTTTTTGAATCAGCAACTTTTTTAACTTTCTCAGTCCAGCTGGTAAAAAACGATCTTGTACTAGTCGGTTCGCTTTTCATTCTTTTTTTTAATGTCTCAAAGTCCACGCCCCCATTTTCCATATGATCCCTAAAAATAAAATTTAATAAGTCGATTTCAAATCCTTCAAGGCTTTTATCAGTCTGATAATTTATATTTTTTAAACGCAATGAATAGGTATATTTAGTTCCGCTTCCTATACCCAGGATTCCATCTGAATATTTACCTGCTGCCTGTACTTCTAATTTTTTACGCCTCGCCAGATCTAAAATAGTGGCTGAGAAAGAGTTAGGCGTCACTGATTGATTTTGGCTGACTAATGCCTCAACTAGTGCAGGATGGAGCTTACTTGGAGGCATTTGAAGGTATTTCGGAACACTTACTGTCTTATATTCTTTACCATACTTTAGAAAAAGCCTAAGCCAATATATGCTCCAGACTACACTACCTATTATCAGCAGAATAAATAATAAAAATCTACCTTGCTGGACTAATCTGGTTTTTGTCTGAAAACCCTGCTCTTCTTTCTCGATTCTGGAAAGTGCATTTTCAGAGATACTTTCGCCCTCTAATAGACTTGCAGGGATTGCTACTCGTATTTCGACGAATTGTTTTTGACGTAGGTTATCTACGGTGAACTCCGCGGTATCACCATCAATTATTCGTGATTTACCGTTTAAAGGCCCGTGGCCCCAGATACTCATTCTCTGCGAAGGGCTTAGGACGGACTCCGATTCAATCGGAGCAGAGGGCGTATGGATCATCACGACAACATTATCGGTTTTCGCGTCCCAGCCATCACCTATTACTTTCCAGTAAAACTCTCCTATATCTTCGTATTTCTTCACCGCGTTTGACAAATTATAGGAAAGAGTAAAAGTCTTAGTCTCGTTACTTGAATTGTGATATGCTTCGATATGAAATTCACTACCTGATCGCCTGACGGCGAAATTACCATCTGGCCTATCCTCATCAACAACGGGTAATTTGTTATAAGGAATCTGTGATTTATCATCGGATATAGATATATTGCTGATTTCCTGATTCTGAAGAAGCGGTATATCCCAAAAAACCCTTGTGAATGATCCGTTAAAAGAAAACATCCGCTTCTCCACTACATCAATACTTTTATCCCCATTAATCTTTATGTCAATAATGACTTGCGGGAAATAATAACTTTTATCAGCAAATACAGGATGCGGAAGAATAAATAATGTAATAAGGGAAATGAAAAATAATAATTTTTTCATGATTGTAGAATGACCCTTCGCCCCTTTATCCTCCCACTACAATGAATTTTTGTCAATGCTGGAAGCCCTAAACCGCAAATTTATAATACACTAACATAGTGTACATAACTTATGCATTAACTCAGTCTTATTATGAAAAATTATTTTTCTGCAGGTTCTAACCGCTGAGATTCATACGTAGTTTTTACACTATTCTCCACTTTACCACACATACTCCTATTACACTGCAATTACATGAAAGGAGGTGAAGGACATGAAAAAGAAAACAACGAAAGTTACGAAAACATTGAAAAAATCAGCGGCTGGGAAAATAACTAAAGCCACGCGAAAAGGCGGTATGAGTAAAATAGCAGCACCTCTTGGAGGGGCAGTCATCGGCGCAGCTTTAGGGACAGCAGCTGGCGCAGTACTCACAAATAGGGATGCGAAGAATACTCTTAAAGGAGTCGCAGGCACTATCACGGAGTATGCAGCTGACGCTATAACTGAAATTGAAAAAAACCAAGATAGACTAGATAAAGTCACGAAAGTCGCTTTACATAAAACCAGGAAAAGAATAAATTAAGTGGATCTAAGTTTCTTTCACGGTATCCTTTGAGGCTAAAGCTAAATATAATAAACATTATCTAAAACTTACTTAAGTAAATTTGTGGAAAAAGTAGTTTTCTTACCTGGATTTACGTTATAAGAAAACTATCTGGTTATACTTTAACCTGTTTCAGCTGTTCTTCACTGGGTCTTTCTGTGCCTGCTATAGTCCATACCAATCGCTGTAAAAGCACCGCGTTTACCCACATAGAAATAGTGTTTTCCGGAATACCTAACCCATCTATTATATTTTGCAACTCTGGAGGGAAATCTGCTTTTCTAAGGTCTGCATAACTTCCTCCATAATACACACCTCTGCCTCCCCGTCCCACAGTATTACCTTCACCATCCAAGACGAAAGAAGAATCATTTCCTTTTCTTTTAAACCCTGTTGCTGCTATAACATAATCAAACATCTCTCTATTTCCATCTGCATCTGTCACCGCTACCAATGCTTTGTCAGGATCAGCTGTATTTACTTTTTCAATTCCGTTAGCCTTTAAAGCTACAGGGGTTATATCTTCATTATCAGTCCATACTCCGCCATATCGTCTTCTTACCCCCTTTTTATACTCTCTTGGACTTAGATATGCTTGATTATACCAAGTGATTGAAGGTGTATTACCGGCTGCAACAAAGTCGTCAGAATACGATTCGACAGGAGCTTTACCGGTAAGGAGCTCAACCATCGTACGTCCAGTATCAGCATCTCCCAATACAGCTGCACTCGTTTCACTATTTAATAAATCATTTAAAGGATATTTCTGAGGATCTCGACCTAGATAAGAATCCCATGCTGATAATAACCTAGAAATAGTGGTAAGAGTAAGTACAGGTGGTAAATCAAACCTAAATCCTTCTACCATCCCGTTCTCCACCGCAACCTTAAGAGATTCGATCTGTAGATCAACGATTATTTCACTCTCTTCATACAGATCCTTTGAAGCTTGATCTTCAAAGACACTTGTTTCTTTACCTGGTCCGCCTAGAACCAACACCGTTTTTGCCTTCAGCTTTCTTTCTTTACCGGTTAACTGGTCTCTCAAAACCAATTCCCGGTCTTTCCCTTCATCATACTCCATGCCCTCAACTTCTTGACCTGTAATAATATCTGCTGTATTCATTATTATGGCTGCCGCGGTACCTTCACCTAAACGCTGCGCAGAAATGTAACGTCTTTCATCTCCCGCGTCACACTTTATCGCAAGTACAGTTTCATCAAGCAACGCCTCTACTCTAGGCTGGTTCAGCATTCCGCGAGGATTCACAGGTGTAGTAGAGCCTGAGGCGAGGGGCAATTGCGCTCCTAAAGGATCATCTTCATCAACAGAGCTATTAAGATGTATCGGTCTACTACGCATAGGCCCGCCTAGCCTATCCTCAGCAGTGATAACAGTAACATTTCGAAAAGGAGAAAGGATGGCCACGGCTATAGCCGTTAAGGGTCCGCCACCGACGATTACCACATCTTTTAATACTCTTTCCTTATCAAAATTTGCTTGATCTATCTTTCTAAGATTTCTACTAGTACTTGCTTCAGTTTGTGCATCTATAATTTTTAGAATTTCCCTTCGTGTGGCATTTTCTGATAATAACATTTCAATTACTCTCCCATAAGCAGATTCTGGCGCAGTTAAAGCATTTATCTCTCCAAACCCATTCAACGCAACATGAAAATCAGTGAAAGATTCAGCCTCTTCCATCTCCAGATCCATTTGATCGATTACCTGCCTTAAAGGATTATCTATCGGGAGTGCACGAGCGTGGTTTAATAATGGCTCAACGCATGCTTCTATATTTCCTGCAACTAATCTTCTAAAAAGATCTTCCTCGGTTATGCCTAATTCAGAGGCCTTGGTCCTAATATCCTCAGTGTTTATGGCTAATCTCGAAAGACCGGAGAAATCAGCAACCCCGCTATTTTGTTCTACTAATTGCTTAGCTTCATCCAGGCTTATTCTAGCCCGTTGCGTGGTTAAGAATTCCCTTATCTTTGCATACAAGTCAGATGAGTCAGGTTCAGTCTTTTCTGTTATACCTAAATCGCTGGTTTGCGCTCTAAAAGTTTCTTCAAATGCGGGCTCTGACACAAATTGATTAAACGACCCTAGACGGTTATCAATTAATATCTCCGAGATAGGCTTTAACTGGAAAAGAGACTTATCCATAATAACTCGACCTCGTGAGTACTGTTCGCTCATAATTTAGACTTATAATTATAAGATATACAGGCTAGTTTGTCAATATACTAAGCTTATAATGTGTATATACTTGGAGCTTGATAAGTCCAGCCGGTGAGACCAAATAGGTTAAAAAGGTGTAACAGGCTCAAATGAGAACTAGAGAGGTCCTTACGTAGAATAAGTTTTCCGCTCCGCTTAAGGATGCTTACTTTTTAGTTTTCCTGGTATTTTCTGATAGACCATAAAGGCTGGCACCTAGTAAAGCGAATGCTGCTCCTAATATACTGCCTCCTACTATATCAGTCAGCCAGTGCTCGCCTAGGTAAACTCGTGAGAAAAGCATACATAGATCAAACATCCCGACTATAGTAATAATTACTAGTCTATAGATAACAGGAATTCTTTTTATATTCCAAACAAATAAAATTATCAGAACCGATATAAATACTGTTCGTCCGCTGTGTCCTGAAGGGTATGAATATTCAGATCTCACGTGAAACTGAGGAAACTCTATAAAACGTTTCGTCCTAAGCATAAATTCAGGCGGAGGTGTATTTTCTACAATCGACTTTCCGAAAATTTCAATTATATGAAAGAGGCCAAAAAGGAAAAATGTCATAGATCCTGCCAGAATTTTTCTTTTTATAATTAAAATAAATAAAAGTATTATTGTCGTAATTTCAAACATCCCAATAACGCTAAACCAAGAAAAAAAGTCATCAAACCTACGACTGATATTATCCTGAAGCCGAACAGTAGCATCAAAGTCCAATTGCTTAAATACATTTATATCTACGAGAAAAGAGAAAAGGGCGAAAATAATAACAAGGGATAAACCTAAAAGTAGGTGCACGAACCAAGAGCGCATCTATCTATAATAACATATGGAGATAATGTTAACTTTAATGATTGCTTTGGAGCCACTCCACAACCTTATTGCCATATTTTTCATGCTCTAATACATATTTCAAGTGCGCGAAGAAGTAATTTTCAGGATCACCAGTAGTCATCCATTCGCCTTTAGTTTTTACGACTTTAACTTTATGAGTTCTCGCAATATGCGTAATCGCATCAACCGTCCATAATTCCCCATCTTTTCCGGTATTATGAGGATTGAGGTATTCAAATACATCCTGTTTTACCAAATATCTTCCATATGAGGCTAGATTACTTGGAGCATTATCACGATCGGGTTTTTCAATTATATTATCAAGCTCGTCTTTTGTCCCTGCTTTAAAACTTATTATGCCGTATTTATCTACTACATTCCTGGATACTTCCTGAGCCATAATAACTCCTGCGATATCAGGTTGAGCTATATATGCATCCACCATTTGCTTCGCATCTCCAGGCCTCCCAAACACCACGTCATCACTATATAAAACAAGGAATGCCTCCTCATTCTCAACGAACTTCTGAGCTGATGCAATTGGTGAGCCATTTCCATATGGCAGACTGGGATCCTGCTCGATTACTACAATCTTCGGATAATTCAAAACATGCTGTACAGGCTCATAACGATCCTCTTTTCCCTGCGCTGCTAGCTGCTTACGGATACGATTAACACTATTGTTAAAATAGTCTTCATATATAGGCTTTCCTTCAGGGGTCGCGACGATGATTATTTCTTCAATCCCCGCCTCTACACACTCTTCCACAACGAACTGCATGATAGGTTTATTTCCTAAAGGCATCATACCCTTAGGCACGGTTTTCGTGATAGGAAGATATCGACTGGCAAAACCCGCGTCTGTGATTACTGCTTTCCGCACTTTCTTATGCATACTTCTGCATTGTACAATAACCTCCGCTCTCTTTACAAGGCAATATCGTTTTGATACAATCAGTCTGAGCTCAAAAGACAAAGGTCTTATCTTAAAAAAATACTTTAGGATAATATTGTTTGTGATCTTAAATTGTATTTTTGACTTTTGATTTTTGAGTTTTAATTTTTGTTTATGGTAGCACCGCTTAAGTTTTTACTTGAGACCAAGGATGAATTACAAAAAGTAACCTGGCCGACCAGAAACGAAGTAACACGTCTGACCATAGTAGTGATGCTTTTTAGCGCAATAGTCGGAGTTTACATAGGGGGAATAGACCTAATTTTTACGAAAATATTGGAAATTGTATTAAAATAAAAAAT
>CAYMDS010000035.1:0-11797 GCA_964389405.1 uncultured Gammaproteobacteria bacterium
GATGAATGATTGATAATGCTTTTATTGTATCCTTAACACTTTACATTTCTTATATCTCCATCTTCCGTACTTCTGGTACTTTTGATACCTTTTTGTTATAGTATCTTTTACCCGCTATGAAGAAAATTCTATATCTTCTAATCCCGATAATTCTTGCAACTATTATCGTATTTAGTATTATAAAAATATTTATATTAGCAGATACAGGAAAAGGCGCACTACAAGTGACATCAAAACCTTTCAGTAAAGTCTATCTAGACGATGAATATATCGGTACTACTCCCCTCTGCCGATGCGAACCTACAAATATGCTTAAAAACGGCGAATATACATTGAGACTAATACCGGTAGATGGAAAAACTAAAGAATTCCAGGATACAATAAAAATAGCAAAAGGTGTTCTTACTGTAGTCGATAGGAAATTCGGGGTAGGAGTCACATCTGAAGGGAGTATTGTTTCACTTGAAGCAATTGACGAAAAGGATAAATCTGAATTACTAGTTGTAACTATGCCCAGTAAAGCAGATGTTTATCTAGATAGTAATTATCAAGGAACCTCCCCACATAAAGCTTCCTCTGTAACCGATTCTGATCATGCCTTAAGAATCAAAAAAGATGGCTATAAAGATAAGAATGTCAGAATCCGAACACCTAAAGGATTTAGACTGGTGGCTATTATTTATTTGGGATTATTAGATGAAATAGCTACCCCCATTATATCCCCTATAGCAAGCCCATCAAGCGCATTAACACCAAAGCCTTCTATAGTAGGTACTTCCAAAATAACTATACTTAAAACTCCAAATGGATTCCTTCGAGTCAGAGGTGAACCATCACTCACAAGTAATGAGATCTCACGGGTTATAGAAGGACAGAGTTTCGATTTAATCGAAGAAATATCCGGATGGTATAAAATAAAACTGGAAGATGATAAAAACGGATGGATAAGCGCAGACTACGCTTCTAAAGTCAATAACTAATCCTACTTTATTTTTTGTTTTCGCTATTTGTATAAATTAGAATGCATTTATATCTAAGCTTGGGCCCCGATAATATAAATCACCATAAAAACCAATAATGCCCAAATTATCACAGTAGAAAGTAAAAACTTATCAGTAAAAAGCACTCTTTCAGGACTCTCTCCTTCATGTTTTTCGTATATATCCTGAAGATATCTCATAAGACCGTACACCACAGGCACAATCGTGATCATCAACCATTTTCTCTGAAGATAAGGAGGAAGAAATTCCGGTAAAAAAACATCATTTGTGACTGTTTGTAAATCTTGAGAATTCTCAAGAAAGGTAAAAAGAGAATATGATATGAATGTGGATGTAGCAAATATAGAAGCATATACATCTAAGAGTCTTTCAGAGTAATGTGACAAAGACTTTCTGACAGCCGCAATATTATTTCCTCCATGCTGCGAGACTAGTGTCAGTTCACGTCTCCTTTTCCCAACAGCCAAAAAAAGCGAAAGGGAAATAGTAGTTAAAAGCAACCAAACAGATATATGGTACTGATAACCAATTACCACTTCTCCAGCATAGACTCTTAGAATATAACCTCCGGCTAAAGCCAAAATATCTATTACCGCTATATGTTTTAGAGTAATAGAATATGAAAGTTGAAGTATTAGATATATAGCAGTTATTACGAAAAACGGAAGAGAAATCGAGTAGCTTCCAATTAGAGAAATTAATGTCAGAATAATGGCAAGTATCACTGCTCCATTGACCGAAACGTCACCATGCGCTAAAGGTCTAAACTTTTTAAATGGATGTAATTTATCTTTAGAGATATCAAAAAGATCGTTAATAATGTAAATTGCGCTTGAAACAGCACAAAAAATAATAAATCCAAAGATGGCAGATCTAAAATGAATCGGATCAAACATCGATCCAGAAAAAACTAAAGCGGCAAAAATAGCAAAATTTTTTATCCATTGTCGGGGGCGAAGCAGGCGAAAATAATCAATCATTGGTTTTTTCATGCTTATGCCATAAAAACAAATGTAAAAAGATTAAACTACCAAAGATAGTTACCCACATAACTAAAAGCGCAAAAACTTTATTCTGACTTTGTAGCTGTAGAGTAATTGAACCAACTATAGCAGATATTAACCAGTAAAACAACGCAATCTTTCTTTGATTTAAGCCTAATGCCAATAAAATATGATGTAGATGCTTCCTGTCTCCAGCAAAAGGAGATTTTCTAGATAAAATTCTCCTTAATATAGTAAATGCTGCATCAACTGTAGGAATCCCTAAAACTAATATAGCAGTTGCCAGTTTTGAGCTGGAAAGGATCGAAACAATTGCCACCAGAAGATAAAGCGCTGTAGCACCGTATCCTGGAAGGATTTTAGCAGGATGAAAGTGATACAACAAAAAACCTATACTTGTACCAGCAACTATAAAAGATAATTTAGCATCTATAAGTACTAACTCATTTGGCGCAAACCTCAGACTCAAAATACCTATAATTATTGCTGATATGGCAACAATTCCGGATACTTGCCCGTCGACTCCACTGCTCCAGTTTAGCATATTTATTACCCATACAATCCATAAAATTGCGACAATTTGAGCGACAGTCAATGTAAATCCCCAAAGATTAATAACTAGCAAAGAATCGAAATGAAGTATTCCGCCAAAAGGATTAGTAATAAAGGGAACAGTTACCCCACTCCCTACGACTATAACTGCACATAAAATATTCACTAAAAAACGAAAGTATGGAGAAATTTCTTTAGATTTGGCGTTAAATGCATCATCTATAACGCCAATACTCAACGCTATAAAAGCAGACAGAAAAATTGCCCCTGTTATATTATTCCAGGGAAGCAGTATTATGCCTGAAAAAAAGGCGCCGAAGAAAAGAGCTATCCCCCCACCTCGAGGTAAAGGCTTATTATGAAGAATAGCTGGATGTTTTCTTTTAGGATCATCTATCAATCCATATTTCTTTGTGAAGAATATTACTATTGGAGTAATAAATACTGTTATTATAAGTGACAAAATAAAAGGTAAAAATACCAGATTTATAACTCTTTCATCCATATACATAATATTAAATTACTAAAAACGTGGTCCGTAAAAGAAATACCAAAACAGCAAAGCCTGTAAAAAGAGTCGTAATACTAATCATTCTTACTACTAGCGGCATTTTCCTATAAGCATGTAGCGAAAATACAACGTTCATAATAAAAATAAAAAAATTAATACCAAATGTTAAAAAGATCATAGCTTTCTCTCCTAACCGCGCAATACCCCAAGGAAGTTGATTAAAAACAGGAACCAAAGGAGGTAAATATTGGTAAATAAAAACAATATAAATGAAAGACAAAAATATTAAGACTAAAGAAAAAAAATAGCTTACTTTTACTATTCTATCTTGTAACAAATAGTTAAATCGTTCTTTCATAAATTTGGGCGTCATCTATTGTTAGTATGTGTAGATATCCGGAAAGATTGAATGGAAAATGGGAAATATCTGGCGTAATTATAATATATCTAGGCTTAGTCTTTTCTAAAGCAATTTCTGTTTCTTTAATGTTACTCTTACTTGTTCCTATATGATATGCAGCAGAATATCTACCAGGCGGAATTGTTTGAGACAGAGGATAGATATGAGCGCTATTCCCCCAAAGAAATATTACATCATGGGGCTTTGTGTGGCTTTTTATATATGTTGCTATAGTATAATCTTTTGGATTTCTTGAATCAAAAAATGACTGATATGTGCGAAAATTAATTTTTCCTGAAACAAACTGTAGATAATTAATATAATAGAAAAACGTTCTTGATAAAGTCCAATAGTGGAAGTGGGATAGAAGAATAAAGACAATAATAACACTGCTTAATAAAATCTTAACTCTATAAAAAATCTTATGGCCATTTCCAATTAAACCCATAAATAATAATAAGCTTGGTAGAACTAGAAGCATATAGTGAGTGTAGGGACGAAATGAAAAAAACACATTAAATAAGGAAAATCCTAACCATACAAGAATAAAAATAGTTTCTCTGGAAAATGATCTTCTTTTTATAAAAACTGAGAAAACAAATATAATTAACAGGATCATCCTTAGATAAAGCAATCCTTGGGGAATGATAAAAT
The DNA here is from genome assembly GCA_964389405.1 of uncultured Gammaproteobacteria bacterium. Taxonomy (GTDB): domain Bacteria; phylum Patescibacteriota; class Microgenomatia; order Levybacterales; family UBA12049; genus CAYMDS01. Next base: position 4,123 of record CAYMDS010000035.1, read on the forward strand.
GGTTAGCCCAACCAACATAATCTACATTTCTACCGAAAGCTGCATCTAAGTAGTAAGGAAGAGTTCCAACAATATAAAAATAGGCTATTGATAAAATCACAGGCGAAACAAATCCTGAAATAAGAATACTTATATTTTTTAAAAAAGTAAAAATTATATCACGATCTATCTTTAAAGTAATTCTTTTTTTGTAGAAAAATAAAATAAGCGCTATAGACAAAAAGGCCGCAAAATCAAATACAGTAACTATCTTTATTAGAAAGCTTAGTGAAAGGATGATTCCTCCAAAAAATAACCTCCAGATTTGATTTTTTTTTAATCTTTCATCGAAGCTAATTAATGCCGGATAAGATAAATTTGCAGCCACCAATATGGGGAAGAGCATAAAATTCTCTGAATTTGCAATATTACCTTCAATGATAGGAAGACCGAATAATACTACAAAGAGGAATGCTGTAAATATAGACATTGACTTATTTATAAAAAGCTTTTTTGAAAGAAAGAAATATGATATTACTGCTCCGAAGCCAAAAAAAAGCGAAAATAGTCGTGCCAGGAATTGATCACCACTCGCTAGAGCATAAATAACAAATAATAAAGGAGGCTTATTATCCCAAACCCCTGTATAAAACTCTCTGCCTGATCGTAAGCTAAATCCGATTGATTGATATATCCCTTCATCTCCATACCAATTTGGCTCAAACAATGAAGGAAGTCGGAGAATAAAAAATAATAAACAAAAGGTAAGAATTATCCAAAAACTTTTTTGACTTGCATATTTTGAGACTATCTTCATATATAAAAATTCACAAATTAATAGCAGACTCTCGCTGATAATATCTGTGATAATCCTCTTTTAAATTCGCGTGAATCATTCTTCTAGACTTTATCAGTTACCTTATACTCCATTCTTTTTCCAAACATGAGCTGAGTGTGTGATATAAGCGCCGGTAGGGAGGAAAGGAAAAAACCGACGAGAGGCATAAGGATAAATTCGAAAGGAAAAAATAACTTTCTATACCATGGCAGCTTTATGTGTGTAGGCCGATTTTTATAGTCTATATAAATCATTACCACAAGAGACAACAAGGTAACTGTCAATATAAAACCGGCCAAGCGCGGAAGACTATATCCTAGTGTTGTGCGCGAATATACAGGGTTTAATATTGGCATTACATTTGCAAAAATCGTTATTATAAACCAGTTAGTCGGCCAGAGTAAATGATCGGTAAAAACATAAAAAATTAACAACGTTTTTCTGAAGAATGGGACCCCCGGCACTGTAAACCACCATTTGATAAATAACGGATTATCTGAAACCCCCCATGACCATCTCCTCTCCTGATGATATTTATTTTTTAAGCTATTTATGTACCCTACTGACAAGGCAGCATCCATAGAGGTCTTTAAAAAAACCGGCTCTACCCAAATTTGCCCTTTTTTTCTATAAAAAGCCTTAAAGAAGATACGGTAATCCTCAGGTATAACATCTGCATCCCAAAAATCTATATCTTTTAAGAGCTTAAGAGATAGAGAATATGTGGAATGCGTTAGGAGTCGATCTTTCTGGATAAGCAAACCTATCCGCCACAAACTTCCAAAAAAAGAAATAATCCGAGTAGGTGATGGAACCTGCCAAACATTATTATAAAACACTATTGCTGATTGCCAGAACTTGTTGAATGGCTTTTTATCATTTAAAAATTCATGGGTCAAATAAGCAAAATATTGCTTGTCGAAAATAGCATCAGCATCTGTAGTTGTAACAGTAGTGAGCTTTGTATTTAGCTTTCCTTTTTCTATAAGCAATTTATATACTTCTCTTCCAGCAAAGGCTTGATTAGAAGACTTCCCTTTAACTTCACCAGGGATATCGGGATGATATGTAGCCATAATTGTACCAAATTTATCTTTAAATTCATCTATAAGTATCTTTGCTTTTTCTTCTGAATCATCTTCTCTTGCCTCCATCCCCAAAACTATATGTATAAGATCAAGTGGATATGTCTGTGTCGATAAATTAGATACAGTACGGCGGAGTTTATCCACGCGCTCCTTATAATTCGGAATGATTACGATATGATTTATCTTAGAGGAATCTAGATCCGCTTTTATCTTCTTCATCCAATCTTCTTTTTCGGATTTCTTTATTTTTTGAGAACCTATATATGCAGTTACCGCTAACTGAAAAGACTTATAGAAATAATAAACATCAAAAAATAGTATTCCATACGCTAGCGGACCAGGAAAAAGTATTGACCCCCAAATGGGAAGACTGATAGTAAGCCATGTCAACAGACCAGGAACTATTTCAAGTACCCTCTTGGTTTTCACTGGATAACGCGTAAAGACTTTGTCAAAAAAATCCGTCATATAGATACGAATATATACTAATTAATTATATTCTGATTAATTAGGATGAACGTAGTCCACCAAATATATTATAGACGTTCTCGGTGGTCTGTTCTACAAGAATCTCAAAATCTATATTTTTAAGCTCAGCCAGAAATTTTCCAGTTATAATCACATTTGCGGGAGAGTTTCTTTGTCCTCTAAGAGGAATTGGTGTGAGAAATGGACTATCAGTTTCAACGACTAATCTATCTAAAGGAACATACTTAGCTAAATCCTTTAAATCCGCTGACTCACCAGGAGCTAGACCTTTATAGGTCACATTCCCGTCAAATCCTATATAAAACCCTAGATCAAGCGCAGCTTTTAAAATATCCATAGTGCCTGCAAAACAGTGAAACATACCGGGTATGTTTTGCAATAAATTTTTATGGTGTTTAAGAATCTGAATTACATCTTCTCCTGCCTGCCGGTTATGAATCTGTAAAGGTAAACCGGCTCTATGAGAGAGTTCTATCTGCTGCTCAAATACATCTTTTTGTATTTGCGGATCTACAATCCCATTTGATTTATAACTGAAATAGTCTAGTCCGACCTCACCAATTCCTATTACTTTTGGATGCTTTGCAAACTCCTCCAATTTATTTGTCCACCCGCCTTCTTTTATATGCGCTTCCTCAATTTTATCTGCATGGTGAGGATGTACACCGACTATGGCATACATCTCTTTATATTTTTCAGCAAATTCTATAGCTTTTAAACTTGAATCGATCTTTGTCCCAACATTAATAATCTTGGTAACACCCGCCTCAAAAGCTTCCTTAGCGACTGCATCAAAATCGTTATTAAAACTGTGAAATTGAAGATGACAATGAGCATCAATCATACTCTCTCTTTCCCCTCTCCTGGAAGGAGAAGGTTAGGGTGAGGTCAAAAGCGTAGTGATATAAAGCTTCTCACAACCCAACGAAATGTATTATACCATCAATTTAGTTATCTGAGGATTTAACCATTCAAAAAATAATTTAATAAATATTTAGAAAATCTTTAACCTTTCTCCAATTGTCCACGATGTAATCCGGGCTAGTTTGTTTAAGAACTTCTAAATCATATACATCTTCATGTTCTTTCGGAAAAAAGAGCATTGTTCTTGCACCAGCATTTTTCCCCATGAGAATGTCGCTTTTTGCATCTCCAATTACGAGACTTTCGGATGGATATACCCCAAACGCTTTACAAGCTTTCAACATAGCATCTGGTGCAGGTTTGGGATTTTCTACGTCTTCAAAACCAATAATTGCATCAAAAAAGCTATCTATCTTTAGCGCTGGCAGCATTTTACTTAGGTACCAATTGCCCGCAAAAGACACAACTGCAAGTTTTATTTGTTTCATATTCGCAAGTTTAAGTGTCTCTAGCACATTTGGAAAAAGCTTAGCTTGCCTATAGAAATCATTGGCAGCTGAAAAATAAATTCTCCTAAACTCTTCAACGTGTTTTAATATCCCTAATTCTTCACATATCATTTCTTCTTTTCTATTAAAACAATGATCATAAATCCATTTATTAGAACGGTCAAACCCGAACCTCTCAAGGGCTTTTCTGTAAGCTTTTGGATATAGCCAGAGTGTATTTGCCAAGGTTCCATCGAAATCACAAAGAAGTGCTTTAATCATAATTTAAATTCTGGGGAATAGTGGTTTTTGAGATATGATTTTCGGGCCTTTAAATTGTTCGGAGATCTTTTCTGCAGTCTCTGGGAGAAAAGGCTTTAATGAATATCCAATCTTTTGAATTTCTTCAATGTAGCTTACTAACAATTTTTGAGCTGTAATTTTCTCAACTTTCCAGGGTTCATCTTTGTTTATTTTTATATCCAATAATTTTATTTGTTCCCAGATTTCTTCAAACGCTAAATTAAACTTAAATTGTTCTAAAATAGAAAAGAATTCAGTACTGACAGGTTCTGATTTATTAAAATCAATCACTACTTCGTTTTTCTCTGCCAGCTTTGCAACACGTGCTATCAAATTTCCCAAACCATTTGCCAAATCAGAATTATACGCTTCAACTAACTTTTCTTCTGAAAAGTCACCGTCTTGAAAAGGAGAAATTTTCGCGAGGCAATAATAGCGCAATGCATCAGATCCATATTTATTAATCATCTCGATTGGGTCAATCACATTACCAAGCGTCTTTGACATCTTCTGCCCGTTTACAGTGAAATACTCATGAACGAAAAGCCCTTTAGGTAATTCTAATCCTACGGAAAGTAAAATAGCAGGCCAATATACAGCATGAAATCTTATAATTCCTTTTCCAATAACATGGAGATCAGCAGGCCACCATTTCTGATACTCCTTATCATCCCAGCCAAAACCGATCCCGCTTTGGTAGATATTTAAAGCATCAAACCATACATATATCTTTTGAGTCGAATCTCCGGGGACTTGTACTCCCCAGTTTTTAGCACGAAGATTGCTTCTTGAAATACTGAAATCCTTAAGTCCACATTTGATAAATGAAATTATTTCATTTTTCCGAAACTCTGGTGTAATTTGATACTTTCCGCTGATGATAATATCTAATAATTGATCCTGATACTTCGATAAAGCGAAAAAATAATTTTCTTCTTCAACAATTTCTAATTTTTTCCCTGGATGCTCAGGACATTCTCCTTGTGTATTTAGATCAGCTGTTGATTTAAATTCTTCACAACCTAGACAGTACAATCCTTTATATACCTTTTTATATATATCTTCTTTTTTACATCCTTCCCATAACTTCTGACTCGCAATATGATGATTATCATTACTGCCTTTTTGGAAAAAATCAAATTTGACATTTAGTTTTTTTGCAAGATCTTCAAATAATAATGCGTTATTATCAATAAAATCCTTAACAGGACGCCCTGCCTTCTCAGCTGATTGCACATTCTTCAATGCGTTTTCATCTGATCCACACAAAAGTCTCGCATCAAAACCTCGTAGGATCTTATATCGTCTGACAGTATCTGCTTGTATGAATTCAAGAGCGTGTCCAATATGAGGCATCGCATTAACGTAAGGAATGGCCGAAGTTAGGTAATATTTATCCATAATCGCTGATTGTATATCAGACTCTACAAAGTTTGCAAGTTAATCGAAACTATGAACTTTAGTACGTCGGGGAAGAGATACCAATGACAAAATCCTTATCAGCTAGATATTTTTCAACCAAATTGACAAGATCACGAGGAGTTATATTAACTTTTCTTAGATAATCCCTCGCACCTAAACTAATAGCCTCCTGAATAATACTTTCATCTCCCAAATTAGAAAGCAATACTATTTCTGCTCCTTTAGTTAAATCATCTTTTTTGGCTTCACGTAACACTTCAATACCATGCATTTTTGGCAGCATTACATCTAATAAAGTAAGTGCTGCATCAGAATTCTCTTTAATAAGCCTTAAACCTTCTTCTCCATCATACGCACTTAGAACCGAGTATCCAGCTTTTTCAAGTATCTTTTTATACAGATCATGTATAAAAACTTCATCTTCTATCAGGATCAATTTTTTCATATATCTATAGGTAGAGAGAAACTAAATGTAGATCCCTTACCCAATGTAGACTCAACCCATATTTTCCCATTATGCATATCTATAATTGCTTTCGCTATATAAAGACCAAGGCCCGTACCCTTAGAGCCTTGTTCTAGTTTACCAGAAACTCTATAAAATTTCGTAAATAAATGTGGTATTGCCTCCTTAGGTATTCCCTGACCAGTATCTTGAATATGAGTAATTATATTATGGTCGATAATTTCAAATGATATAGTAATAGAACCATTTCTCTCTGTATAAGAAATGGCATTGGCAACAAGATTCGTAATAACCTCAGATATGCGAAATGCATCTACAGATACCACTGGAACTGGCAAAGAGGCATTAACTATTCTAATTTTTATCTCTTTTTGCTCAGCAGGAACTTTTAGCGAATCAACTATAGTTTTTATCAAATCTGTAATTTGTATGGGTTTCTTATTAAGTGCCATAACTCCTTTTTCAATTTTGGTAACATTAAGAAGATTCTCTACTAGTGATACAAGCTGATCACTAGCTATACTTATACGCTCCAGAAAGACTTTCTGCTCCTGATTGAGATTAATATCTTCTTCCTGAAATACTGACAAATAACCACGGATCGATGTTAACGGAGTCCTTAACTCATGCGCGGCCATTGAAACGAAATCCAACTTCATTTCTTCAAGCTCTTTCTCATGTGTTATATCCTCAAGCGCAAGGATGCATCCCAAATTTACATGTCTTCCTTCTTTTATTTTCCCGGCTGTTAGATGAACATATGATTCTCTCTTGGCAGATATCTTAATATCATTATTTTGATACACAACGCCCTCAAAATCATCAGTTCGGATTGGGCAATAAATTTCACTACCTATTTCTCCAGAAACATCGCGAAAATGTATTACATCGTGAATTGACTTTCCTAGAACTTGATCATAGGAATATCCAGTTATCTTCTCCGCAGCTTTATTAAAAATAATAATCTTCCTTTCCATATCAACGCCAATAATTCCATCGGTGATACTTGATAACGCGACAGCCATTTTATTTCGCTCTGCCGATAAAATATCTTTATCTTGTTCAAGTTTTTGTACTACATCTTGAAGATTCTCTGCCATGTTGTTAAAAGATCTACCAAGATCCTCAAGCTCATCGTGACTTTTCATGTATATTCGTGTATCAAGCTTTCCTTTAGTCAAAAGACTTGTAGCATCTTTCAATCTCAGTATGGGCTTCGTAAGGTTATTAGTCAGAATAGAAGCGATTATGAAAAGAAGAATCATCGAGCCAATGTAGGAATAGATGTAAATATTACGGACGAAATGTAAAACCGAATAGGCTTCTGTTATTTTATTCTCAAAAACTATAATCCAGTTGGGATTAGAATTTTTGTAACCTTGTGCCGTAACTTCTATACTATTTTCGTTTGTATAATTTGATAGATTTGATGTTTGGGTAGCTTCATTAGATCTACTAGATTGACCCATAAGATATTTGATAAGCGGACGCGAAGAAAAATCTATCCTCTTCTCGAGTAGTTTTTCATCTGGATGAGCTATAAGTATTCCGCTTTCATCTAAAACATATGCATGACCTGAATCATATTGCTTTATATCAGCGATTACTTGCCATAATCTTTTTAGGCTTATTAGTATTTTAAGTGCGCGACCGTCATTAACATTTTCCAAAGGGAAATATAGCGTTATATAAGGAACAGTATTGTTTTGAAGGTAAAAAACTTTGGTAAAAGCACTAT
>CAYMDS010000036.1:0-10916 GCA_964389405.1 uncultured Gammaproteobacteria bacterium
CTATATCCTTAAAATTCCCTTTTACTACAATCAAATTATTCTTGATTCTTGATTCTTGATTCTTGATTCTACTATTTACGTAATCTATAGCTTCTTGATCAACATCCAAACCTAAAACTCTTCCACCTCTTTTTAGTATTTCAAAAGTATGTCCTCCACCTCCTAAGGTCGCATCAATATAGTTTTTATCTATTTTTACGTTTAATAAATCTACTGCTTCTTTTAGTAAAACGCTTGTATGAAAATCAGTCATCGACTCCCTCTCCGGACAGTTTTTCTGCAATAACAGATATATTTCCCAAAACTTCTTTTTGCCTTGTAATCCATGAGTGTCTATCCCAAATTTCAACGTACTTTTTCTGCCAGATGAATACTACTTCTTCCTGAATTTTTATCTTAGCGTAATCCCGTAGATATTCAGGAATTATAAATCTTCCCTGCGTATCAAACTCTAAAGATGAGACTCCTCCTAAAAAAACTCTTCTTATATCTCTTACATTACCCGATAGAAATGATTTATCTTCAAGATCTTTCTTAAATATCCCTTCCCATTTATCTTCCGATGTCACAAGCAAAGAATTATCAAACCCGTAAGTTAATATAATCTTGTTTCCCAATAATTCTCTGAAATCTCTAGGAAATGCTACTCGGTAGAAAGCACCTACCTTAGCATTCACTTGTCCTTGAAACATATTTCACCAGTTTTCACCAGAAATCACCAGTTATTATATTTAAGACGAAAAAGGCAGAGCTGTCAATATACTTTGTGAAAAATTTAGTGAGTCGATTGTTTATAAAACACTAAATACAGTCTTATTACGTGTAAGAAAAATGGATTAGGGGAATTATAGCTTTATGGAGTCTTTTACCTCATAAACTTTGTTATCTTTTTTTACTACCTTCATAACAATTCTTACTTCTTCTACTCCTGTGTCATAACGGCAAACATTTCGCGAACAAGAACCGAGGTCAAAATCTTTAGATTCATACTTTGATTGAGAAGAAATTTTTGCTTCATCACTAAATCCTCGCTCTACTTTTCCACCGCTTTCTCCCGGCGCCACCTCTGATGCGGGAATATCCGCATCGTAACTAATGTCATACTCCAAAGAGAATATATCTGCTACTTTTTCAACAACTACCTTAACTTTTTTATTATCATTACTTACAATTAGCTTCAAACCTATCTCTTCAGCAGAAAGAGAACCTATTACGTCCGAGGCATTTGTATCTATTTCACCCTTATCAGACCCCGATTTAGAAAAGAAAAAAAACATACCTCCTAAAGAAAGTAATAAAATAATTACTATACCGGCAATTAAGGGTAGTTTTTTATTCTTCATCTTGCTACTTTATTCTATAGCACATCATTTATATATTGCAAGTAAAGCTCGGCATTAATACAAACGCTCCCCGATATAAGAAATAATATTTTCAGCAAGTACTCTCTTTTGTTTTGTAGTGTCCCTATCTCTTACAGTCAGCGTACCATCCTCAAGAGTCTGGAAATCTATAGTAACACACCAGGGTGTTCCGATCTCATCCTGATATAAATACCTCTTTCCTATATTTCCCCGATCATCCCATGATGCCGAGAACTGATTCTTCAGTAAATTATAAATTTCTCTTGCTTTACCGACCAATTCTTGTTTATTTGCTAGCAGTGGAAAAACAGCCACTTTATATGGAGCAATTTTAGGATGTAGCTTTAAAACCACACGCTTCTCATCTTCGTAGTAAGAATCACACAGCACCATTAGCATGATCCTATTTATACCGACTGCAGGCTCTATAGCATGAGGAACAATTTTCTTTCCGGAGTAAGGATCTGTAATGGATAGATCTTTACCACTATATTCCATATGCTGTTTTAAATCGTAATCTGCCCTGTATGCAAGTCCCCAGAGTTCTTTAAATCCATACGGAAAATTATATTCCAAATCCTCAGTCCGCTTACTGTAAAACGAACGCTCCTCATCGGTATGCATTCTCCACCTAAGATTTTCTTTCCTAACACCTAATGTATCATGAACAAAATGCCATAATGTGTCTTTCCAATCCTCAAACAATTGCTCCCAGTTCGATTGTTCCGGATCAAAAAAATATTCAATTTCCCCTTGCTCAAATTCAATTGTGCGATGGATGAAATTACCCGGAGTTATTTCATTTCTAAAACTTTTTCCTAATTGTGCTATTCCGAACGGAAGCCTCACCCGTGATGATTCAATAACATTTCTGAAATTTATAAACATGCCCTGAGCAGTTTCCCCTCTGAGATATCCAGCTCCTTCCGCTCCTTCAACCAAACCCAGCTGCACATCAAATAACTGATTAAATCTCCGGATCGGAGTCCAGTCGTGTAATCCGCACTTTGGACATTTGATTTTAAAATGATTGATCATTTCTTCCATCTTTTCCGTGCTCCAACCTTCTACTTTTTTCAATTCAACCGCTTTACTTAATTCATGAACTTCTATATTAGGATTTTTATGATCCGGGCTTATCTGAGGGGAGTTTTTCTCCAGCCAATCCTCGATTAAATGATCTGCACGTATCCTGCTTTTACATTTTTTACAATCCAGCAGCGCATCAGCGAAATTAGCTGTATGCCCTGAAGCTTCCCAAATTCTATGATGCGAGATAAGACTTGTCTCAATTCCAACCATATCATCTCTATCCTTAACTAATTTTTCCCACCATAGATTACGAATATTACGCAGTAACTCCACACCCATCGGACCATAATCATATGTATTCGCCAATCCTCCATATATATCCGATCCCGGATAGACAAAACCCCGGCGTTTCGTTAATGAAACAATTTTATCCATCAACCCTGATTTAACAGATGTAATCTTTTCAGCCATGGCTGTATGATATCAGAAAAGCCACGAGGATTAAAGTAGGTGTACGGGTCATATACATTTTCGACATTTCTCCTTTCATAATAAGATAGTCCATAGGTGTTCTAAGCCCAATGGATTTATGAACCCGTTTCGTATTGTAGAATAGCAAATAGTTCATTAGTTTGTCATTAAGTTTTTTAGGGTTGTAGACAAATTCCAGATTGTTATCTAAGAATTCCTCCTGCATGGAGCGTTGATAACGTTCTACAACCCCATTGACCTTGCAGCATCTCGGATAGATAAATACATGGGGAATGTTCCTCTTTGTAAGATACTCCTCAAATTCACCTAAGAACTCCAGTCCGTTATCTGTCTGTATTGTTGTTATGGGGAATGGACAAACTATCTCTAACTTTTTGAAGAAATCAACGGTGTTACGACTGTTAAGGCTTATGTGATGATAAGAGAAAGCAAACTTTGAAGATATACTGATTGCAGAATACACATACACCTTTAGGCCATCTACATATCTAGTTATCGTATCCATCTGAATATATCCTGCATTTGTATCCTTAGGTGCTCTTGTTACTCTCTTACGCTTTGTTCTCCAGGTATGCTTCTTACGACTTGGATCATGGTAGGTTCTTCCTTGTATTGGATAAAAAAGCTTGTTTCTTTTGATCACTTTGCCTATGGTAGATACTGTAATTGATTGTATACCTGATTCGTGGCAATACACATCAAGTAGGGGTTTGATCTTTTCTTTGCCGAGTCTTGGGTGATTTTGTCTGAGTATACGGATAAAAGAGATAATTCTAGAATCTGTTTTCATCTCTCGTACTCGTTTGGGCCTTGTGGAATGTGGTACCAGGGATGATAAATGTTTCGTATTATCTTTTAACCTTTTCTTCCATACCCAGACAGTCTTGCGGTTAATCTTAAAAGCTTTCTTTGTTGCTTTCTCGCCAAATTCATCATAAAACTCAATAACACGAAGTCTCTCTTTAGCTACATCACTTGATCCAAAATGACGCATGCTCTCAATCACTTTATTCACCCCCTTGGGCCTCACTATTCTACTGGTTAGAAAGAAGATTTTGGAAGATCCTGCTGTCCCGTGTGCCTTATGACCCCTATGTGAATATTTCAATAATCAATTGTCGAAAATGTATCGTAACTTATTCAGTAGAATCTACTACAGATAAGAAAAAATGCGTTTGCTTTTTAATCTTCTCTCAAGAATATTTTCAACGAAATTTTTGGTATCAAGCTCGGAGGCTAATGTCTGGTTATCGCGCCAAAATCCAAGCATTGTAAGAAGCTTTATTTCAAAACCGCGTATAAGAGAAGCTATATCTTCTGTAAAGCTAAACTCAAAAAGAACTTGCTTTAATAATGTAAATATTTCTTCGTTTTCTTGCCCTTCAGCACATAAACCATCCACAATCTCACAGATATGATAGGCAAATCCTATTTTTATTAAATCATCTTTTATCACAGAAAAATCTTCAATAACTGATGCCTCAGTAATAATAGGATAAAATGATGATCTATAAGCAGCAATTTTTGTATAATTAAGAAGCTCTATATGCGCTGATCTATGACTTGTGATTTTCCTAACACCTTTTGCGAGAAATATAAGCTTTCCGTGTTCTCTAGTAAAAACACTAACTAGCCTATCGGACTCTCCATAATTCTTCCTCTTTATTATGATACCTTCAGTTTTTAAGCTTCTCATCTCTTAAGCTGAATCGTTTTATCTGCGAATAGTCTAAATTCCTCAACATTTTTACCATTAAGCGTTACTTTATATTCATGCCCTTCAGTTCCAGGCTGCTTCTGGATAAGAACAGGCAATGGAGAGCCTGAAGAGAGTTTAAAGGGCAGATTATACGTTATTGAAAATTTAGATTGGCCTAAAGGCCGTACTGTCAGAAATCCTTCAAATACTGTCTTACCTGACTCTTTATAAGATATCATCTTTACATTAGAACCCTTACTTTCTACCATTTCGCTACCTTCAGGGACATAAATTCTTAACCAGTTTCGTAAAACTGCATTTAGACAAAGCTGGCCTGCCTCAAGATTACAATTAGAAGGTGGAAATTCATTTTTATAGGTAATGGTCACGGTCTTTTTTACTGTACCGTCTTTGTTGATAGTGTAATCATTTTCTACTTCGTGTTTTGTAAAAAGATTTGATTTCTGCCCCCCAAAATTGGTATCGTTAATGTGAAGATAGTCTCCCTCAAAATCTTCGATTCTTCCAGCGGCTTTCATAGCTTCTATTCCTTTCTGAGCCTCTTTATCAAAAAGATAAAACATAATATGTTTTTGGTTAGTCTGCATCAACATAGTTTGAAATAAAGGTCCCCAGTATTGCTTAGGAGATGAGGATAATGCTTTCACCATGATAGAGTTCATCAGAGATCCAATAAGACCTTTTCTATCTTCTTTTATAAACTGGACGGGCCTACTGATATTATCCTCCAGTTCATAAATCACCTGGGGACAATTACAGCGTTCATCGTTTTTAGTAGTAAATGTGATACCTGATGCAGTAACTTGATCATCCAATATTCTGATCGTAGAAACTAAAACATTTGTATCTATTGCAATTACCCCATCCACATCGACACTTCTACCTGCATTATCATAAAGCTTCATGAATGAATCCATAGATGTAACGAAATCAGGAGATAAATTTGAGTCACGAAGATTTAATATCGAAACGCCAGGCAAGTATTTTGAAATGGGAGCAGGAGCCTCAGGTTTATCACTTATAGAATTATCTAGATCATAAATATCCTCTGAGCGCTCAATGCTTAACTTACCCTTATCAATATTTATAATTGAATAAGCTGTTATGAATCCACCGGTTGGTCTAAGCTCTTTATCGTTTTGAAAAAGTACTAAATATTTCTTAGTCTCAGCTTCTCCTAAAAGTGAAGGGAGGACTTTTATTAATGGACGCGCTTCATTGACCAAACTTACACCTTGCGTAGTCAAATCACGAAGCTGAGTTAGTTGTTCTTTGGGTTTTTTTCCAAAAATAAATGTAGGATAATGACCTGGCTTTATGGCATCTATTTCTTTTTGTACGATTAATAGAGAATCAGCTATTTTATCTATCTGTGGAGTAATTTTACCCATGGTCATAACAGCTGTTTTTATGCGATCCTCAGCACTTCCCGAAGCAAAACTTCCAGCTCCTTTTAGCCCCAACACATCAGCGTAGGGCTTGAGGGAATCGATAACAATTGTTGCAGTCTCTAATCCTTCTGTAGCTGCTTTTATTCCATGGTCTGCGTCATTATAATAAAAATTCACAATCGGCACGAAACGTAGAAAAAACATTTTGTTAAAATGTTTTTTAGTTTCAACTAAACTTACTTTCGTTTTTTCAAGTTCAGACGATGCAAGCTCAACATTTTGCTGCTTCAAGGCAAATGAAACTGCTTTTGCCTGCGTATAAGTAACTTTAGCAGAATTAAATGTAGCGTAAGCTGGCATGACTATAAATATCCCGAGAAAGACTAATACTGCTAAAATTATTCCCAACATCTTTTTGGAAATTTTTAATTTTACTTTTCGATTTCTTTTAGCTTTCATAGAAAATGATTCTCCTCCTTTTTCAATTTCGTTTTCTTCTTCCAAATCAATTTTCTCAAAACCTCTCATATATAACCCATACATGATACCCAACCGCCATAAGTAATGTCAAATCCACTAAGGTTAATCCTTACTAGATATCATTAGTTGTCATTGCAAGAATCCGCCAGCTAGTGGAGATCAAACAATCTCTGTTATAAATGGGACTTTCTCACTTCTTTAAATCGCCTACAGTAATGGATAATTAGCGCTATAATAATCTCTTAAAATTTCAACTATCAGCCATTTATCTTGCGCCCTTACCTGAAATCATAGCCCAGGGGGTCTTTGCTATAATTATTAAATCATATAATATTGAACGCTTCCTTACATATTCTGCATCCATTTGGATACGTTTATCAAAATTCACTTCAGATCTTCCCGAGACTTGCCAGAAGCCTGTACATCCAGGCTTTGCAGAAAGCACGATTTTTACTGCCTGCTTCGTCTCAGGATATTTTTGCTGTTGTTCTTTAATCTCATCTGGATAATATGCACGAGGACCCACCAAGCTCATGTCTCCAAGTAAAACATTAAAAAATTGCGGGATCTCATCTAATGAATGCTTGCGTATGAATTTACCCACTCTAGTGATCCTTGGATCATTTATTAATTTATAACTTCCCATCTTATAATCATGATAAAGCCTAGCGAATTTTGGATCCTCTCTAAGTAGCTCATGAGCGTTTTTAATCATCGACCGAAACTTATACATTTTGAAATATTTTCCGCTCTTACCTACTCTTGAAGGCGTATCTGCAAATATTGGACCAGATGAATCAAACTTAATAGCAATAACCACTAGAAGCATGACAGGTAAAAATAAAAAGATAAGAATTAACGAAAAAAATATATCTAACAACCTCTTAATCGCCTCATATCTGAGGCTTCTTTTAATATCGGAAGTTACATGTTTCATGCCAGATACTCGTATTTTGTGCCTTTCAAAGAAGAAACGAATTTTTTAATTTTTGGAACAGACTCTTTAGGGCAAATAAGAATTACATCATCTGTATTAACTACTACCAGGCCATCCAAATCAATACCTACAACCAACTGTGGGGTTTCGTTATGAAGTATTGAATCACGACAATCTGTAAGAACTATTTTACCTTTTGTAACATTTTCCGCCTCAGTCTTACTGAGAGCTTCCTTCATGGCTTCCCACGCTCCTATATCACTCCATCCCATATCAACCGATAATACTAAGCCGGAACTTCTATCCATCTTCTCTAAAACCGCATGGTCAAAAGATATCTTATCCATCGTGGGATACACTTCTGATAGTACTTTATCATATTGATCCGTGCCAAACGCATCATGTATTCTCTCAAGCTTTTCAAATAAATCCGGAGCAAACTTTTCAAATTGCTTCCAGAGAAATAGAGGAGAAGTAGCGAAGTATCCTAAATTCCAAGCATGCTGATCGTCTGCTGCGAATTTTTCAGCTAACTCCAAAGGGGGTGCATACTGAAAATCTTTAAATTCATATACTGGTATGTCATTTTTCAACATGAGTTCATTCCCAAATTGAATATAACCGACGTTTTGATTGGCAAATCTAGGCTTCTGTCCTATAAAAACAATTCTTTCCGAATTTTCTTTTATAAGCTCTTCCGCTGCTCTCAAGGTCTTTCTAAAAAGTGACTCTTTTTTAATCAGATGATCACTGCCCCATAAAAGCACAATTGGCTCATCGGGAAAAAGCTTAACGAATTGAGCTATAACAAGACCTACGGCAGGACCGACATCACGCATTTCAGGCTCTACTATGATATTATCACTTGGCAATAGAGGAAGCTGATCACGAACAGTATCTGCAAATTGCTTACCTGTTGAGATATAAACATCTTCCCATTTAAATTCTGGAAATAACTTATGCACAGCAATTTGAAGCATTGATCTGTCTGCAATAATTTTCCCGAACTGTTTCGGTTTATTTTTTCTGGATAGAGGCCACAATCTGGATCCTACACCACCTGCAAAAAGGACTATCTTCATAAAAAGTATTAAATATTATAACCTAATTTATAATAAACTCTCAACAATTTTTGTGAAATTAATTTTAAACTCCTTAGCGCTGAATTTTTCAGACGCTTCTATACAATCTTCCTTCTTAAATGTCTTACTATCAAATTTTACCATCGCATTTATTAAAGAATCAGTTGTTTGTGAATTAAATAATATCCCTGTCTTATTTTCTTTAACTATCTCCAATGCCCCTCCTCTGTTGTAAGCAATAACGGGTTTACCAAAAGACTGTGCCTCAACCATAGCAAGCCCAAAATCTTCATTTCCCGGGAACAGCAATGCTTTGCAGCTTGCATAGTATGCCGCCAACTCTTTATCGGTAACGTTTCCCAAAAACTCTATTGTCGGTCCAGCCATTTTTCTTAATTTTCTCTCCTCACTGCCTTTACCGATTATGATTAAGGGTAATTTCAACTCATTACATGCTTTAATTGCCAAATCAATACGCTTGTACGCTACTAAACGGGAAACTATAAGAAAAAATCCTTTATTTTGTTCTTGCTTGATACTTGATACTTGATACTTGATACTTGATATCCCCCTTGGTGGATATACCACTTCTGATTCTCTCCCGTAATATTTCTTGATCCTCCCCTGCACTTCCCCTGAAATTGCTATATATTTGTCTGGTCTTTTAGAAGCTATCAAATCCCATTTCTTAAGATATAAAATTGCAGGTGTTGCTAGAGTCCTAAACAACCTACTTGAAAAATAATCTTTATGACCGCTCCACAAATATCTAGTCGGAGTAAGACAATAGCAAATATGTTTCGTATCCGGTTTCGTAATTATTCCTTTAGCTGCCTCGGAAGTTACCGATATAACTAAATCATACTCATCGAATGAAAAACTTTCAAAGGCTAAAGGCATAAAAAGAGGCAAATATTCATGATGGGCTGATGCGAAAGGAAAATTCTGTAAAAAAGATGTGTTCACCTGAAAAATATTTGCCCAAGAAGCTTTTTGTGAATTATAGACAGCTGTATATAGAGGAGCTTGCGGAAACAATTCATGCAAAGCCAAAAGGACTCTTTCAGCTCCTCCCCACTTATTTACTCTATCATAGATTAGTGCAACCTTTTTATTTTTCAAATCGCTCATAAATATTAAGTGTTTCCCTAACCATTCTCTCCCATGAAAACTCTTTCGCTCTTTGAGAGCCTTTTATTAATTTATGATTAGTATTGATAATCTTACCATCAATCACTTTTTGAAGTTTATCAACCAAATCATCAACAGCATAAGGATTAAAGTAGATAGGTATATCTTTACAGACTTCTCTATGCGCAGGAATATCTGAAGCTAGAATAAGAGAACCGTTTGCCATTGCTTCAAGCGGCACTAGGCCAAAGCCTTCAATTATTGACGGCGCTATTACGGCAAGTGCGTTTTTATATAATTCTGTTAAGCTTCTATCATTGATGTCATGTATGATTTTCACGTCTTCGATATGTTCTTTGTTTATTTTATATTCTAACTGTTTATAAAAATAATCAGGCTTACCCACCAGGACTAATTGTGGTTTTCTTGAGTTTATGCTAGATATCTTATATTCCCTACTAATTACTTTAATAAAGGCTTTTATCAATGTATCAAGATTCTTGTGGGGATAGGCATTCCCTACATAGAGAAAAAATTTAGAATTTAGATTTGATAGTTCAGAATTTTTTCTCACATCTTTAAACATTTCTTTTTGATTTTCATTACCTAATAATGACGAATCGACTCCCTCATAAGTTACTACTACTTTATCTTCAGTTATTTTCAATGTATTCAATAAATCCATTTTTGTTGAATTCAGTGGAACTATAATTACCTGTGACTTCTTAACGATCTTAGAAAGTACTAATTTATATCCGAGATGTTTAACTTTATATAAAGGTAGAGGTAGAGATGATGCTTTACCTGTCTGAAAATGATATACAATCAGATCATGGATTGTCACAATAAATGGACGATTATAAAATAATGGAACGGAGAAATATGTGAAATGCATTAAATCTAAATTTTCTTTATTTATGATTTGAAGAAATTTAAATTGTTCCTTAATGGTATGCCACCTAATATCACTTGGTGTTAACTTCCACTTGCTGCTTGATACCTTATGTTTAATACTTGATACGTCGCTCGTTAGGCAAAATAAAACGTACTCGTTGCTTGAGTCAATCTTATGTAAAACGCTAACCAAATTCCGGATGTATCTACCGACCCCTGTTTGACTCCATAATCTAGCATCGATTCCGATTTTCATAATTTAAGGTAATAAAAAACCAATTTGTATTGATAGAAATGCCAGTATCACAAATACACCGATCAAATCGGTTTTATTTTTATTTAAGACAATAACACTTCCAAAGATTCCGAGTATATCAGGAGGTATTGTTACAT
>CAYMDS010000037.1:0-10696 GCA_964389405.1 uncultured Gammaproteobacteria bacterium
CTTGCTTCCTGAATCTTTATTTTATGGTTTCTTTCTACGATTTAAAAGATTATCTTCATAAAAGCGGTTATAAGGTTATAATCGCTGCGGATGCTGAGACCAAGCAGCATGTGAAGAAAAACGGTCAGATAGTGGTACAGAATGTGCATGGTGGCGTGGCATCTGCATTTGACGTTTTGGCGCAGGCATCAGATGCGACATATATCGGGCGCGCCCGGACTCCTGAGGATAAAATTACAGCCGATAAAAAAGGCCGGGTAAAGGTAGAAGGGGATGAAGGCTCATATACAATAAAACGCATATTTTTGGATGATACTGAAATAGATAATTACTATTTCGGCTTCTCCAATCAAACTCTCTGGCCTTTATCTCATGTAGCCTTTGAGAAGCCTTCGTTTCGCAAGGAATGGTATGAGGGGTATAAGGCAGTAAATCAGAAATTCGCAAAAGCTATTAAGGAGGAGATTTCCGGTAAAACTTTTATCTGGATTCATGACTATCAGCTGGCGCTAGTCCCGCTTTATCTAAAGCTAAATCAGCGGAAAGATGTCATCGTGTCTTTTTTCTGGCATATACCATGGCCTACATGGGAGCAGTTTCGTATACTTCCCGTTAAGAAAGATATTCTCTGGAGTCTTCTATCCTGTGACTTTCTAGCATTCCACAGAGGTTATCAAACGCGAAATTTCATGAATACAGTACAAAGAGAGCTTGCGGTGATGATAGATGAGGAGAAGCGTCAGATCCACTTCGCGAAGAATAAAACAACTGTGCGTAATCTTCCTTTAGGAATCGATGTAGACGTCATTAAAAAGTTAGTTGAGCCTAAATCTGATGAGCCCTTAGTTATGAGGGTACTTCGGGATATGTTAGTAGGTGAGTCATCCGAAAAAACTAAAGATGAGAAGAAAGATCCGCTAGATAAATTCTTTAAAAATTACAGGGTCATTCTAGGTATAGACAGACTCGACTATACGAAAGGCGTTCCTTTGCGTCTTCAGGCGATCGATGCATTTTTAGCTAAATATCCTCAGTATAGAGAGGAAATAGTCTATTTGGGCATTATGTCCCCAAGCAGATCTAATATACCTTCCTACCAGGCATTGAAAAAAGAAGTCGATACATTGACACGCACTATTAATGACAAATACAGGACTGACTCGTGGCAGCCTATACATATAATCCATCAGTCATTTATACGGGAAGATGTGATGAGTCTTTATAAGAGGGCGAGCCTGTGTCTGGTTACGCCCCTTGATGATGGTATGAATCTCGTCTCAAAAGAATTTGTCATCGCCCAATCCTTCTCAGAAGATCCTGGCGTCCTGGTTCTTTCCCAATTCGCAGGATCTGCGATAGACTTAGGTTCAGCAGTGATTATAAATCCTTATGATGTAGACCAAGTGGCAGATGCTATAAAAAAAGGCCTTGAAATGCCTGTTCGGGAAAAGAAAAATGATACTAAAGAGATGGTAGAGACTCTTGAGGAGAGAAATATTTACCACTGGGCAGAAGATTTCTTCAGATCCGCCATCGAAGCCTCAAAGGAAAACAAGAGGGGATAGTCTTGGTCTAATAAGAGAACCACTCAGTGGACATTTTTCAGTTGTGCTTGGTAGAACGACTGCTATTTCCGTAAGCCAAAAAGTCTCTCAAAAACCGATGGTCGTCTACCAACTCCATGGGTTCTCAAATAATATTCTTTTGCTTTTTTAAAATCTTTACCTGTAGCTTTCTTCGCGTATGACTCCGCATCTTGATCAGTTTGTGAACCATGTGTTGCACCATCTTCAAGACCAGCCTCGTAGTTTCGTCTGGCATTTAAACGTCCGCCAAATAACAAGAAGAATGTTGTCACTGCTAATAGTGCTATAGCCTCGCCTGGGCTGGGTTCTGGAGTTTGTGCCGGATCAGGGGGAGGGGGAGTCGTGGGCATAGCTTCGACTGGGGCTTGTAAACCGTTTATAGCGCCGACATCAGGTATTATCGGATTATAATCCCTTGCTCCATTTATATTTATATCCGCCGAAGGACCCTCATAGCAGACAGGGCTGTGATCTGTACTGTTGCCGTCAAGCATTGCTAAAGCGGAATTCAATACTTTATCACAAAATAAAACTACTGGCTTTGTTGTCCCGTCTTCGGCTACACATGTGAGTCTAGTTTGTAACTCAAGCGGTATTCCGCCTGTTGTTCCTAACCCATGTTCCTCGACTGGCTCGCACTGAAGCTGTGTTCCATCTGTCTGAGCAGGATTTGTTACGCGTACTAAGTTATCATGCTTATCAGTCTGATCAGAATCTACAGCAGGAGTAGCAGTAGCTTCCAGTCCAATTCCCATTGCTCCAACCCCCGCACCAACTAAAAAGTATGGAAAATTTTTTCTGGCAGTATTTAAGCGTCTCGCAAAATGTGAACGCTTACTATCTGGATCTGTTGGGTCTTCAGCTATTTTTACTGTCGCGGCAAATGCTGCAGCTTGAAGTGGTACTCTTGAATCGACACCTAGATGTCCTAATCCATATGTAGTTAAGGCTCCCGCAATACCAAAAGCCCAACGCAGGCCTAATTCTCTATCCCTTTCTAATCCTTTTTCCGTTTGATCTATATGCTGATAACCCTCAGCCCAGCCCCTACCAGGTACTTTTCCGCCAAAGTTGATTTCTGATTCCAAGTTCATAATAATGGAGTATTATATCCTATAATATTGAATTTGTCAATAGTATTTATTTTATTTAATCATTCTTTATTTTCTGACTATAGCCTCCAGATTCCTAGAAGGCGGGGTGTGTTTATATCTCAATATGAGCAGAGAAATCATTTTGTGCTGCTAAAGTTTGCCTCGATATAGATGCTGTCAGGATAGATTGTCCCTAAATGAGTAGGCTGTAGGTTATAGCATTATTCTCAGAAAGATTAATTAACTTACTCAGTAGAGTATTTGGCAGAGGATAGACTTAGTTGGTTTTGCAGTAGCTTATAGTGACTCGTGTATAGTGTGATCCAGCTGTTCTGGCATTATCGGTAGCTTGTACAGAATCATCGGATCTAGCTTCTGATCCTAAGAACTGTCTTTTGACTTGAAGCTTAAGCAATTTGGTAGTTGGATTATATAAATCCTGTGTAGTTAAATTCAGAATTCTACTATAT
Organism: uncultured Gammaproteobacteria bacterium; assembly: GCA_964389405.1. GTDB lineage: Bacteria > Patescibacteriota > Microgenomatia > Levybacterales > UBA12049 > CAYMDS01. Next base: position 3,151 of record CAYMDS010000037.1, read on the forward strand.
TGATAATCCGGTCTGCCTTGTGGGTTTGTGACTGCTACTGGCCACCCTGCAGCAGTAGTTTGAGGACAGAAGAAGTAATTTCCTGCTGTTTCTCCCTGTTCATCCGGATAGACATCTTGTAAATTACGCCATACGTTATTATATTTTAACCTATATCCATCGACAAATGGGGTAAATCCGTTATTTGTTACTTCTCCAACGTCGTTACAAGTAAGCATGAGTAAGCTTCTTAGAGAATTGTTTGGTTTAATTGCGCTAAAAGATATAGTACTGGATTCGTTTCTCTGCCAGAAATCATCCTCATCTATATGTTGATCAGGTAGATTAACTTTCCCCTTTTGCGGTTTATTGCCTGCGATTTTACCAGTCCATCCCCAGTCTGCGACTACCTTTACGGGTTTTGATATGTCGGCTTTTGGTAGATCAATGGTATGAGTCTTGGTTCTGAAGTCTTTACCTGTATTAGCATTTACTATATTTGCTATATAATCTCCGTTATCAAGCTTATGTACTATTTGAGTATCTGTACATGCAGACTGAGGTGGTGTATTTGTTGCTGGAGGAGGCGTAGGAGAAGAAGGTGTATAGCAGGCAGTAGTATGAAGTTTTATTTGTTGGGTTGAACCAATATTGTCATTTCTTACGCCATTTACCGTTAATACTACTTTTGTTCGAAAATCAGTAGTAGCGCTCATGCCTCCCAATTCTGCGGATGTTCTTACAAATTTAGCTAAGGTTTCTATGTTTTTAGGGTCAGTTGGGGTGTTCCTATATAGAGCAATTGATTCATTCCATGTCCGGGAATGATAGCTATTATTTGTAGTAACATTATCTCCGATTATATAGCAGGCCCATGACGGTATTCCTTCAGAGTTCTTGGCTCCTTCCCAGTTTGCACCTCCGTTAAAATAATACTGGTAAACATGTTTATGGCCTTGATCTGATTGGGGATGAAGACAGAGCTGGTATTGAACTTGAGCGTTGGAATTACCGGGTATATTGGTAAGATTTAAATTATATGAAAGGTTATTATTCGTATCGCTGATGTAGTTTTGATTAGGAGGAGTACAGACAGTATTAAGTGTACCTGTAGGTGGTACTGGAGTTGATGTAGGCGTTTGACACTTTTGGTTAAATTGATTTTTAAGTTCAGCTAGGGCAGGATCAGTTTGAACACCATTAACTATAGTGTCATTATCCCAATAAGTTAAAGCACCATTGTTTAAATTTTGCAACTTACAACGGTTTAATTTTAAAGTCTTACCTTGATAATCGTTATGATAAATCATGCAGTAATTATTTTCATCTACTACATATTGCACAAAGACATCGCCATTTTCTTCTCCATCTCCATCGTGCTGAACTGCGCTACATCTTGTATCTTTAGGATTTGAATTAGCGGGAAAGGGGTTCTGTAAAGTTACACTAGATCCGATTTTAACTGTGTTTTCTCTGTTTATACCACCACTTGTATTAGTAGCGCCGTCACCCGGTAAATTATATGCATGACTATCACTGACTACTTCCCACCCATAATATCCTGCAATATCCGGATTACAGGTTTTAAGATATCGTTGACCTGCCTCTGCAGGTGTCATCTTACAGTATTCGTTTTTTAGATGGCCATAGTCTGCAGCTTGGCTTCTGTTGTCAGTTGATTGAGAACCGACGAGGTTAAGGGTAAGGCCGAGGGTCAGTCCGAAGAAGAAGGCGAGTGAGAGCCCTAGGAATGCTTTATATGTAGTGGCAGATTTAAACATAAGAAAAATGGAAAAAAATCTTTCCTTAACCTATGTTATGGATTTAAACTGGTCTTTGTCAAGTATATCAATAAATATCATAATATAGATTAATATATTAACTATTTGTCTTTTTAGCTTGACTTTCGCTTTATAAAAGAGTAAAAGAGAGGAGTATCTGTCCTCAGTCTGTCCGCTGTCTTCTGCCACCAATAGTTCCAAAGTTTCAGAGTTTCATAGCTTCAGAGTTCTTGTGTTTTCTTTGCAACTTTGTCTCTTTGAAACTTTGCAGCTTTACATTAATATGCTTGAAATCGGTGTACTCACAGTCGGATTTTACTTAGGTGTTATGTTTACGCTCTACATCTCCCGGCCGGAGGAAGGGGAGTAATATTAATTTTTATATGATTCCTTACGGTGTAAAATACCTGAAACCTCAACACGATTCATCTTCTTATTACTTGAGTAAATAATTCTATAAGGCCATGCACGAAGAGATCGATCATTTTTAAGCTTGCCTTCCAGTTTTTTACCTGCCAGAGGATTATCTTTCAGTAAAGTAAGCCTAATTTTGATTTTTGATTGATCCGGTTTTGGGAGGCGGCGAAATTCTCTAGAGGCTTTTTCTGAGAGTATTACTTGCATATAATTATAAATCTTCGAGGGTCACGAATTTACCTTCTTTGATTTCTTTTTTACCTTCTTTTATGCTTTCCAAAGCGCTTGGAATTGACAGGATTTCTGCAGTCTCTTCTATAGATTCAAGTTCCTCCTGGCTTAGAAGTACTGCTTTTGATCTTCCGTTTACGGTTATGATAAATCGATCTCCTCTTTTATATACTTTATTTACTAACTCAGGAAGATTCGCTCTGGCATCTGATATCGGGATAGTATTACTCATGGATTAATAGTACGTAATTATGTACAATCTGTCAATAGTTAGTTGCATATTCTGTTATTTGGTTTTAGGATAGATATATGTTTACCCGTTTATTTAAAAAAAATCCACCCGCATCCATAGTTTCTGCTCCTGTCAATGCATCTCATGAGATCATAAAAGAGCTTGAGGAGATCATCATCAGGCTTCAGACATCCATCAATAGTTTAAAAATAGGTTTTGTCATAGTAGATGCCAATCTGGATGTGGTTAATATAAATGACACAGCACGTTTTTTGCTCTGTAACCAATACGGTAAACATCAGGTCTTTAATCATATCTGTACGATTTCTGAACTAAATGAAAAAATCAGCCTAACTGTGCACCTGGAGGATGAGATAAAGAAATGCTTAAGCTCAAGAACGGCAATATTTATAAAAGATGTAGAGCTTCGAGATCGTTATCTATCTTTAAGACTGTATCCAATTTTATTGGGCGGTGCGAAAGATCCTTCTAAAAATGTCTTGACTGGTGTATCGCTTATAATTGAGGATACCACTCAAGAGAAAATTGCTCTTAGGTCCCGTGATGAATTTTTATCCATCGCCTCGCATGAACTTAGAACGCCCCTTACTGCCATACGAGGAAATGCTTCACTCGTGAAAGAGTATTTTCCTGAGGTACTATCAGGGAATAAAGAACTGTCAGAGATGGTGGGTGATATAGAAGAATCAAGTGTGAATCTTATACGTATAGTTAACGAGTTTCTTAATGTTTCACGTCTTGAGCAGGGGAAGCTTGTCTTTAACCACGAATTGATTAATATTTTGCAGGTAGTGGATACGGTTATTAATGGTTTAAAGATAAATGCTCAGGAAAAAAATCTGCAAGTGGTTGTCGAGAATATGCAGACACCTTCGGATGCAGTATATGTAATAGCCGATGAAGTAAGGGTCAGAGAGGTTATCAACAACCTCGTTGAAAACGCGATAAAATACACTGAAAAAGGAAGTATCAGAGTCCAAATCTCTACACTTTCCGATAAAGCTCTCATAAAAGTATTTGATACCGGACGGGGCATTCCGATACATAATCAGGCGATGCTTTTTCGAAAATTTCAGCAAGCAGGAAAAAGCATTTATACCAGGGATTCATCATCCGGTACAGGACTAGGGCTATATATATCTCGACTTCTTGTAGAGCGAATGGGGGGAGCGCTTTATCTTGAGCGATCTGAGGAAGATGCGGGATCAGTTTTCGTTTTTACTGTGCCGCTTGCCAGTGCTTTGGAGATTAAGATGCTTCGTGCGCATAAAACTGAAAGTGAGCAGAATATGGTACGGAGCGGAGTCTAAATTGAATCTCTTGCATTCCGATAGACTTAGGTTTATTATGTTGGTAAATAGGGTATGAAGAAAATTCTCATTATCGAAGATGACCCCTATGTCAGAAAGTTTTATGAACGGCTCTTTAGAAATGACGAGCATGATGTCATCCTCGCGGAGTCAGGAGTTGCGGGGCTAGAGCTTGCTGAGAAAATGCAGCCGGCGCTTATACTTTTGGATATGGTGATGCCACAGATGAATGGTATGGAAGTTCTCGATAAGCTGAAAACGAATGTCTTAACCAAATCGCTTCGCGTAATAATGCTTACTAATATTGATGATATTGCAGTTATTCAGGAAGCGCAAAGAAAAGGCGTAGATGGGTTTATGGTTAAGGCTTATTATGAGCCTGAGAAGTTGCGAGAACATGTAGAAAGTTTGATAAAGTAATATTAACAACTTGTCATTGCGATCCCGAGCGGAGTCGAGGGAGAAGCAATCTCTTATGCTTATCATAGAGATCGCCACGGTCGCTGATGCTCCCTCGCGATGACAAAGAACAAGTTTATATGGCAAAGATATTAATAGTCGAGGATGACCAATTCATGGGTAGAATGTATCATAAGATATTTACTCACGAGAATCATGAGGTTGAGATCGCGGTGAATGGGGAAGAAGGATTGACTAAGGCCAAAGATTGGGGACCGGATATAATGTTGCTGGACATCATGATGCCAAGGATGAATGGCTTCCAGGTTCTTGAGTCTATGAAGAAGGATCCAGCACTTATGAATATTCCGATCATCATGCTTACGAATTTGGCAGGAGATCAAGATATAGAGGAAGCCAAATCAAAAGGCGCCGCAGAGTATATCGTAAAAAGCAATTACACGCCACGTCAGATTCTGGATATGGTAGGAAAAATATTAGATGGAAACGTGAAGCAGTAGAATCTTTTAGGATTTAGAAGATATTTTTTTAAATCAATTCTTTTTCCTGGAATTGAGGGAATAAAGACTGTTTTAGATCTACATCTGCTTTTTTAGCCACTTCCATAGCCTGAAAAAATATTTTAACTCCTGAGAGATTAAGTCCTACTTCCTGTGTGAGGAATTTTATAAATTGTAAGCGATTCAGATCATCGATAGAGAACATCCTTCTTTTCGTGTCAGTGCGATGTGACGTAAATACTCCCTCTTTCTCATATAGCATAAGTGTTCGAGGATGGACCCTTAAGAGTTTCGCGGCTATTGATATGGTAAGAATCGGTCTATCTGTGGTCATAGATTAAATAATGATATGCATAAAATATAAATCTTGATAGTAATACTGTCAATAGGATAAAAATGTAGAATTTAAGCTATAAAAGAAAGTAGAATATAATATTAAAAATTAAAAGTAGATAATTTATAAAATAAATATCGATAAGGTTATGATGAATTAAATCATTAGGTATTATTATGAATATACATAAGTACTTTTACATAATGACATATAATCTACCTAACTAATATAAAGATTTTCGGAGTAAAAGTTTGGCGAAAAATGAGATTTTAAATAAAATATCTCATAATATTTGATCTCTTTTAAAGATCGATATAGATTTGTAATTTAATTAATAAAAACTTGATTTCACATTATTACATAATAATTAGTGATATATTTCTATTAAACAATATAATCGAGGAGTATAATATGTATACGATCATATAAAATCTATAGAGTTTCTTAAAGAGCGATTAATTTTAGATATTATTAAAAATAGACTTATAGCAGTAGAATTAAAAAATTCGCTATATTTTAGTATTAAAGTCACCAAATAACCCTAAAAAACCATTTTACGGCCTAACAAATGATATTCTTAAGCTTCATACGATCCTATAATTTGGTCTTATATATTTAATTAGCCAGAGAATCTTTTCAAGATCAGTTCACTATATTAACCTCTCTAGTATTTACATGTATTCTCAGCCTCAAAATTTTCAGTTCCCATTAATGTTTACACAATCAGATTTGTAACCTATAGTTATAAAATAGGTACAAATTTATTTGTAATTAAATATCTTGATGCGTAATTAACTCATAATTCATAACTCATAATTCATGACTTTTGGAACTATTGACAATCCGTTCCCGATATTGTTAACATATTTTCAGGCAGGATTTACTTATGTATAAAAGACTGCCTGCTGGTGAGAAAAAAAAGTTAATTGACAGAGCGCTTAAAGGTGGAGAGCAAATATCCTCAATTTGTGAAGAAGTAAAAATATCCCGTACAATCTTCTATCGCTGGTTGAAAATATACAGTACTTTCCCTAGCCCCTCTTATTTAGAAATGTCATTGCGAGGAGGAATGACGAAGCAATCCCAGAGCAAAAATAAGAGATCGCCACGCCCTGATTTGATCAGAACTCGCGATGACAAGAGAACAAACAACTCTTTCTCTTTTAAGTCCAGGCATCCCAAGGCATTTAGTTTATCCATAATAAATAAGATAGTTAAAACAGCAGTTGAAAATCCTCACATATCAGTGCATGAAATAGCAAAGTTATCGGGCGTAAGCAGCCATGGTGCCTGGAAAGTGCTGAAAAATAAAAACTTAAATACAGTAAAAAGTAGGGAAGAGTATCTTAATAAAAACGGTGCTAGTTTAGTTAAAGAAGTCGACACGGAAGTGAAACTGAAAATTATAAAACGATATGAGACTGGGGAATCAGTGGCATCACTTTGTAATAGCTTCGGAGTTTCCCGGACGATTTTTTACCGCTGGCTGAAGCGTTACCGGGAGCAGGGAAGAGCACGGTGGGCACTAGAAAGTCAAAGGCCCAAGAAAGATAAGCACTGGAGGAATAAACCTGAGGCGAAAGAGTTAATTCTTCAAATAATAATCGATAATCCGGAACTCTCAGTACATAAACTGGCTAAAGTACTTTATGAAAGAACTGGAAAAAAGATTTTAGGTGTACATGGAATACACAATTTGCTCGTAAAATTGGATTTGAACCATATGGAGAAAAGAATCGCTTATGCCAATTCACATACTCCGTCCGTATTCATACCTCCTGTAGCCATGGCTTCGAGTATCCCACAGGCTCCACGGTTTACTTTCATCTCTTATCTTCCGCCTCCTGTGAGATATCTCATCTCTTCGTACGGACCTCTCTTTGCTGCATCATTTCTCATATCACTAATCGGCATTATATATATAAGTACTATTGTAAGCTCAGGTAGTATATCGGGTGCCATCGGCGTAACATTTGCCTGGCTTGCGTTAATTTTGGGCAGTTTTTTCTTTATCTATTCCATCAAATATTACATAACTATAGCTGTAGTTTTATCTTTCTCCCGAAGGCAGTTAGATGCTAGTATGGGTGAATCACCCCATTCGTTTAAATCTTTCTGGGGTAGGTTATTTGGTGTAGAAATAACAATTGAGGATCCATCTCGGTTAGGAAAACAAATTGAAAAACCACGTTTAGGCTTACAGCATGATCTATCCGGTATTAGACTTGAACGTCAGCCTTTCGTATCCATTCAGCTTTCAACCTACAACGAAAAACGTGTCATCAACCGTCTCCTCACAGCAGCAACATCCATGGACTATC
>CAYMDS010000038.1:0-10060 GCA_964389405.1 uncultured Gammaproteobacteria bacterium
CTAAATCTATAATCGAAATGCATGGTGGAAGTATTTGGGCTGAATCTGAAGGCGAGCCATACGGGTCTGGAACCGTTTAGTCCCATAATCACTTATTTTTGACTGTCTTACTCCGAGGCTAAATGAGACAAATGAGACACTATAAAAAGAGTATTACAGGACAGAATAAAGCTTTATAATTGGCAGTTGATGTGCTATAGTGATAAACATGGCAGGATTGATTCCTTTTGAGGAGGCGTTGAGGCTTTCTGATACTCGTAGGCATGTTCTTCTTGGGAACGGATTTAGTATAGATTGGAATTCAAGCATATTCAAATATGATGCACTTGTAGATCAAGCTGACTTTTCCTCCTTATCAGTAGATGCAAAGGAGCTTTTTGCCCTTTTGAACACAAAAGACTTTGAAGCTGTTATTGAGGCACTGCGTCGCGCCTCAAGCCTAGCATCTTTCTATGCAACCTCCGAACCTGACCTATCAAAAAGATTTACCGAAGATGCCGAAAAACTAAAAGGGATTCTCGCTTCAACAATAGCCAAAAATCATCCTGATCAACCCAATGAAATTAGTAAATCGGAGTACGAATATTGTCGGCGTTTTATTGCGAATTTCTCCGGTATATACACTCTTAACTACGATCTGCTCCTTTATTGGGCACTTATGCATAAGGAGGGGGGAGAAGATATTAAATGTGATGATGGATTTAGGAACTCAGAAGATGATTCAGCAGATTATGTAATATGGGACAATGGAGACTCCCATTCTCAGAATCTTCACTTCCTTCACGGTGCAATCCATTTATTTGATGCAGGAACGGAACTGCAAAAATTTACCTGGACAAAAACGGGTATTCGACTAATTGACCAGGTCAGGAGCGCACTGGATGAGGGACTATTTCCACTCTTTGTTTCAGAAGGTTCTAGCGATGAAAAATTGACAAGAATTAACCATAGCGGTTATTTACACAAAGCAAAAAGAAGCTTTTCTGGTATTTCTGGTAGCCTTTTTATACACGGACATTCTCTTACAGACAACGACGATCATATTATTTCCATGATACCCGATACGAAAATTAACAAACTTTTTATCAGTATGACAACAGATCCCGATTCTCCACAGAATAAAGGAAAGCTCTTAAAAATACAGACATTAGTTGATAAAAGAAAAGAGATATTGAGCTTAACGAAGCAAAAGAAGAACGCAGTAAGAACAGAGCTTGAAATATACTTCTACAAAGCATCAACCGCCAATGTATGGAGACAATTATAAATTTATTTGTTCTCCTTTTTCATTTACCGTTTTCCATTCAATATTCATCTTCGGTTTAGGTGGGTATTTTTTAAGGAATTCCTTATTTTCTTCATGAAGGTAAACCGTACAATAGACCGTTCCATCTTGTCGTTTCAAATCTCTACCATGCAAAAGACCTTCCTTCCTTATTTTTCTTACAGTCGACCCATGAAGACTAAAATTAGATCGTAGTTCCCAATCTAGAAAGTAATTTTTATATTTATCATATCTATACTTCAAAGATGGAATTATTCCTTCTTTTATATTTCTCCAGCAGTCTCTACAACGTAGTCCATCTAAATTCCACCAAATATCTTTTCCGTAGTAGTTATCTCCACAGATTCCACATGAATATGGACCCTTACCATCATTAAGGAAAAATCCCTCAGGTTCTTTCTCAAGTCTTCTTTTTCGAGTTGCCTCAATTCCTGCGAACTCTCCAGACATTTTTGCTAACTGTACCAAATTATTACTCATATATTTTGCTCGTTTCTCAGGATCAATCTTTGAAGGCTTTACTTCCTTTTTCGCTCCAGATAATTCAAGTAAATCTTCTTCCTGCTCAAAAGCTTTGAGTGTTCCAGAGAGATACCCGAGTCGATAATGTATTCCATCACTCATTAGTCTCCAGTTGGTATCCTCTAGAATATCTTTAAAGAGCTTTTTCAGAGTAGCCTCACTTACGTGGGAGTTTCGTGTTGAGTTAGCATCTAGGACACTAAAGGGAATCGTAACGAATCGTCCCATGTCGGGCTTGTCCAATGTAAATTTGACGTATTTCTCCTTCTCTAATTTCTCAGAAAGTAGTTTCTCGATTTCAAGAACAGTGAGTCTTTTTAGATTTACTGCTACTTGATACGCTTTATCATCATATTTTTGTTTTTCTTCTTCATATACCTCATGCCCAACTTCCAATGCTTCGAGTGCTTCAACATATTTAGTACCTTCTTCATCCGATAGACAAAACTTTTCTCGATATTTTATGATCAATTCTTTATCCTTGTCTTCTTTTTTCTTTTGCTCTTCCTCCCATTTTTTGTGTTCCTCATCACTTTTAGCAAGATCAAGAATATCCTTCTTTGAATAGTCACAATTTTTACATTTATAATTGGTGGTAATCACCTTGCCTTTTCTACTGCCAGTTACATCCAGTTCTATATTACATTTCGGGCATAGATCAGGTTCTGAGACACGTATCTCACCATCGTCATAAACCCATTGTTGTTTCTCACACGTGCTACATTTAAATAGAAACATCATCCGCATAATGGGACTATCATAGGAATACTCTAGATGCTTTGAGGAATTGAAAATCATCGAGCCTTTGCAAAGAGGACAAAGTATGCCGTCTGGAGTTGGTGTGTAATCTTGCTTATCCTGCTTTAACTTATCTTCTTCCATCCACTTCTGTATCGTCTCTTTTTTCTTTTCATATCTTTTGCCTTTTATAACAAAAAGGGTTCTATGGAGCATAAGATTTGTATCTTTTAATATATCTTCTTGAGTAAGATGCTTAAGTTCTTCGCTTTCTCGGCTTTTTTTATAAATATCTTGAAACATTTTTACTGTATCAAGACATTCCTCGATTGTATGAAGATCATATCGATCAATATAGTGCTGTTTTTCTTCAAGATATTGCATATTAGATAACATTGAGCAGCATTTTTCTGAGAACTTCTGTTGCTTCTTTAAACTCTTCAAGGCTTAGAACAGCATCTTTGTTTAAAAATGCTGCATCTTCTGGGATTATTAGTAGATATTTCCGATCAATTTTTCCTTTGTTATGTTGATAAGCATGTCGTTTTTGGAATAGGCGTTTAATAGTAAGTAGCTCATTACTTTGTACACCATCAAAAATATCCTTATTTATTACCTTTTTGAAAAACTTATGAACAGTATTAAGGTCCTGAAAATTATATTTTTGTTCGGTATGGTTTTTCTTTTTACAGAAGTCTTCAAAGGTAGCTACTAAGTCATTATATGCGTGACGCAATGCTTTATCTTTGTTTTTTGCTTCGCTGATTTCCTGTAATAGGATAGTGATATTTGTATCATAGATTATGATATTGTCCTGCCTACAGATAGGACAAAAACCAAATATCCCAAGTATTTGAAACATTGCTGCACATCTTGAACATTGTAATTCTGTATCTACTGCTTGTTCATGAGGAGGCTGAATATATTGTTTTAAATATGGCCCTGCTGACTTGTATGAAGCACTCAAAGTGAACATACCACTATGTCTTTTGCTTGTATTCTTTCCCAAAGCATCCTTAAAGATCTTATCCAACTCATTTATGACATGTGCTTTGCTTTCCTCTATAGCATTTTCCTGCGCATAATGTAATTGCTCTTTTGTCCATAACTGATTTTTATGAAATAGATTTCCACAGTAGGGACAATGCATATCATCTTTGAGATTTCCTTGGTATATCTTGAAGTATCTTTTACACTCAGGATTGTGACATTCTCTCCCGAAAAAGCCATTAGTGTGGGGAATTGAAATTTTAAAAGTTAATATATTGCTCATATATTAAGCTATTCTAATACTTTGTAAATATGATTCAAGGAACAGAAGTTTTTAATTCACTATAAATTTATACTTTTGACATCATTAAATGACTTGTTATCACCCTCAGAATTTGCCTCCATTGCCTTCTTTGCTTTTAAAAATAATGTTGCTTGTTCATTTGAAATGTAGGGAACAGGCGAACTGTTATCACAGAAATGATCATTTTGGCTTCTGGTTTGATATAAATCCGATATTCTTTTGCCTACAAGATCTGGAGATTCATTGCCACATGCTACTAGATCAAGCTCGTCGTAACTTTTAATTAATTCCTTCATTCTGAATCCCATTTTGTCATTAGCAAGGATATAGGAGTTTTTATTACTATCCCATTGGTAATAGTCAGTCCAGCGTATTCGTTGACCTTCAGGTCCTAACGCACCTAAATCTTGATTTACCACTAATACATTTGAATCAAACACAGAACCATTTTCATCAAACCTCACACCTGTCCAACGTCCAGAAAGGCTTTCAAAATCTCGTTCAAAGATAAGCCTGTAAGAATCTTCGGTCTTTTGAAAGATATAGCCAGATCTTCGATACCAAGATTGTGGATTTATAACGGGGAAGATGGCGATGAACTCATCTGTATCTATAGAATAAACAATAACTTCATTGGTTGGCTCCCATGGATCTTGGTCATTAAATTTATATTCAAAAATTCCAGGAGTGTTGTTTTTATTAGTCACCATAACATCCCCGTATGTTACTGAGTCTTCACATATAAGAAGTCTTTTATCTTTATCAGTATAATCTTCTAATTTAGTCGGGTTTTTACAGTCTTCTTGTGATGTAGTCGGGGTAGGTGTGAATAACTTAAATAATAGGATAATTCCTATAATCGAAATAATTGCAATTATAGACTTTCTTTTCATGTTCATATTATACTCGCACCTATAGGAGTTTGTAAAAAATCTTTTCCTCTTTGATACACTACATCTCTAGACCAAGAAATTGGGAGAACCAAGCCATAGTTTGTCCTTGCGTATGATATGAAGATATATTATGTTTCTCTCTGCTAATATTACGTTTCCATGACGTAACTGGATCTGCATGGATATATTCGAGTTTGACTTTATATCCTTTCTCAACCATTTTATCAATGATTGACTTTATCGGTTGCTCGTTATCCATAAGCACTTCTATGACAATATTTCTCTTTTGATCAATCGCTTCAGCAGTAAGCAAACTACCTACTATTTCAATAAAACCCTCAAGTTTCTCAATACGGTTGCTTTCATTATTAGTTAACTTAAGATAAACCTCTCCTGCATCAATTAAGACAAATCCTTTATTGAATTTCTTTTTCCTGATTGTCGATTTACCAGTACCTACTGGACCACAAACAACAACAAACTGAGGTTCTTGAGGTATACTTCCTTTCTCTAAGAATCCATTTACATTGTTTTTTAAGTAATCAAATTCTTCTTTATTTAATTCAAGCGTTTTATGCATTTAAGAGTATCCTTTTTAGGTCTTATTTTTTATTCGATTTTTTATCTGAATAAGCTGCAAGAAAAAATAGGGTAGCTCCAATGAAATCTAATACTACCCATGTTTGTTTATTTAGGTATATTGGTGCAATTGGATTGAATAAAAAAGCTATACCTCCAAAAATGAATGCCCATGCAGATAATTTAGAATTATAAAATCCATAGGCGACAATTATAGAAATAATAAAGATTACCCAACGTAGTAAAATGTAAAAATCATATGGCCATCCAGTAGGAATTGCTAGTAAAAGCAAAATTCCAGAACCAATACAGAGCTTTTTTAAATTCATATAGTTTATTTCCAAATTCTATTAGCCTCTTGATATACAGACTCTAGATCAGGAAGTAGAGGATTATCTTTCCACGCATCTTTCAATGCGTATATAAGCTTTCCATATCGAGTTAGCTGTGCCTCCTTCGGAGCATTAAATCTCTTAAATAATTCATCGCCGATTTCTTTATAATCTGAGAGTGTGTTTTGTAAATTGTGGAGTACATCAGCAGACTTAACGAGTAATCCATCCTTTCCCATCTCTGACACATGCTCGAGTGCTTGCTGCTTTCTTTCCATCCATGGTAGAGATTTATCTTGCTCAGTTACGTCATTTACAATATTTGCAACGCTCTCACCGAATTCTTTTTCAATATCTTCTTTTGTTATATCACCATCCTCGATGGTATCATGCAAAATTCCGGCTATTATCACATCCTCCAAAGCTCCTGTCCGTGATAGAATTAATCCAACGCTTAAAGGGTGAGTAACATAAGGTATTTCTGTTCCTTTTCTTGTCTGTCCATGATGTGCTTTTATAGCCAGGGAAATTGCTTTTTGTATTTGATGTGTGTAGGTCATATTGGTATGAATGTTTTTTTACTCAGAACAAGCATCAGTAATTTCTTGCTGATCTGGTAGTGCATCTCCTGATACTCCATACGATATTAAGTCTTGATAACTATATCTGCTTTTAACCTCTTCATAAAAACAATCGCAGAAGCTTTGTGTGGCTCCTTCATCAACACAAGCACCTACGAAGTCAATTCTTGTCTGCTCATCATAATCTGCAACCTGCAGTTCAGTATAAAAGGTTGCTACAGAGTAAAAAATGAATATTCCTGCAAGTAATACGATTAGTATGTAGTTAGGTTTAATCTCGAACTTAGAAGAATCTTCGTTATTGTGTTTTAAGAAGTAATTCATAGCATTTATCACTGGAGAGGTAACTAATGTAATTAAACCAATAAGAACTGCTACGATAATTAAGTAAGTTGTGAAATTTATTGTATCGTCACTTCTTCCAATTGCATTGCTTATAAAATTAAGTATTAAAAAACCTGTCGCGAGTAGCCAAGGAATATAATTGCCCTTGTAACCATGTTCCTTTGCTAATGAAAGTATCTCTTTGAAAAGGCTAAATGAAGTAAAGACAATGAAGAATCCTCGAGCACCAGGGCTTACTTTCAGACCCTTTACCCTCTTTAATATCTCCCAATTTTTCCAGCCCCAATAAACAACATATACGCCCAAAGTTAATAGATTCAGGAGAAAGAATTTTGTAACCGATACGACGTGCTTTGCACCAGGTGAATCATATCTAGTCTTCTCTGGATCATCCCTGTCTTTAGTTAATTTATGACCACACTTAGAGCAATATGTATCATCTGGCTTTGCCTTTTCTCCACATTTTGGACAATGCCTATCTTTGGTTGTTTCGGACTTCTTATCAAGGAAACCTAAATCAAAATCTAATTTGCTGTTTGTCATATGCTTTTACCAACGCTGTAAATCACCAAATTGATTAAAGTACTCAAGCTCTTCTTTTGAAATAGATGGCTTGAACTCTGCTATTACAGATGTAATCATATTTTGATCTATTGGCTTTTCTTCAAGTACCGCAATTCTCGCTGCTTCATTTACTATTAATGCAATATCAGAACTAACATAATTTTCAGTTAGTTGTGCAAGCTCTTCAAAATTTATATCTTTACTATGTGGTCTTCCTGACAAATCCATTCTGAATAGCTCCTTTCTTGCCTCATTATCTGGTGGGGAGACATATATTCTTTTGTCCATACGCCCAGAACGCAATATTGCAGAATCTATTCTGTTAGGATAATTTGTGGCACCTACAACTAGAACTTTTGAATCAGCACAATCATTTAATTGCATCAAAAATTCATTTACCTCTTCTTCTTTATGCATTGATGTAGATCCTAGATTCTCTCTTTTAGGAGCAAGACCAGAAATCTCATCGATAAAAATAATAGAAGGAGCTTTTAATTTAGCCATATCAAAAATCTTAGCAATTTTATTAACAGTCCCGTAAACATAAGAACTACCTACATCAGAGTGTTTTAATTCAACAAAGTTATAACCTAACTCCTCAGCTAGTTTTCTGACAATAAAAGTTTTACCACAACCTGGTGGTCCATATAGTAATATTCCATGTGGTATAGATAATTTATATTCCATGTATTTTTCAGGCTTCAAAAGAGGATTAATAACGTCATCTATCAACATTTTTTTAAGTTCCTCCATTCCGGCAACACAATCAAAACCCTGAGGAGTAGTTAGGGCTTCAATTACTTTTGTTACTTTATCTGTGGAATACTCATTTGCAATTATCCCTAAGTACGTACTGTTATTAACAGTTATCTGAATTAAATTACTTTTACCGTCTTTATCAAAAATGTCTTGCGGTTTTAGATTAACGAATAAATATAAATAGCTTCCATTAGTTAAAAGGTATATTTCAGTAAAGAATACTTTTTCAACTCTATTCTTAATTGTTAATTCTTCGTTCAGCTTGTATCCGTTGTATAAAATTGGCTTTGTTGGTTTTTCCATAATTATATTAATTGTTCTTTGTACAGTTTTCGATAAGAAAGGTATTATACCGCTCTACATTATAGTTATATTCATCCTTTTTAATATTATAAGCATCAACTCTTGCATTATAGTCATCTACTGCAAACTGGTCATATTCATCAAGTAGTGAGCTATCATATTCCAAATTGCTCAGTTCTGTTTCTAGTTCTTCAAATATTGTGTCATCAGGACTAATATTATCTGCCTGTAAGGCAATGGCGGACGAACAAAGATAATCTCCAACGGCAACAGTATCGTCATTAACTGAATCATTTGAGGAAGAACCAAAAACTAAGAAAATGAATCCAAAAATTACTCCTAAGACAATTAAAATCGTTTTCCAGTTATTATCTCCACTATTCCCTTTGTGCTCAGTTGTATTACCTGCATAGCTTTTACTTTTATGATCAACTCTATTATTTTGATTTTTCACTTCCTTCTTATCAAGAAAATCTAAGTCAAAATCTAAACGTTTATTTGCCATAACTATATATTAACTTTTATTCTTATATATCCATGCTCCTGCGAATATTAATAACCCTAACCACCATTGCCAAAAGAATACGATAACAGCTACCCAATATAAAACATTAGCTATATTAGCTTTATTTCTGATTTCTTTAATATAGTCAGCTAGCAGAGTATAAATATAAGCGTCGATTAAGAAGATAAGTACAGGGGATTCGTACTGTTCTTCAAATTTTTCATTAGCCATCTTCCTTATTTGATCTCTTAATTCATCAACTTCACTTAGATTTGATGCATTCACTCCTACGATTCTAGCCTTCACTTTATCAATTAGACTGTCTAAGCCATCTTTATCAAAGTCATATAAATCAATATTATCCTCAAGTAATTCTCTTAGTTCGTTAAATATAAATTTTGATTCATCAAATTTCTTATCACTAAATTTCTCATGAGCTAGTTTATATTTTTCAGCTGCAAGAGTAGAGATACACATTTTTTTGTGATATGCGTAGAACTCTCGTAAATCACTATTGCTGTGACTTTCTTTTTCACCTCTTTTTATTAATCGCAATGCTTCTTCTACCTTTTCTTCTTTAATGAGCTCTAAGATTGGTTCAACAATCTCATCATTTTTTTTATTTTTTTCTATTGTTTTTATATCATCTTCTATCTTGTGAGCTAAACTAGCTGTTCCGCTTATATTTAATGCAATATTTAATAGTGCAATAGATTTATCTGTTTCTCTCAAATTATTGTAAATATCTAACACAGTTTTTCGTAAGGCAGTTGCAGCTCTATCCCGAATTAGTTTTGTCTGACTATCTTCGTATAAGCCTAGATCAATTATCCTATTTAATTCTTCTTGAAGCTTCTTAATTAGGGATTTTACTTTTTTTATTTCATCATCATCTACTATGCCATCCTCACTAATATTCATAGCCTCTAGTTCCTCAACTGTATCATTAATAGTGTTATAAATTGGGTTAAGAACATTTTTTTCAAGACTTTTTCCCTTTACACCAAAAAGCTTATTGAACTCGGCAATATAGTTACTACCTTTCTTTTGGCTTAATTCTGTATAGATATCTGAGAGATATGTAGAAACTTGTTTTTTGAAGTCATGGATAACTTCTGAGCTCGTATTAAGGCTATCGTTCAATGCGTATACTTTTATATATAAATCCCAAAATCTTTCCGACTTAATAACTTCATCCCATAACTCAAGCGATTCTTTAAGATGTTCATTATTATCTTCAATGGAAAGAATGAATGTATATAAAAGCGCAAGATTTTTTTTGTAAAATGGAGATTTTGAAGTGTTCTTTACTGATCCCTCTTTCCAAACCTTAATTGCATTTGGATAGTTGCTATTTCTT
>CAYMDS010000039.1:0-9298 GCA_964389405.1 uncultured Gammaproteobacteria bacterium
TTAAGAATACAAATGAATATAAATCATTTATCCTTGAGCAAGCAGATTATCAACGCCAGCTCGATGCAATCAAACATTTAATCTTTGAGGAAGTATAATAAATTACCGACGTGTCTTAGCTAAGACACCTCTAAGGTGTACTATATCAAAAGCTTACAAAAAACAGATACAAGGATAGCTACCAATATTATGCAGGTATTTAGAGGGGCTAAGCCATTCGCTTGGCGATTTCTGCCTCAACAGCGAGATGAGGTCTGCCGTATACTTTAGTTTTCTCGAGCTTTAACTCTTCCAGTTCTTTCATACTCTTACTTAGTTCTTTATAGTCCCCTTTTTCATTATTTATTTCTTCATAAATCACCGGGTTTCCGTTTTTTAAGGTTTTTATAACCATGTGATACTTATTAAGCATACATAGATGGTCGATAGAAATATTTTTGTGGAATTCAGGTGCCAGTACTTTCGCGTCATTACTGCTTAATCTAAAGGCAATTACAGTACCGGAGCGCAGTAGTTCATTTCGTAAATTCGTCTCAAGCTCTGCCGCTCTTTGAGTTATAAACGATAAATTAATACGGTAATTATTACTATATCGTAAAAGTTCAGCAAGCTTACTGCTTGAAAACAAATCAACTTCATCGACATATAAAGATACGTCATTTTCTCTATTTACTCTTTTTAAGGATAAACTAAGTTTTGTGAGAATTACTTCACTCAAAATCTTTAAAGCTTCAAAATCGTTTATAAACTTACCGAAATCAAAAATGATTAACTTCTTATCATTTAATAGATTGTCAAAATCAAGTCCCGATTCTGTTTGATTTACGATGTTTCTGATCTTCGGATCTGTAACAAACCTCCCGAATTTCGATACTATATAATCCAAAACTTCAGATTTATGAAAATCAGATGTATTCGCTATCTGTTTCGTCCAATAATTCTTAATCGTTAAGTCAGAAATTTTCGGAAGTAATTTATCGACATAAGCTTTGTCAGTAAGACACCTAACAAGTTCTATAAAACCGCTCTGCTCATCATGTAATACCGTCAATACGGCATTCCTCACTGCGTGATCAAATCTTGGTCCTATTATTCCTGTTCTGGTTGGATCATAAAGCGCGTATATCAAATCAATTACAGTATTTGCGATTTCTCTTTTGTCATCATCTTTTTTTGCCTGAAATAGATTCAATCCGATTGGATAATCTATATTCCCTAAGTCAAAATATGCGGTTTTTTCAAGCTGAACCTGACTCATCTGACTTAGTATTTTTGTCGATAGATAGCCGTAGGGATCAAGAATGATTGTCCCAAGCCTATTATCGATGTCCTGGAAAATAAGACCTGTAGTATAAGTACTGACTCCTGTCGAGGGTAAACCCGTGATAAATATATTTCGCCTTCTGTCATGCTCCGAAAGCTCTATATGAGGAGACTCGTTAAGAATTAAAGAACTTTTTGAATAATTCATACCCGATTAGATCTAGTCTAACTATAAAGAATTATATTTGCAAGGTATCTACATCTCCTTTCCTGTCTCGAAAAAATTCTTAATAAATTTTGCTCAGGACTTGTCTGCTTTTCAATATCTTCATTCAACTTTGTCAGTAAATTCATATTTATTTATAAGGATCTCGAGAGACAAATTTAAATGCCTGCGGAGGGTAAAAACGAAGCATACTCCTTCCTATAAGTTTGTTGGAGGAAAGCATTCCCCATGCACGGGAGTCTGAACTATACGGCCTGTTATCTCCCATCACGAAGTATGTTTCAGGCTCGACAATTACTTCTGATCCGTCCTGTAAAAAAGACCCGCCAAACGTAGCTACACTTGAATCTAGATATTCACTTTCATCAAGTTTTTCTCCATTAAAGTATACCGCTCCATTCTCAAGTTTTATCCGGTCCCCTGGTAAACCAATTACCCTTTTGATATAGAGCTTATCTTCTTCAACTGGAGAATGAAACACCACTACATCTCCATGACGAATACCGCGAATTCTACTATTTGTAATGCCACTAAGCTGGACATCAAGTATATAACTTAGTAAAAAATCTTTATTTTTAAAGGTAGGATACATAGACGAACCGCTTACTTCATGTGGTTGAATCACAAACATATATCCGATAAGAACTATCGCTACGAAAAAAAGAATAAACTGTGATGCATCAAGAAATTTTACATACGCATTTTTTAGAAACATCAGAAGAGGATTATCTGTCATAGAACCATTCTCTTTTATACTGATTTCCTTGTCAATGATATTTCGTGGAGTTAGTTAAGGGGTTTATTGCAGTACTTGGAAATTACGGTTAAAAATTCATGCATATCAAACGGCTTCGGCAGGAAATCATCCGCTCCGCATTCTTTTATGAAATGTTGCGCATTAGGATGGGCTGAGATCATAATTACAGGTATGTCTTTCGTATCTTCCCGCGTTTTTAGCATACGACATAACTGCCTGCCATCCTCGCCTGATATCAAAAGATCTAAAACTATAAGATCGGGCTTTTCACTCGTTAAACGCAAAAGTTCATTTCCATGTGAGGCTGTTTTTACGGCATATCCTTCCTCAGAAAGCATAAACTCCAATGCCTCAAGTATACTTCTCTCGTCATCCACCACTACAATCTTCTTCATATACTAATTTCTACAAATTTTAAACAAATTAATACAAATAATATATCTCTCTGCATATTTATTCGTATAAATTCGAATTTGAAAGTAACCTTCCCAGCTATACTCATCATACGAACTAGTACTAATAACTATATAAAGAATGAAAAATTCGTATTAATCTGTAGTTGCCGGGGCCCGAACAGAAGTTTACCCTGATATAACTATAATGCATGTTTGTTAAAATATAGTAAGAAAAACTCTGCAATATATTTCACTTCTCTTACATATTCCTCACCTTTCCTTCATGAGTTTTGCTTAAACTGATGAGCTATATGTCAAACGCCCTATCCGGAAAGAAAAAAATCGAAGCGGAAAAATTTTACGATAAATTAATTGGCGTCCTCCTAAAAAAGAAGGTGGAATTTATGATAGGCGGAACTTTCGCCTTTAATGAGTATACAGGTATTCAACGGCCTACCGGTGACATAGATATAAAAATTCCCTTTGAGTCTCATCCTACAGTTCTTAAAACTTTAACGGAGTCAGGCTACAGGCCGGAGCTTGCCGAAATTGAGCTGCAATGGCTTGCGAAAGTTTATGATGATAAAGGTTATTATACAGATCTTATTTTCGGGGAAAGAAATGGATTATATAAAGTAGAACACTCATGGTTTAAACGTGCAAAACCAGGCATGACTCTTGGTCATAAGGTACTTCTTGAACCTGTGGAAGATATGATTAGATCCAAATGCTATGTCCAGAATAGACATAGAGATGATAGCGGAGATGTAGTACATCTTATCCTCAAACAAGGGGAAAATCTAGACTGGGAAACTCTTCTCTTAAAAATGAACCCACATTGGGAACTACTGATGAAACATATCCTACAATTTCTTTTCGTGTATCCATCAGAAAGAAAAGTGATCCCCAACTGGGTGATTGAACGGCTGGTAGTAAAACTTGAAGATAGAATATCGCATCCGCCGACTAAAGAAAAAATCACAAGAGGATTACTTTTATCTTCGGACTATCAAGTAGGAGTATCTTTATGGGGATTTAAACCGATAACGAATATGCAGTAGAATTTAAAATTAATAATTCAAAATTCAGAATTGATAGAAAATATAAATTCTTAATTTAACTCTGAATTCTAAAATCTGAACTATTAACTAAAATTAAAATAATATATCAACAGATTATAAATGAATCAAAATAACCATAAACTAAAAATTGCAGCATTAGGTGATCTTCATGTTAAAGAAACCTCAAGAGGAATGTATCAATCACTTTTTGAGGAAGTCAGTAAAAACGCAGATTTACTAATTCTTTGTGGAGATCTGACAGATTTGGGTTTAATTTCTGAGGCTGAGGTACTCGTAAAAGAATTACAATCAGCGACTATCCCCAAAATTGCAGTTCTAGGAAATCATGATTATGAAAGTGATAAGCAGTCAGACATCACACAACTTCTTCAAAAAAGTGGAGTAACAGTGCTTTATGGCACCGAGCATATCTTAGAAAAGGAAGGTAGGAAATATGGATTTACAGGAGCTAAGGGATTCGGGGGCGGATTCAGGCCCAGTATGTGGGGAAGATTCGGAGAAACTGAGCAAAAAGCATTCTATGATGCGATAGCAGGTGAAGTACAGCAATTGGAAAATGGTATTAATCGCCTGATGAGAACAGCAGACCTCGCAAAAATGATTGTACTCCTCCATTTCTCACCTATCAGAGAAACTCTCCATGGTGAATTGCCGGAGCTATATCCATTTTTAGGCTCCACCAGGTTGGAAGAAGTTATAGACAGGTATCCGATATCAGCAGTATTTCATGGACATTCCCATTTCGGTTACCCTAAAGGCAAAACTGACAAAGGAATAGCGGTGTATAATTGCGCGTATCCTCTGATGCAAAAAACAAGTCCGGGAAAACCTTACGCCTTAGTTGAAATATAACTCCTCCCTTTTATAAAGGGAGGCTGGGGAGGGATTTCTCTCTTATAAACATTTAAACCTTTTTAATCTTATACCCGTCCTTCGCATCCAAAATATCGTAGCCCAATTTTTTAATTTTATTTCGTAAATGATCGGCTTTAGTATACTGCTTATTTCTTCTATACCCTTCTCTTTCTTTTATCAAAGCTTGGACATCTTGCGGTAAAGAATCTATAGTAATCTGACGATTATTTTCCCGCCAGTTTCTCAAATCAAGCCCCAACACCTCATCCATTTTAAGAAGGGCTGCTGACTTCGCATGAGTCGGGTTGTCAGATTTGACCATTTCCCACATAACAGACAACGCTTCAGGCAAATTTAAATCATTATTCAAAGCATCTAGGAATTTATTATGAAACTCGGGAAGATTACCATGCGGATCATCCCATTCAGATAAAACATCCCGTAAACGGGAAAGTGCGTTTTGTGCAGCATCCAAAGACGCGAAAGTAAAATTCATCTCCTGTCTGTAATGAGTCTGTAAATAAAGATAACGCAGGGCTAAAGGGTCATATCCCTGATTTTGCAAATCATACACTCTATAAATATTTTTTTTACTTTTACTCATTTTCTCACCACTTACTAACATAAACGACCCATGAAGCCAGTAATTAACAAACTTCTTACCGGTAGCAGCCTCTGCTTGCGCTATCTCATTTGGGTGATGTGTTTCTTTAAGATCAATTCCACCGCAATGAATATCAAAAGTCTCCCCCAAATATTTCATGCTCATCGCAGAACATTCGATATGCCAGCCCGGGAACCCTAAACCCCAGGGACTATCCCACTCCATTTGTCTCGCCTCGCCTAAGCCTTCGGCGGGACGTGATGCTCCATTTGGATAACTAAATTTCCATAAAGCAAAGTCGCGAGCATTCCTCTTTTCAGGATTTATTTCAACACGTGCCCCTTCTTTTATTTCATCAAGGTCAGAAAGTTTTCCATAGTTTTTAAATTTCGAGGTATCAAAATATACTCCATCAGACGTTTCATATGTAAAACCTTTTCCTTCCAGCAGTTCTACAAGTTCAATCTGCTCTTTAATATGTTCTGTAGCTTTAGAAAATAATTCAGGTTGCGTTAAATTCAGCATCTTGTAATCTTCAAAGAAAGCTTTTGCGTAGAATCGTGCTACTTCCCAGGCGGTTTTGCCTTCAATCTTAGCTGTTTTCTCCATCCTGTCTTCACCTGTATCCGCGTCTCCTAAATTATCACCTGTAAGATGTCCAACGTCAGTCAAATTCATAACGTATCTGACATCAAATCCATTTATTTTTAGAGTACGAAGCAGTAAATCTGATGTATTGTATGTTCTGAAATTGCCAATATGGGCAAATGAATATACTGTCGGCCCGCAAGTATACATACCGACTTGGTGTGGGTTTAAAGGTTTAAATTCTTCAATCTGGCGAGTCAATGAATTGTATATTCTTAACATAGTAGTAAGTATAAAGTAGTATGTAGCAAGTAGATATTGACTACAAACATGGCTAATTATACATAATACTTACTACTTAATACTAGATGCTTATTTACCCTGATGCTCCCCGAAACTTCTCGGCTTTTTGCGAACTCATCCTTATAGCCATGGGTACTTCTTCTTTCTTCTTCTCTTCTTGTAATTCCTGCATTTTTTTAGCTTCTTCTTCCTGTTTTTCCCGATCAAGCTTTTCGGCCGTATCCTCTTGTGGTCTTTGGGGTGACTCAAATGTCGGTTTATAATAAGTCGACATATGTTGTTCCATCAAACTTTTTCTCGCTTTAGCAAGTTTCTCCGCCTCCTCTGGAGTTTTCGGTTGATCTATGCTTTTACCCTGTAAAGTAAGGGTTGAGTTTTGCTGATTATTGCTTGAATTACCAGTTGATCCGGCCTGATTGGGTATTTGGTCAGAAGCTCCGTATAAATCTTTCACAAAATCTTTTGTCGTCTGATCCTGACTTTGGGTGCTTTGAGTAGTACCGGTTTGCGAGTTCAAACTCTCAGGTGACGGTTGTGTTGGATTTGATCCTAGTTGGCTACTTACAGTATTTCCTGTAGCACTAACTTGAGATGTAACCTGCTTTTTAACAGCGCTAACACCGGCTTCAAGCATCTCTTCAGCATTAAAATGGTTGTTTGGCATAATTTTATATTAGTATAAAAAATCTCTAAATGCGAGGAATGAACTTTGCGTATGCTTAATACTCGGATCTACCTTCCATTGCACGGTCAAGTGTGCCGCTGTCTGCGTACTCAATATCCGCCCCAATCGGCAACCCCCTCCCGATCCTAGAAATTCTCAACTCCCTGTCTGCCGGCGAGGCAGGTCCATTCTCAACTCTCAATTGCTTCGCGATATACATCGCTGTCGCATCCCCCTCCATAGTAGGATTCGTCGCCAATATAATTTCTCTGACTCTCTGACTCTCTGACTCTCTGACTCTCTCTAGCAATTGCTTGATAAATATTTCATCCGGTCCGATATTATTCAAAGGATCAATTTTTCCGTGTAATACATGATATACTCCTTTATATTTCCCCGATCGCTCTAAAGCCAAAACATCCAAAGGCTGCTCTAATACACATATCGTACCTTTATCACGAGAAGAATCCGTACAAATACTGCAAGGATCAGTTTCATCCACAGAATAACAAATAGAGCAAATCTTTGTGTTTGTTTTCAAATTTTGTAAGGAGTGGGCGAATCGATCCAACTCATGCTGCGGAACATGCAAAAGATAAAAAGTCAGCCTTTGAGCGCTTTTAGGACCAATACCTGGCAACTTTTCAAACGATTCGATAACATTTTGGATGGCTTTAGGAATACGCATAGAAAATAAAAGGTGAAGCTAGGTTTTTAAATTTTAATTTGTATTTTTGAGATTTAATTTTTGATATTTGATCTAAGAACGCAGTTCTTCCGCTATCATTTCTGCAATCGATAATATTTCAAGCTTCTCAAATCTTTTCTCCTCCGGTACCCATACCGAATCAGTAACGAATACTGAATCTGCCTCAGAATCTTGCAAGAGCATAGGTGCATCTTTTGAAAAGATGGCATGGCTTACAAAAACATGAATATCTTTTACCCCATGCGTCTTAAGAAATGAAGCGCACTCTGCAATTGTTTTACCGCTTGAGATCATATCATCAATCACGATTACCCTTTTATCTTTCAACGCCGCTACAGCAAGAGGCCCCTCAAATTTGTTGATAACAATGCTTCCCGTATCCAAATCTCGATCTTTTACTGTAGCTATCCAGTCCATGCCTTCAAGATTTTCAGACATTTGCTTGATACGCCTAAGTCCACCCATATCGGGAGAAACCAAAACAGTGTCCTTCATATCCCATTTTCTCTTTATATACTTTGCAAATATAGGAAGTGCTGATAAGTTACTAGCTGGTATTTTGAAAAATTCTGGCAATTTTATGGTATGAGGATCACAAGTAATGAAGCGATTCACTCCTAATGTCTCAAGTATGTGTACCATTACCGAAAGCGATACCGCTTCCCCATCCCGAAAGACATGATCTTGGCGCATATAACCCATATACGGCATTATCACAGTCAAACTCCTTGCACCGCTTCTTTTCAAGCCGTCAAGAATTAGGAAAAGCTCAATATAATTATTGTCGACAGGTGTATTCGTGCTTTGGATTATCACCGCGTCAATATCTACCACATTCTCCTGAATCTGAATTCTTCTTTCTCCATCAGGAAAAATGAAATTTTCAATTTGAGAAAGAGGCAACTCCAAAAGCTTAGCAACCTTTTCAGCCAGTGTATTATTAGAGCTGCCAGAAAATATTTTCATTTTATTTCATTCCTCCCAGTAATCCGCCAAGCCCACCACTCATAGATGCGAGTTCTTTCGCGGCAATCTCCTGTGATTTTTTCATCGCCTCGTTCACGGCATCTTTAATTTCATTATCACCGGCATCATTCGTTTCCAATTCCTTTATTTTCTGGTCTCCGGTTACGACTACACGCACGTTTCTTTTCTCAACCACTATCTCTTTAGCTTGTAAAAGCCGCTGTATTTGCATGGCTTGATCGCGCATCTTCTTAAGCTCACCTAATTGTCCTAATGGATTAAACATATCTTAATTAACACCCCCTCTCAAGTAAACAGAATCATGATTCAAGAAGCAAGAAGTAAGAATGAATCGCAGTAGCTAATATTCATGATTCCTGAATCTTGAATCTATATTCCAAATGTTTTAACTTTATGTAACTTTTAACACCACTTCCACTCTCACAACACTACCCGTAAGTGTCTTACAAACACTTTCAAGTACTTCCCGCGTTTTCCCCTCATTTAATCTGTCCCTATGAAATTCATAAGCTGTTTCGATAATAAAGTTTTCCTTATCAAATTTAGCTATCCGACAACTTCTTAAAACTCCGGCTATTGTATGATTATACTGTTTTATTTCAGATATATAAACACGCCAAAAATTATCAATCCACTCCTTCGTAATTTCTGTATTTGAAATATTTAGTAAACTAAAATCAGTAACTTTCAGTATAGATTTGGGATCTGTAGCCTCTTCACTCTCACCGTATAGAGCTTTTACACGAGCCATTTCCCCTACCTGCTTTCTCATAGAGGCAACGGTTACTCCCTGGTCTGATTTAAGCGTTGTTTTTTTCTCTACTTCATTCTGTGTTATAATAGGCAAAAACAATTTTTTTGTTTT
>CAYMDS010000040.1:0-9158 GCA_964389405.1 uncultured Gammaproteobacteria bacterium
TGGTAAGAATTGTGTAAGCATTAGGTTCGATTTGGTTGACAAATCCTGCTTTTTAAGTTATCATTCAATTCCTTTGCGGCTATCATACGATAGCCTTATTTTATGGGAAAATTCATTATAATTGCCACTTTGGCAGCTATGTGTTTAGGCTTAATCTCGCCTTTTCTCCAGCTTTCTTCAAAAACTCACACCAAACCTGAAAATGAAAAATCACAGGTTATAAATCATGCGGTTAAAAAAGGTGAAACTTTGACCGAAATCGCTGAGATTTATTATAAAAATCCTGAATATTGGACTAATCTTTGGAATGACAATCCAGACATCCTAAACCCAAGTATTATAGAAATAGGTACGAAAGTGATAGTCAAGAAAAATGCACAGGAAAGAATTGAAGATATAGATAATGAGCTTATGGCTAGGCTGCTAAAAAGTCCTCAGCAAAGCAAAATTGATCCCAATTTAGCATTTGTCGGAGCCGGTATTACAGAGACTGAAATAAAACCTACTAGCGAGACGGTAGCTATAAATGCTTCGTCTATAGTATCTGCCCCACAAAAAGCTCAAATAAGTCAAGCTACCACATATGATGAGGTATATAAACAGGCTGGGGAAAAATATGGAGTCCCGTGGCAGGTTCTGTATGGACTTCATCTAACTGAAACTGGTCTTCGTGATGGCGCAATTTATAACGGACAGGGGTCAGGAGCTCAGGGCCCTATGCAGTTTATGCCTGGTACCTGGAGTGTGTATGGTGTAGATGGAAACGGAGATGGGTATTCAGACATAAATAATGCTGTAGATGCTATACACGGTGCCGCGAATTATTTGGCCAAGCATGGCGGTGTCATGCCGGGACTACGCTATTATGGTGGCAATACTTCGGGCACACTTCAAGCAGCATGCGAGAAAGGCTACTGCCTGTAGGAATGTCAAATAAGTACCAATGACAAATATCAAATGTCAAAATTTTGTTTTAGATTTTTTGGAAGTACTTATAATAATTGAGCTTACGATTGCAATAATCTCGCTGCCTTCTTTGATTAATTTTAAAACTTCATTTTCCAATGTTGGATTTGTCTTTCCAATTAATCTTAACCAAAAGACAGTCTCTTTAGCTTCTTTTCGAACTATTGTAAATCCATGAAGAAAATCTTTGGTAGTTAATGCGCCATCAGCTTCTTGATCATTTGCGCCCATTGAGGTTACTGACCTTGTGCATTGCCCAATAAATATTAAATTACTTGGTGTTTTGGGAACTTTATTTAGAAACTTTATGACATCTAAAATAAAGTTAAAAATTCTTTCATGAATATCGTATGAGTGTGTGTTCATTTGTCATTTGATATTGGATATTTGACATTTGAAATTACTATTATTGCGGTGTACTTCCGTATATCGTAATAAGGGTTCCCGGGGATTCTTTAGTCGCATGTGTGACGTTTTTGGTCGTAGGTGGATTCGCCCATTCATAAAGCTTCGCGACATCCCCTTCTCGCATATTTACACACCCATGACTCATAGGATGTCCGAAGTTATTATGCCAGTATGCCCCATGAATTCCGTACCCTTTATATTTAGGGACTTTATCGTTATAAAAAAACATAGTATACGGAACATTCGGCAAATTATAGTAGTTGGCTCCCGATCCCCCTTGCATTCGCGTGTATCGAAGCTTTATCCAGATACGAAAATCACCGGTAGGCGTTGGAGTCCAGGGTTTTCCCGAAGATACCGAAAACTCGTAAATGAGTGCATTATTTTCAAAAGCATATAGTTTTTGCTTGCTTAAGTCGACATAGATTCGCTTACTATCTCCAGTAGTATCGCCCAGAACATTATTTGCTATTATCCGGTATGGCCTGTCCGCTATGGGCGGACCGGCAATTTTTTTACCTTCAAACTCTCCTATATTATCATCTGTGTACTGACCGGAAAGATCAGAAATACAGCTTATACTGTTTGCGCAGTCCGGATTATTTTTTGGTTTTGAGGGTAAAAGAAGAATTGAAAAAATACTTATCAATAGAAAAGAAAATACGAGGATTAATCTTTTTTTGTGATAAAACAATCCTTTAGGCTTTTTGCTTTTCGTGGATTTCCGGGCCATAGATATAGCCTAAAAGAAAAATAATTGTTTGTAAAGAAGTAAATAAGAGAAGATTCAAGAAGCAGGAAGCAAGATTTAAGAAATAAAAAAGTGAAAAGTGAAAACTAAAAATGATGTGAGCGGTGGACCAGATTTGAACTGGCGACCTCGTCCTTGGCAAGGACGCATTCTACCACTGAACTACCACCGCAGACTCTGATTATAGCAAATTTCATATTATTTGACACTTTTCATAATCACATCAATTTATTAAAATGAATTAAATCAGGCAGGTTTTATATATGTTTGCAACGTATAGCTATAAACCTTTACTCGATGGTAATTCTGAGAATTTATTCGTATCTGCCTTAGCCAATTTAGCTTACCCTCTAAATAATATCCTGCTTTATAATGCTGGTATTCCTCACTATCCATATAATTTTACTCGTGACAGCATACTTTCAGCTATCCTTATGAAGGATGCTCTTATGCTTCGCGATCAGTTGATTTTCTCAGCCCTACTTCAAGGGACTAAAAAAAATCCGTATACAGGTGAAGAGCCTGGTAAGATTTTCCACCAGATACCAGGTGTCCGTCAAAATAGATTATCTACAGAATATAACGCATGTGACACCACTGCACTTTTCATCATGGGACATGAAGTATATGTTGCTTTGACCAATGATTCTGAATTCATAAAAAGACAGAGGATGTATCTTGAAAAAGCTGTGGAATATATTCTTACGCATCTTACGAATAATCTTTTTATAGAGGATCCGAAATTCTCAGATGCTAGAAAGTTTGCTTTGAAAGTTACATACTGGAAAGATTCGCAGGCTGCGAATAGAAAGCATGGGGTACCGGTTTATCCTGCAGTTTTTACCCTTGCCCATGTGCAGAATATGAGAGCGCTTAGGAGCGCGTCAAGATTACTGGGTTATCGAGATTTGGAAAATGTAGCTATTGAGATGAAAAGACATCTGACGATTTTATTTGATGAAAAATCCGGTATATTTGCAAGTGGTGTAGATCAGCACGGTTTTTTCCCCGGCACTAGTTCTGATAATTTGCATTTACTTTATTATTTAGACGCTACCGATATCACGAAAGATAGAGTGGAAAGTATTGTTGAAAATACGAAAGTATTGGAAACGTCTTTAGGTTATATGACATTCAATACGAACACTATATCTTCCGATGAAGATGTAACCCGTCATACTTATTATCACACAAATACCGTTTGGCCTTTTGAGCAAGCGTTTATTCATCAAGCTGCTCTGAAATTCGGTCTTGAATCAGTCGCGAGTATCTGTGAAAGAATTTATCCTTATATAAAGACAGAATATCCGGAGTTATACCATATTGAGAATGGTAAGCATTATAAGAAAGGCTGTGATATCCAGTTGTGGACTATCGCGGCGAGTAAATATTTTGAAAGCTATTTTCAAAGCGCGAATTCTTCGAAGTGAATTTGGGAAGGAGAAATACTCACGGATTTCAAGTCTTTAATAATACTTTTTGCCATAACGGAGGGGCCGCAGATATAGAAATCATAGTCATTAAGATTTTTTACATATTGTTTAATAAGCTTAAGATCAATTCTTCCCTTTATCCCTTTAAAATTTTCATCACGGCTTATGACATAATAAATGGGAAATTTATTTTTTTGCGAAAGGACATCAAGTTCATTCTTAAAAACAACGTCCGCTGTAGTTTTATTGGAATAAAAAAGTATTTGTTCTTTTCTCTCCCCTATACTTTCAATTAGTGAGCGTATGGGTGTTATTCCTACACCCCCGGCTATATAGATTATTTTATTTCTCGTCATAAATCTTTCAGTAAATGCACCGTGCGGACCGTCAATAAGCACCTTAGTTCCCGGTTTAATTTTCGGTAGCCGTGCCGTGAAATCTCCTTCATTTTTTACTGTTAAACGTAAATATTTTTCACTCGGGATACAAGAGAGTGAGAAGGGATGAGATTCTTTCCCATACTCTTTACTTAGAAAACGAACAAATAAAAATTGGCCGGGTTCGAAAATAAAACTTTGGAGATTCTCACCCTTTATATAAACGGATATAGTATCGTCCGTTTCTTTAACTACTTTATCGATATAGAAGCGATATTTGTTAAATCTTAAGATTACTGAGATAAACCTTGTATATATAGTAACTCCAAATACTAAAATATATAACGTATACCAATAATATGAAAACCCGGGGTTTGCGATAAAATCAGTACCCACGGATAATTGATGGAAGAAACTTAGAAGTACGGCTATGTATGTAGCCATGTGCACGAGATACCATGATTCATACTTGAGTTTATTTCGGACAATATAGATAGATGAGAAAATGACGAGCATAAAAATAATCCAGCCGATAAATGCCAGCCATACATGCTCAAATACCGTAATAAATTGAATAAACTGAGAAAGCAGATCTATTTTCCCTGTAATTGAATACCCAAATATTAGTAGGATCGGATGAAGGATAAGGAATATGAATACCACATAGCCATTTTTTTTATGGATTTTATTTAGCCATTCATAGCCAAATATCCTTTCCAGTGGCATAATTCTTGCCCGAAGGATAAATTGGATAAGCGTAAAGTAGACGGCAAGTAAGCCCATTAATCTTCCCAGGCTAATAAAAGATATTCCTATGTTTCGCATTAGTCCGTTGCCGGATGTTTGCAGCCAGAAAAAAAGCATGATGCATAAAGGAATAAAAGCAAATAAATATATTAAAAATCTCCGATTTTTCATAAATGTGGTTATGGATTAGGTAAGTATATTTTAGTGGCTGTATTCTGAAAGTACAAGATAAACGTATTCTCTCAGGACATTTGCAACAGTCGTATAACTTCAAACGGTGTTTTTAAATTGATACCTAGATGAATACGTTTGTAGTTATACCAATAGAGAAAGTCAGCAAGCATACTCCTTAGTTCATCATAGTCTTTTGGGTATTTGCTTCATATGGAAGAAGAATTCTTCCTCATCTGTTCTGAATGTTCTTTCAATTACAGCGTTCTCATTAGGGGTAGATTTATGAATCAGATGGTGTTTTAATCCTCTCTGTTCACAGAAGGCGTGGAATCTCCCCTGAAACTCTAATCCGTTATCAGTTTGGATAAGGTCAGGAACAAAAGGGAGTCTTTGTAGTATTTCTTAGATGCATATGCGTTGTTTTCTGATAGCGAGGACGTATGTAATTGCCGTATCGATTAAGCAACCCCTTTTTCTTTAATAGCCTATGGATAGTATTGATACCGAAAGGCAGTGAAAGCTCGCCTTTAATCTTTACTGCTGAGAAGCCTGTTTCTTCCCTGAGTTTGATGATAGCAGATTGTTCTTTTGTACTTAGTAAGTGATAAACTCTCTGCGGTTTTGTTGATTTTCTCTTTAATCCTTTCTCACTGAGGAGACCGTTAATCTTTCTTAATTTAGTAAGCCAACGATATACTGTTGAACGATGTATACCAAGTTCACGAGAAGTTGACGATACAGATCCATTCTTTTTAAATGTTCGTATAATAAGGTATGGTTTGACTCGCATAGTTTCAGTCTAGCTGAAACTGTCGCATATGTGGTGGGAGATTAAGGTTGGTTTCTCTGGAGGCTCTTGAGATGGTATAATTACTTTAACATTGGGAAGTCGTCTAAAGGTAGGACAACAGACTTTGGATCTGTTTATTCTGGTTCGAATCCAGGCTTCCCAGCATTTTGAAGGTATGTCAAGTGCACAGTATCACAATTCCTTGATTAATGCCTCCTATTTTGTAATAGTACTGTTAGTGAAAAGAAAGTTAATTATATTAGTACTAATCTTTATTTTACTTGCGCTACTATATTCACTTTATTCACTGTTTTTGAAACAACCCAAAGTAGGTTTCATAAAAGGACAAAGTGATACGATCGTAAAACTTTCAGAACCTGGGAAAGGAACTTCATTAATTATGGATTTTTCCAATTGCTCTAAAGGAAGTGATGTTGTGTATTTTGGGCTAGGCTCTACTCATTTTGCATTTGAGGGAATTAAACAAGGCAACTGTGTTTTTTACTATGGAACAGAAATTGAAGATCCTGGTTGGGATAGAACACTGGCTTATAAATGTACTGTTCCTACCCTCTTGGGTAAAAGAGCATATTCTGTAGGGTACATGGGTATCTCGATGAAAGAATTAGACGTCTACTGTAGGAAATTGTAAAATTTATTCCTGCAATATTTTTCCACATATTTAACTGTCTGGCGCAGTGATAATAAATGTGTTTTTCGGTTCCGCTCACTTTTTGTAATAATTGCATTTATAATTCTCAGAGGCATATTTGGCCCTGACAGTATGATGTCCACGATGGATAATCTCCTAATAAAATTCCAATTTGCTAATAAACATAATACTTATAAACAAAAAACTTTTATATTTATTTTAAGCTATAATAACTTTAATGTCCCGACCGACTACAAAACAAGAGCTTATCGATAAGTCAAATGAAGCATTCGCGGGCTTATTTGCTGAGATTAAAACCATACCTAATAAATATTGCATTACCTCACAAATTTGCAGCAAATCGACTGCTAAAGATCTTCTTTCCCACTTGCATGAATGGCACAATATGCTATTCATTTGGTATGACGAAGGTATGAAAGGAGAAAAACCCCAAATGCCTTCACCGGGATACTCATGGAAAGAAACACCAAAGCTTAATCAAAAAATCTATAAAGAGTATAAAAATATGGACTTGGAGGAAATTATCTCCCGCATTAAGTCAACCCATAAACAAATTCTGAAAATTATTGAAACCCATACTGACAAAGAACTATTTACCAAGAAGAAGTATGACTGGACAGGAAGCACCTCAATGGGTACATATTTTACTTCCGCGGCATCAAGTCATTATGAATGGGCTGTAAGGATAATCAGAAAAGCAAAGAGGAAAGGCTTAAATTAAATACTTGAGTATTATTTAACAAAAATATAAATTCTAATAGTCTACAGGCAGGTTATATCGATACTTAAGTCATACAAGAATAAAAAATACTATTTATAGTATTAAGTATTATGAAAAGATTATTTATTTACTCTATAGTTCTTGCGTTTATTTTACTTAATTTAACTTGGTTCTATTCAGTAAAACGTCCATGTTATAGCGGCTCTCTATCAGTAATCCAATTTCCTACATCCTGTCATCCTGGTCAAAGTTACTATACAATCAGTGGCTTCCCGATTGAGTTTTATTGGAGTAATTCCACAGGTTTCATATTCATTTGGTATCTTATAGATTATACTTTATTCCTGTTAATAAGTTTTCTAATACTAAATGCATTAATTTTTATAAAATCAAAAGTACACCCTACGGGTGTACTGAAATCTCAGTCACATTAAATTTTAGGTGCTTGACTATATACTAAATTAAGCTTTAATTTATTAAGTAGTGAAAAATTTATTAATATTATTAATTTTTGTTATTGTATGTGAATTGGCGGGGATTCTCGCAACTCCTTTTACCATAAATGCCATTCCCTCGTGGTATAGTACCTTAAATAAACCTCCGTTTTCCCCTCCCAATTTCGTTTTCGGACCGGTTTGGACGATACTATATATGCTAATGGGGTTATCCGCTTTTCTGGTATGGCAGAAAGGAGTGAAGAAAGAAAAGGTAAAAAACGCCCTTCAATTTTTTGCTCTGCAGCTTTTCCTGAATTTTATCTGGTCAATTCTATTTTTTGGTCTTCGCTCGCCTTTGCTTGGTTTAATCGATATTCTGATACTCTGGGGTTTAATTCTTATAACTATAATCAAATTCCATAGAGTTTCCAGACCTGCAGCTTATTTACTAATTCCCTATATACTTTGGGTCAGCTTCGCGACAATACTAAATTTATCAATCCTACTTCTAAATCCTTGATTAAGTGAGATCGGGGCAGAAACTGCATTTTATATGAAAAATAAAATAAAAATTATAAATGCATTCGGTATATTTGTTTTTATATTAGCTATTATAAGTATCATTCTGGTAGCAACAAAAATGAATACTGCCTCCAAAAGCAATCTCCGCGCCGATGCCAATGAAATCATTCAAAGTTATGGGATAGGAATAATTGGCGACAGCAACTCAGACGAATACCGGGCTGATGATAATAGAGGAGGAATATATGCCGGGACTACTTTAAACTGGATAGAACAACTAGCCCAAAGTAGAGAGTTGAACTTCGGCAATTGGTCTATATACACCAGAGGGGAACCGAGAAGAAAAGGATTTGAGTATAATTGGGCCAGATCAGCAGCTACTACCGGCACACTTCTTTCTCAAAGCCAACATACCGGACTGGGAAATCAAATACAGCAAGGGAAAATACAATTAATAATTATCCATATAGGCGCAAATGATTATGCTCCTTATAATCCTTACGGTTATGAAGCGATATATAACGGTATGCTGACTGATGCACAAATAACTGCGAAAATTGATCAAATTAATTCTGATATAGAGACTGCGCTAATGTATGTGAATGGGGCAAGTGGAGGGACTTTGCCAATTATCATAACCAATATTTTTGACTGGAATCTTCATCCATATATACAATCAAGGTATCCGGACACGAATAAAAGAAAGCGTGTCACAAATGCCATTAATAAAACAAATTCTAAAATGTCGGAATTAGCTGAAAAATATTCAATTGCGTATAACAATCTAAACAGTTACGCCAAATCAGTTATTAACAACTTAGACTCTCAAGGCAGATTTAAAATCTTAAATGAATATATAAATGTGATGAGTATTGGCGATGAACCGCATAACGGCTTTTTAGGTGATTACATACATGCGGGAAGCGTGCTTGAAGGACTTTTCGCGAATAGATATATAAAAATATTTAATAAGTTCTATGGTGAAAAGACAGGAGTCACGATTGAACCGCTGACTAATAAAGAGATCCTGCAGAATTCCGGCCTTATGCCTCACACAAAACCGTGCCTGACTATCGTTTCATATCCTGAAAGGTTAAACTGCTTGGCGCAACTGACAGATTGACCCACATATTCTACATCTTTAAAATAAAACTTTGTG
>CAYMDS010000041.1:0-8946 GCA_964389405.1 uncultured Gammaproteobacteria bacterium
ATATGGAAGGCGCTCTTGCTCTGATTCTTATAACTTCAATTATAATTTCAGCGCTGTATTTACTCGGCATCAGAGTCTCCTTAAACGAATTTGCCCAAAAACCATTTATAATACATCTTTTCAAGATGGCCTGCCTATATCTTTCTATACCGCTTCTTATGGATGGTATATTTCTACTGGCTTTCAAAGTCATGAAGCACTAGTTTTCTGATATAATGCCAATACCATGAAAAAAAGAATTATTATTCTGATAGTACTAGTTTTTATAATCGCTGAATTTCTTATAATGATTTCCCCAGGAGAATTTACTCTAAAGGATTTAAAACCTTCTCCTACTCCTTCTCCAAAAGCTACTAAAGATCTTCAAATAATAGACACCAAATTGGGCGAAGGACAGGCAGTAAAGGCTGGAGATACTGTAGTTATGCATTATAAAGGAACACTTGAGGACGGGACGGAATTTGACAGCTCTTATAAGCGTAATACGCCTTTTGAGACTACTATCGGAATAGGCTCAGTGATTAAAGGCTGGGATCAGGGAATCCCCGGAATGAAGGCAGGAGGGAAAAGAAAGCTTGTTATTCCACCTGATCTGGGCTATGGAATAAACGGTGCCCCGCCGGATATACCTCCAAATGCAACACTCACATTTGAGGTAGAGCTTCTGGAAATCAAATAAAGATAATTCTTCCCGTTTTTATTGTTGCGGTTAATTGAATCCTCATTTATACTAAAAGCCAGGCAGGATAAAATTTATCTACATTTTATGAAAAGCCTGCCTGATCTACCGGAGCTAAGAAATTCAGAAGTCGAAGCTATCGCAATGCGAATTTTGGAAGAAGTGATTCTGTCAATGTCTCAGTTCACTAGTGACAGCGCTTTTTCCAAGTTTATCCCACCTGAAGAAATGCTTTTACACATAAGACCTGTGGCTGCTGCCTTTACGCAGCTTCATTTTACACCCATTCCGCCTCTCAGGAAAATATATAAATCTCATTTATATTCGCTTTTTTATTTTTCTATAATTTGCGGTATCCAAATCTACACAAAGTACCGCTCTATAATAAATAATCATAGGCCTTATATTATCTCACTAGAGCAAACTAGGCTACGCATAGCGAAAAATAATGTCATGAAAGAACTAACAGAAGGCGTGAAGGTCTTCCCACCCATAAATCAGGTTATGGATATTTTCCTAAGCTATATGGTAACCAAACGGATGATAGGAAAACTTTCAATCGTAAATACTAATCTTGATATTCAAAAATTTCATAATTTTATGCCTGTAACACTTATGTGGGGTTATCTTTTTGCCCGGGAAATAATTAACGATTATTAACTTATCATATAGAAAGATTAAACTATGAAGGTAATTTATAATGACAAAAATATACATGTAATTCGCTTGGATAAGGATGATGAATTGATCACTTGTCTGACAGATTATGTCAGGAAAAACTCACTAACGGGAGGATATATAAATGCGATTGGCTCTGCTAAAGAACTTATATTATCCTACTATAATCTCGATCAAAAATCGTTTGAAGACCACCTCCTTCAAGAGAATCTGGAAATAGTTAGCCTAAGCGGTAATATTTCGATGCTTAACAGGGAACCTCTCATCCATTTACATGGAACGCTTTCAAGAAAAGATTTATCTGTTATTGGTGGACATATAAAAAAACTGATTATCTCTGCAACATGCGAAGTCATACTTTACCCCCTCCCAACTAATCTGCAAAGAGTGAAAGATAATAATACTGGACTAAACCTCCTAAAATGATAGTACTTCTTACACATCTTTATTCTTAAGACTCTATAATTACATTATTATGCAGACAGAATCAGTGATTGTTACTAAAAAAGACTTACTCAGACATAAAAATAGTGCGCAATCAATGAATAAAATACAAAAACTTATTGAAACTGAGAGTGTACTCCTAACTGTTAGCACAGTTTTCCCTTTCACACTTTTTCCGGATAAGATTATAATCACTGAGGAAAAAGTGAGCCTTGTCAGCCAATTATTTTTCTTTTCTAAGCAGGTAAGATCTATACTTATTAAAGATATTGCTACAGTTCAAGCTGAAACCAGTCTATTTTTCGGAAAACTGACAATAATTGATAAAAACTACCAAGCTCTCCCGATTATCGTAGCATTTCTCAAAAGAGATGAAGCCCTTGAAGCAAGACGAGTACTACAGGGATTAATTGTTATCGCGCGGGAAAACATGGAGCTTACGCATGTACAATCAGATGATTTAACAAAAGCAGTTGGAGAACTGGGATCTTCACGCGAGGAATTTCCTACATCCGAAAAGCTTGACGAAAAGAAATGATAATAGTAGAGTAAAAGCACGAAATATGAGTGTTGGAAGAATATTAAGTTTCAAAATTTTTGTGTTTATTCTATTAGCTAATATTTTTATCCCTCAAACATTTGCCGCATCTATTGAATCCGGAGAAAGTGTATATTTAGCTGAGGATAGAACTGACTTAAAAGACCTGTATCTTTTTGGGAGCACGGTAACTACTGATGCTAATGTAGAAAATGACTTAACCGTGGCTGCCGGAACTGTAACGATAAATGGAGATGTTACAGGCAGCTTAATGGCAGCAGGCGGTGATTTATTCATCCGCTCAAATGTAGGCAATACTCTTAGAGTTGCCGGTGGAAATGTTGTTATAAGCGGGGAGGTCAAAAATGACGCATTAATTGCCGGTGGAAATATACGTATCACAGACACAGCATCCATTAGCGGAGATTTACTTATTTTTGGAGGAGATATACAGATAAATGGTCCTGTAAAAGGAAAAATATATATAAGTGGAGGAGAAGCCACCATAAATGCTAATGTCGGAGGACACCTCGAAGGCGAAGTCGGCACACTTACTCTGGGAAATAAAGCAAATATAAAAGGGGATCTAAGATATAAAGCCACAAAAAAGGCCGAAATGGCAAAAGGGGCTATAGTCCAAGGAAAAACTGATTTCAGGCTGATTGAGGATAAGAATACACAGAAAAAAACAGGATTAATTACTGCCGGATCTGTTTATAAACTTGCAATCGATATCATAATATCTCTGTTGCTTATAACAATTCTTCCAGTTTTTACAAAAAATACACTAGAAAGAGTGTATAACGCTCCTTTAATGTCTCTAGGAACGGGATTTGCTTTTCTCTTCTTCTGGCCTCTACTTAGCATTTTCCTTTTTTTCTTTATTTGGCTTGGATTTGCAGCTTTCCTTTTCTACGGCCTAATTATATTTACCAGTATATATTTAGGAAAAGTATTTTTTGGATGGCTATTACTTCATCATTGGTATAAAAGAGAGAAAAAAGAATATATACTTAACTGGAAAGCAGCCATTGTAGGATCCGCTAGCTTTTTCATACTATTTATCATCCCAATAATTGGCTGGCTAGCAGTCTTTATAATATGCCTCATGCTAATTGGCGCTCTTATAAAGAATATTACGGGTGTTATTCAATCTCAAACTAAAAAAGCCGTTTCCTGATAAGGATTTCTAGGGCTTGCGAACAAAATGAAAATAACCAAATACCTTCATTCATGCTTATTTATACAAGAACAGGATACTACTATACTTTTCGATCCAGGCGAATATACTTATAACGGAAAAGTATTTGACATACAAAATACTCCAATACTTGATTATATACTTATTACACATGAACATACCGATCACATGTCGATACCTTTTTTACGTGAGCTAATAAACCGATTCCCGAATGTGGAAATTATAAGTAATAGTTCTGTAGTGACTTTACTTAAAACTGAAAATATTAATGCATCTACTAACACCCCAGACTTCATTCATGCTGAATCAGTGCCGCATGAAGACGTCGTATTATCTGTACCGCCTGAAAATACTCAATTTACTCTTTTTAACATGTTGACTAACCCTGGAGACTCACACCATGTTCGCAATACCTCTCCTATACTTGCGCTTCCTATTCAAGCACCATGGGGTTCATTCGCCAGAGCTATAAAACTCGCTGAGGAGTTAGGTCCAAAGACAGTTATACCTATCCATGATTGGCATTGGAAAGAAGAAGTAAGAAGAGGATTGCATCAACGTGCAAAAGATTATCTTAAGGAGTCAAATATAGATTTTAAATTAATGGAAACAGGAGAGACTGTAGAAGTTTAACGCTTTGGTGACTGCTTCTTTCTTCTAGCTTTGCCGCCTGTTCCGACTTTTCTCCGTTCTCTGACTCTGGCATCACGGGTAAGAAATCCCTTTTTCTTAAGCACCGGACGATAGCTCTCCGAATCAAGCTTAGAAAGCGCATTGGAAATCCCTGCCACTACCGCATCAAGTTGACCTGCTGGCCCCCCGCCTGTTACCTGTATAGTAAATGCGTATTTATTTAAAGCATTCGCCACTCTCAAAGGCTCAGTATAAATTCTCTTATAAATATCACCAGGAAAATACTCACTTATAGATTTTTTATTAACTAAGATCTCTCCCTTCTTTACTTCTAGGCCACCCCATACAGCATCAGCTTTAATTGCCTCATACAGCCTAACCCTTGCGACTGCCTGTTTTCGCCTACCCACAGCGAATACATAGTCTATTTTCTGTTCTTTTTTATTCCTAGTTATTATTTTATCTGCCATATGTAAAAATGAAAATTTAAAAAGTAAATCTCAAAAATATAAGCAACTTTTTATTTTTAATTTTTAAACTTATCTTTATATCCGTGCTCTTCATCGGCGAATATAAAAAGACGTTTCATCATAGATGCACCCAATCTATTACGAGGAAGCATTCCTTTTACAGCGCTTCTTATAACATCTTCAGGCTTTCTTTGCCGTAATTCCTTAAGTGTTTCTGATTTAAATCCTCCAGGATATCCGGAATGCCTTGCATACACTTTCTGCGTTTCTTTTTTACCGGTAACTTTTACTCCCTTTGCGCTTGTTACAACTACATAATCTCCACAATCAAGGTTTCTAACAAAATATGGCTTACCTTTACCCATAAGAAGTACCGCAACATCTGTCGCAAAACGACCTAAGGTTTTGTCCTTCGCGTCACGAAGATGCCATACTCTTAATATTTGACTTGCTTTAGTTGATGCCGTACCTTTCATTATTTTTCTTTATTTTCCTTTCTTGTTCTTTTAGTTGGTTTTGTCTTTTTAGATTCTTTCCGCTTTTCAGCTTTGGGCTTTTTAGACTCATCTATCTTAGATTTTTTCGATTTTACACTGGCAGCGCTATCTTTGACAACTACCGCTTTTGCATCATGCTTTTTACTGGTTTTAACACTTAATTCTTTATCTAAGCTACCTAATTCCACCCATTCAAGCACAACAACTG
This sequence comes from uncultured Gammaproteobacteria bacterium, assembly GCA_964389405.1. Classification (GTDB taxonomy): domain Bacteria; phylum Patescibacteriota; class Microgenomatia; order Levybacterales; family UBA12049; genus CAYMDS01. Next base: position 5,349 of record CAYMDS010000041.1, read on the forward strand.
ATGCATTATCACCAAACCGCCTTCCAAGCTTAATTATTCTCGTATATCCGCCTCTTCTATTCGCAAAACGAGGAGCAATATCAGCTATCATTTTTTTAACTGCATCTTCCTTAAGATATGGAAGAAGCTCTCTTTTGGCATTTTCTCCTTTTTTTAATGCTTTTGTCACTAATTTTTCGACATTACCTTTGATAGATTTTGCTTTTTCTTCGGTTGTCTGAATCCGCTCATGCATTACTAATGACGTCATTAATCCCTTAAACAGGGCTTTTCTTTCATTCGTATCTCTCTTAAACTGTCGACCAAAAACATTTTTTTTCATATTAAAAAAAGATATTAAAATACTAAGTAAATTAAGATATTAAGTGTTGATAAAGAATGTCTCTTAATATCTCATTATCCCAATATCTTAATATCTTTCTGATTAGGCAGACAAGGATATTCCTTTTGTGAGAAGCTTATCCTCAATAACTGTAATTGACTTTCCTCCCATGTTGCGCATACTAATAAGTTCTTTTCGTGGCGTGCTAAGTAGCTCTTCAACTGTCTCTATGCCGCCGTTACGAAGCGAATTATAAATTCTAGTAGGAAGATCTAACTCATCAATTGTAAGCTTTAATGCCTCAGGAGAAATTGATGAAGAATCATCAACATTTTCAGATTCCGTTGTAGAAGACTTTACTGGCTGATAAATTAAAGCGAATGACTGGGAGAGTATTTTTGCAGCTTCATCTAGAGCTGTCCTCGGATTAATCGTCCCATTGGTCCAAACTTTCAAGATCAATTTATCAAGATTTGTTTGGCGGCCGACCCGGGTGGCTTCAACCGCATAATTAACACGTTTTATAGGAGTAAATACTGCATCTGTAGGAATTATTTCTAAAGCATTACTTTTTCTTTCATCAGCAAGAGAGAATCCAAACCCACGCTCGACAGTAAGTTGCATTTCAAGCTTTGATTTACTACCGGAAAGTGTTCCCAGATATAACTCTGGATTTGCTACTTCCACACTTTCGCTTAATTCTAAATCAGATGCAGTTATAACTTTATCGCCTTTTACAGATAAAGAAATTGTTGCGGAATTATTCTCTCCAAGTAGTCTTAGATTAAGCTGCTTAATGTTGAGCAAAAAATCGATAATGTTTTCTTTTAAACCAGGCAATGTCGAAAATCTATGCTTAACGCCTGAAATTCTAACTGAAGTTACCGAAGCACCCGGGATTGAAGCGTACAGAACACGTCTAAGGGCATTTCCTATCGTGTAGCCGTAGCCTGGCTCCAAAGGCTCAATGACGAATTCTCCATACTCATCAGTTAAAGTGAGCTCTTTTACATTAAAATTAAGTTCAACCATAGAATAAATAGTATATCATTAACGTGAATAATATTCAATGATCTGTCTTGTGTTAAACGGAAGTTCAATATCGCTTTTTTGGGGCATCCTGGTAAGCTTTCCCTGATTTCCTTCTCTAGCAAGAAATGCTGATGTAGATAGATTCTCACCCATGAGTTTTATAATATCCGGGTTTTTTTGAATGACTTCAGAGAGAGATATAATCTCACCCTCTTTTACCTGATATGAAGGAATCGACATCTTTTTACTGTTAATAAGTACATGTCCATGAGTAACCATCTGCCTTGCCATAAACCGGGATTTGGCAAAACCTAACCGATAAACGACATTGTCTAATCTAGTCTCCAAAAGAGAAAGAAGCATCTCCTCTGTGTCTCCTTTTTGACTTGCTACAGTCTCCACTAAACGCTTAAACTGTTTTTCAAGCATTCCATATATTACTTTAGCTTTTTGTTTTTCTCTAAGCTGCAGTCCGAATTCCGATAATCTTCTCTTGCGTTTTTTCCCATGCACACCTGGTGGAATTGTAATACGCCTAAGAAGACTTGCAGATGTTTTATCTAAAACATTCACTCCTTCTCTTCTTGCTAATCTGTGCTTCGGTCCGGTGTATCGTGCCATAGATTAAATTCTCCTCCGTTTCTGTGCTCGTGGTCCATTATGGGGAATAGGCGTAACATCAGTGATGGATACTATACTTAGACCTCCGGCCTTTACTCCACGCAATGCTGAATCCCGCCCTGATCCTGGGCCTTTTATGAACACTTCCACATTCTTTAGACCCTTAGTTACTGCTTTCTTTGAAGCATCCTCTACAGCAAGGGATGCTGCATAGGGAGTAGATTTTCTAGTTCCTTTAAATCCTTTGGACCCTGATGAACTCCAGGACAGAGTATCACCATTTTCATTGGTAATTGTTACCAGAGTATTATTGAACGTTGCGGTTATATACACCTTTCCATGATTGCCCACGGTCACTGTGCTTCTTTTTTTACTTGTTTTTACTGTTGGTTTTTTCTCCATAGCCTGCTACAAATTTAGCTTATTTTTTAGCTGCTTCTTTTGTCTTCTGTGCTGCCTCCATCTTTGCCGCTACCTCTTTTTTAATGGCACCTATTGTTACTCTCTTACCCCTTTTAGTTCTTGCATTTGATCTAGTACGTTGACCCCTGGCTGGTAGGCTCTTACTATGCCGGACACCCCTGTAGGCTCCCATTTCTTTAAGCTGCCTGATATTATCAAGTACTTCTGCCCGTAAATCTCCTTCAATCTTAATACCTTCAATAGCATTTGTAATCTTTTTTACTTCCTCCTCAGAAAGAGCCTTAGCCCTTTTCGAAAGATCAATTTCTGCTTTCTTTAAAATTTTAATAGCGTTATTCCTACCCACTCCATAAAGATAAGTAAGTGCTATATCAATTCTTTTATCATCAGGTATAATAACTCCAAGTAATCTCATATTTTCAATTCATTTAGCCTTGTCGCTGTTTATGCTTGGCTGTCGTACAGACGATATAAACTACACCTTTTCGGCGGACAATCTTACAATTCTTGCATCTTGGTTTTATACTTGCTTGTACCTTCATATCACTTTAGTCTTCTTACAATTCTTCCCTTATTCAAATCATATGGCGTCATCTCAACGATCACTCTGTCGCCGGGCAAAATCTTTATAAAATTCATCCGCATTTTCCCCGATAAATGACATAGAACTACGGATCCATCTTCAAGTTCTACCCGAAATAAAGTGTTGGGCAAAGACTCTTTAACTATTCCATTTTTCTCGACAGAACCCTGATGAGCCATAAAAAAACTCAAAAATCAAAATGCATAAGTCAAAAATACAGCTTAAAAGTAAAAACTATATAAAGCTTTAGACTTTTTGACTTTTTACTTGTGCCTTTACTTTTTGATCTTTGACTTTTGAGTTTAGATTATATCAAATTCGCCTCAAAACAGCAATTATCATTTTAGACAGAATTTCTACTCTTCTATCTTATCTTGCAGACCAGAAGGTGAATGTATACTAACCGTAACCGTGCCTGGATCAGTGCCCAAAAGCTCTTCATTTATCCCTGGCTCATAGATAACAAATTCTCCAGCCTTTATATGTAACGCTTTACCATCTATTATCATATGCATTCCACCGGCAATTACAATGGTCCAAGTTTTTCTTGTTTTATGATAGTGCTTCTCAAAACTTGTGGACTCATTAAAGTAATCTACTTTTATTTCGACGTTTTC
>CAYMDS010000042.1:0-8567 GCA_964389405.1 uncultured Gammaproteobacteria bacterium
GGAGATTACGGGGAGGAGGTAGGACGTTCAGAGCAGGTTGCGTATCATTAGATTACACTTAAGAATCTTACGCCCGGTACGCAATATTATTATAAAGTTTTATGGACGGATGAAGACGGGAATACGGGTAGTTCGGAAGAATTGTCATTTGAAACTGATCCGGCACCTTTTATATCGGCAGTAAAAGTTAAAAATACAAGTATCACCTCCACGTATTTATCGTTTGTCGTGAAGAATGCCTCAAAAGTTACTGTTCAATACGGTAAGACTTCAAACTACGGCGGGCTAAAAACCATCTCAACAGCCAAATCAGAAACTGAGCATACAATACTGCTTGATGATTTACTTGAGGGAACATTGTATCACTACAGAATCGTAGCGGAGGATGAAGAGGAAAATTCATTTGCCGGAGATGATTATACTTTCGAAACTCTGCCTGTTCCGAAAATTACTACACTTAAAGTGCAACAGGTGGCCGGCCTTCCCACGGCTACTCTGAGACTTGTCTGGACTACCAATACTGAGGTTTCAACAATTATTACTTACTATCCGGAGAATAATTCCGCATCAGTTAAAGATTTTATAGCCTTAAAGCTCACAAAGTCTCATGACGTACTACTTAAGGACTTGATGGATAGCACTGATTATGTATTGACAGTAAGAGGCAAAGATGCTGCAGGGAATGAGGCTGTCTATCCTGTACAAAAAGTAAAAACTGCAGTAGATTTTCGCCCTCCTGAAATACTTAATATGGAAGTTGAAGCGACAATTATCGGAGTAGGAGATGAAGCGAAAGCACAAGTTATCATAAGCTGGGATACTGATGAACCGGCTACTACCCAAGTTGAATATGCTGAGGGAACCGGAGCTAATTATGGTCAATCCACTCAGGAAGACCCGGCACTTACTACTAATCATTCAGTGACCATAACCGGTTTAGCACCGGCAAAGATTTATCATCTTAGGGCACTTTCTAAAGATAAAACCAATAATAACGGTAAATCAGGAGATTATGTAGTAGTTACACCCAAATCGACTAAGGATGCGTTAAATCTGGTCATAGAGAGTCTCTCAAAAACCTTTAAATTCTTAAAGAAAAATTAATATGGATCCGAATTCTTTTATACAAGCTGTTGATATTAAGAAAGTCTTTCCGGTTGAGGACATGGAGGTTGAGGCTCTGAAAGGAATCTCGGTAAAAGTAGGCAAAGGAGACTTTGCCATAATCTTCGGACCGTCCGGATGCGGTAAATCTACTCTTTTACACACCTTACTTGGTCTTGAAATACCCACTTCGGGCTCAGTATATATTGATGGAAAAGATATTTACTTGATGAATGAAGATGAGAGAGCGCTTCACAGGAGGAGAACCATCGGCATGATCTATCAGCAGCCGTTATGGGTGGGCTCACTTAACGTAATTGAGAATATTAAATTTCCGCTTCATCTCTTAAATATGCCCGATGAGGAGATTGAGAAAAAAGCTTATGAGACGCTTTCTCTTGTGGGACTTAGTAATTGGGCGTTACATGCGCCCTCTCAATTATCCTCAGGCCAGCAGCAAAAAATTAGTTTAGCGCGCTCCCTTATGACTGATCCTCAGCTAATCGTCGCAGATGAGCCTACCGGAAATCTTGATACAGTCTCAGGTCAGGATCTTATGAATACATTTATTTCATTAATCGAAAAAGGAAAAAGTATTATCATGGTTACTCATGATTTGGAGTATTTGAAATACGGTACGAAAATTATCCATATGATAGACGGGTTAGTAGTTGAGGAGTTCAAACCCCAAAAATATAATAAGCTGAATAAATTTCAGGGCAAGAAACAGATAGGAGATAATAGCGGTATCGCAAATGTGCATGATCCTAAATTGCTTGAGAAGCTGAGTTTATAAATATGAAAAAGATTCTGCTTGTTATAAAAAAAATCTTTCATAAATTAACAGATCCATCGACTTGGAAAAATCTGCCTTCCAATTTAGCCCGTTTCAGTAGAGAATCCATCCACGCATGCATAGAATTCAGCTCGTTTTTTATATTACTTATCGTATTTGTGTGTACGAAGCTGATAGCGGTTTTAAATTTATTACCTTTCGGTTCGAGAATTTACGGAGTGATTAATAAAATATGGTCTATTAAAGCAAAAAAAATTGTAGATGTCATAATCCGTAGGCTTGATACTTCATCAGAGTCAAGTGTAAAGCGGTCATACCTTATCGGACTAAGCTACAAAAACCTTATGGCCAAAAAGACAAGGACATTTGTAACTATCCTTGGTATGTCTATAGGTGTGGGGGTTATAGTGTTACTGTTATCACTAGGTTACGGAGTTGAAAGACTGATTATAGGAAGGATCGCACGATTAGATGAGCTGAAAATGGTCGATATAGCCACAGGTTCAAATACCGCGCTCAGACTTGATAAGGAATTGGTCGACAAAATACGCTCGATTAAAGAGATTGACTCAATCATGCCGCTTGTTTCCTTCATAGGCAAAGTTGATTTTCATGATGCGAAAACAGATGTGCTGGTATACTCGATTCCTGAAAGTTACCTAAAAAGCACTAATGTAAGGCTACTACGGGGTAAATACTTCAGTAGTAAAGTGTCTGAGTTGCCAAGGGATGCTGAGGTCGCAGGAGTAAGTGATGCAATAAAAAGCGGTAAGTTCGGGGAGCCCGTTAGCCGAAATACGGTTAAATTTACTATTAATCCTGATAAAAAAACTTATGCAAGGGAAAGCTGCAGTCCTAAAAGTAAGATTATAGGTATTATACGAGGAATCGAGGGAGGGTTAACTGGTAGAGAATATTGGGGGGAGATGTATATAACCGAAGGTATACAGGAGGGATATGATAGTAGCTCTAAAATAAAACTGCAAAGCTGGGTGAAGGCTGAGGCGCCGATTTTTTATGAAACATATGATGGTAGTTTTTTGCCGAAACTTGGTGAAAATGGGCGACAGATTTGGAGTAGTGTGTGTATCCAGAAAAATGAAATAGTCATTCACTCAAATAATGTCCTTGGCGATTCAACATCTGTAGTTTTGGCTGATGATTCAAGCGCAAGTGGATCCGGAGATTTAAATGATTCTTTGATAGATCAAGCATCTGAAAGCGCATCTATAACTGGGGACATCGTAATTGCCACAGATGAGGCGGGAATGGAGGTAGTCAGCTTCGCCACGAAGTCAATGGGCAAGAAACAGGAAGTAATCCGATTTCAGAAAAACTCTACCCATGAGGCTGTCGTGTCAAACGGACTTCTCACGCTATTGAATATACCTATAAATAAAGCATTGGATACTGTTTTTAAAACCAGTTTTGTGCTTACCAAATCAATTGTGCCGACAATTGACGGTAAGGCGACGACTGAGGAGAAGCAGTTTAGAATAGTAGGCGTGATTGATGATGATGAATCTGCGTATTTTTATATTCCGCTTGATAACGCAGCTTCTTTAAATATCAAAAATTATTCCCAGTTGAAAATTATCTTAGCTTCACAACAGTCTATGAGTAACGTAAGAAAGCAAGTAGAAGTACTTGGTTTTCGTACAAGTAGTGCAGCTGATACTGTCACACAAATTGAATCTCTTTTTTCTAATTTACGGATCCTGCTTGTACTCATAGGGCTTGTAGCTCTTGGTGTGGCATCTTTGGGGATGTTTAATACTCTTACTGTTTCGCTTCTTGAGAGGACTCGTGAAATAGGCGGTATGAAAACTATCGGCATGGTATCAAAGGAGGTCAGAGATCTGTTTTTGGCTGAAGCTATGATACTCGGTATGGCCGGCGGATTCGGAGGACTATTTTTAGGATTTATAGCCGGAAAAACTTTATCTTTACTTATCTCTATAGTTGCTTTAGCAAATGGAGAGGGAATTTTGGATCTAACTTACATTCCCTGGTTTCTGATAGTTATAATAGTCATATCTTCTTTTTTGGTAGGAATAGTGACCGGTTATTATCCTGCCAGAAGGGCGAAAAAGATTTCTGCCTTAAATGCTTTAAGATATGAGTAAATCAAAGATATGAAAAGAATATCAAAAAAATCAGTCAGAGAAGTTTATGCCAGAAACAGGAAAATAATGCTTGGTATGTTTCTCATCGGTTTTGTTTTCGGTATGGGTTTTCTGACTATTGATTTTCCGAAAGCTTTAATCCTTTTTGAACCGAAAACTGCGTCCTGGGTTGATCCTTACGATTTATTACTAAAGATGCGAAAAGGGAAGTATGATACTTTTTTATTGATAGACACAAGATCTAAAAAAGACTTTCTTAAGGCGCATATTAAGTCAGCTGAATCATTTCCTCTTTATGATGAAAAAGGGGATCCTCGAAAACTTGATAATTCACTAATTTCGGATTTTTGGGAGAAATATAAAGACGAGAAAAGACAAATCATTTTATATGGAACTTTTGGTGAATCTGTGCTGGTTCACGAATTAAGTAACCGTCTTACATCAAAAGGAGTAAAGAATACCAGACTTTCGGTAGGATGGAATGAGTGGCGGCATTTTAGAAACCTCTGGCTTCCGGAATCCATGTGGGATACTGTTCATATGGATGAATATGTCAGCGAATAATATTTCAAACAATCCACCTCTTAATAGGCTAAGATTTATTTTGATTTATTAGTCAGTAGATAAGGATTTTGCACCAACCCCTAATAATCTCCGTTCATATTGAAGTATATTTGATGTAGTCAGAAGAAATCCTGCATATTCCGGGACTCCTCTCATGCGCAGATCACTATAGCCGATTTTCATCTCAGAGCTTGGATCTGGATTAACCAATACACCTACAGCTTTGAAGTTCCCCCCTGAAATTGATTCCAATAACTGGCTTGCGTGCATAGCGCTTTTATCATCTCGGGGATGGTCTCCGCCATAAATTACAAGTCCGATATCGCCCAGCGTACCTGAGTTTTCGATTTCCCTTAATGATCTCATCATGGCAGTTCCTTTGCCTACGGAGGATAAAGGTCGTGTTTTAAAAGTGTAATTACCTTCTTCTTCAGGATGATCAGAATCTTTATGTATGCCCCAAAGTTTTTGGAACGTCTCTAATTCATCTTGTGGAAGCTTAAGCTCTTCTATGGCTTTATTTGCAGCTTCACGCATAAGATTTACAAGTTTTGCTCTTTCCTCAGGGGGTAATTCGTTCATATTATAATCAACTGCCAAGCCATAAGGGAGTTGTTCGACTGGATCTTTATTCTCGACAAATATTCTAAACCTATGATTACCAAATTGTGCATACATGATTTCTTCGGGGTCTAGTCTATCGGGATTACCTTCTATAAATTCCAGACTAAGAAGCGTATTCCTTAAAGCTGCTTGAACCGCATTAATGGCTGAGCTGTGCTTAATGAATCTTTCATCGATAATCTTTCTATAGCCATTAGATTCGCTTGAATCGGGTATTGCTATAACATGACCATATGAACCAGATATAATGCTGGGTTTAATTTCAGCTTCTCCATATAGTCTAAGTATTTGATCTGTCGATCTATTTGATATCACCCCAATCGGTTCTCCCAGTTCATGCAATCTTGTTAAAGCAGTAGCTGCAATAGGGTGAAGGTGGGTATCAAAAGGCATCAAGCCTCCGCTCGGTCCCATAGAAGACAATGTGTTATCGAAATCATTAACGTATAATGTCCTTTTATTAGCTCTATTTGTTTCTGAGACTAGCCTCCATACGTCCTCAGTCGTTATAGGTTTTTCTCGATTATAAATGCTTTTTTCAACATGAGTCATAAAACTATTGTACACTAAACATGACATACCTGTTAGCTGTTAATGTCTAAGCTGTTCAGTTTGGTCACCAGGTTTTTGGGGTAGTAAAGGGTGCCTTGATGATGTTCAAGTCAAAATTAAGGTAAGCTACTACAATGCCCTAACTATAATTTGAGAATTTTTCGATAGACTCTTTCATAATTTTCGACCATGGTCTCAGCCGAGAATTTTTCTTCAACCCATTTTCGGCAATTAGCGCGATTAATTGCTGAAATAGCTTTAATTTTCTCTGCCATTTCATCTACATCCTTTACCAGATATCCGGTTTCTCCGTTCTTTACGGTTTCAGCTAGCGCTCCACGTCTAAAGCTGATAACTGGTGTACCTGTGGCCATCGCCTCAATTGATACCAGCCCAAATGGTTCATTCCATGAGATTGGATTTAGAAAACCAATAGCATTTCCCAAAAGTTCATCTTTCTCGACCCCTCCTCTTTCACCTACATATACTATTTGCTTACCGTCAATTAGAGGTTTTACTTCTTTTTCATAGTAATTTCTTTTTACCTCATCTTCTAGATCGATTGTGCCGGCAAGGATTAACTTTATATTTGCTTTTTTTGCAGCTTTAATAGCCTCAAGAGTTCCCTTATCGGGATTGAATTTACCAATCCAGACGAAGTAGTCCTTAGGATTAGGATTAAATGTAAATTCTGATAAGTTTATGCCATTATAGACTGTATCTATAAAATGCAGTGAATCAAATCCTTCTCTCGCTGCATTTGAAATAGAGATATAGTTAAGATTTTTATATTCAGTCAGTAGCTTCATGCGCTGGGGATATCCTTTTAGAATTGGTGAGACGAAGTGAATTGTGAAGACTGTCTTATCTGAGATAAATGATGCCGCAGGTAGCGCCATGTAGTCGCTAACAATACTTAGATGAAAGTGAATGATATCGAAATCCTTTTCTCTTTTAAGTACATTCGCGAAGTTTAACAGGGGATAGATGATATCGCTTTTTCCGATTCCTTGGCGTGCCAAAGGTGTAGGACAGGCGCTAATAAGCTTCGCCTTAGTTATAGCTTTCTCTGTAGCGAATAGCGTCACATCATAGCCTCTTTCAACTAGTCCTTCTGTAAGAGATGAAACTATTCGTTCTGTGCCACCATATAAAGGGGGAGGGATATTCTCATATAGGCTTCCTACTTGGGCGATGCGAAGTTTCATGCTTTAATTATACAGGAAGTTATCTAGATAACGCTTAGCTCCTCAAGTGTTAAAAGGAGGCTTGCTGCTTGTTTTTGGCCGCGACAAACCTCATCGCAAATTATGAGTTCTCGGTTTTCATGCATGAGGCTCTTATAATGACCTTTTTTCTTTGAGGCTTGAATTTGAGATTTTAGACTCTCTAGAGCATCATCCAAAAGCTCAGGATGGGAATTTTTACATCTTAGAGCAGGCATTAAGCGTGAGCCTCCGGGAAGAAGAAATGTAGCACATGTTCCCCTTGCAGAGAACATTCCCATATGAAAATCCGCGTGCCCGTCTCCTGCGATAAGTACATGCAGATCAGAACGTTTAATTTTAAGTAATTCGCAGATTTGACTTATGATATGGTCTACAGCTTTCGTTTTCGAGCCGTTTCTAGGCGTAATGTGGAGCTGATGAAGATCTTTAGTAGGTTCGCTGTCATCAGTCAGGCGGATATTTGTAAAGCCATTTTCGGATTTAAAAGTGTTTTTTATAAAAGACCGGAATTCGTTTTTAATTTTCGCAGACTGGAACATAACCGTAATACGGTAAGCAGGAGGATACACATTCGTTAGGCCTTTTATATAGTTTTTGGGATTTTCATAAAGAGCAAAGTATGCCTTTTTTGAAGTCTCGTTATATTTTTCTACCAAGTCTTTAGCTTTTTTTCGCCAGTTTCTATTAACCTCAAGTTTTTTGTGAAAATCATTATCAGATAAATAGCCTCCGGCTTTTTGTTTTATATATAGCTTTGTCCCACTTGATGCTGCGATGATATCAGGATCCAGAAGTCCCTGGGATTCTATCTGTTCAATGGGGATGTAGATATATTCATCAGCCTTTCTTCCTAATTTGGGCATAGGGCGTGTAAATCCCATCTCTAAAGACATCTGATATGAATTTGAAGTCATAAGCATCTCTTCAGTCCGGGCTGTAACATATACTATGACATATCCGAGTTTTTCAAGTTTATTCCTAGTAGCATTCGTCGATTCTATACTTCCTGTCATGGTGGAATCGATATCGAGGAAAGCGATACGAAGGGGTTTCTTGCGTTTTATTTGCTTTTTTAGTTTATAGAGCAGGGTACTATGTGCATATTCATCCAAAAGCATGTATCTTACTATATACCTTTTTTTATGCGTGCGCAAGCTGAACAGGTATAAGATTTAAAATCCCATAGTAATATGATATAATCCGTGCTGCTTACTTCTGAGTAGTACTAGGCGAGATCAATCAGAGTAAATTCGTTGTATGTGCATATAAGGGAAGAACAATCTTCCCTAGTTCTGAATCTATCAAGGTATTGATAGCTTGAGAACTATTGCTAAATACATATATACATTTTGATATATTCATAGTAAGGATTAAGTAAGACTATATGGTCATATATAGTCTCTTACAAACTTGAGGTATAATAGGGAACACGTTTGGGAACACAAGAATCTGGAAGTAAGAATCAAGAATCAAGCTTAAGATATCAGATTCTCAATTACTCTTCTTGCTTCATGTATCTTGCTTCCTGAATCTTTATTTTATGGTTTCTTTCTACGATTTAAAAGATTATCT
>CAYMDS010000043.1:0-8248 GCA_964389405.1 uncultured Gammaproteobacteria bacterium
GACAATCCCCCGATTAGCGAGCGAAAGAATTTAGCGACCTTTCACTTGCAAAAAGTTTTGGGCGTCTTTTCGCAAAAGACGCAAAATAAATTTAGTTAGCTCGCGAGCTTTTGGTTCTTCTGTCGGCACAAAAGAACAAAAAGATAGTTTCAGTGTTCACAACTTTTGGTACTTTTGGTTATAAAAGTACAGAAAATTATTTCTTCATATACTTCCAATTTTTAATTTTACCAGCACTCATCCACTCAACCGCAGTTTTAAGCCTGCTTCCTTTAGTCTCTTCAGTTTTCGCGCCATCTACCCATTCCACATACTCTTTCTTATTCGTATAACTAAAATTTTCAAAAGTTGCTAAAGCTTTTTTATTACTTCTCACTGCTTTCATGAAATAATCAGGAATCTCTAGATCTCTTTTTACGTTATTAATTTTCTTTGCAACCTTAATCCCTTTTATATTCAGGTTAATTGCTGCATGAATAAACTTAATGATATCCTCATCAGGTGGTAAATCATCTATAGTCTCGATTCTTCCCCATGAACCCATGGCTTCTTTTTCTTTTATATAATCAGTCATACCGGGAATCAAATCTTCCTTCCAGAATCCGAATGCACAATGACTTTTAAAAGCAGACATACTACAAATTACACCCTTATACTCAAAATGCGGAAAACCCCACTTTATAGTTTCTGTTATTTCAGGTGAAGCTTCATGGATAATAGTACGAAGGTGCTTTAAGATAGGTCTCGCGAATACAGCGGCATTTTCTATATAGGAATCTACTCTATTATCTTTTATACTCATACGCAAAACATTATACCAGACTACTTTAAGTGGTATACTTGAGGCCGTATGGTTATAAATGCAACAAATCTATCTAAATCAATTGGACCAAAGACTCTTTTTACCGATCTCAATTTTACTATCGACTTAGGCGAGAAGGTCGCGCTCATCGGTAGAAACGGTCAAGGAAAAACGACATTACTAAAAATACTTGCCGGAAAGGACAACGACTTTGGAGGAAAAATAGAGACACGAAAAAACCTCCGAACAGTCCTTACTCGCCAGGAACATTTCACTAATCAGGGAAATACTGCTTTGGAATACATACTACAGAGTGTGCCTCATTATTACGAATATGAAAAGACATTAAATGATTTTGAAAAAGAAGTACACCGCGACATGCATCTCTATACCACAGCGCTTGAGTATTTCACCCATAACGGATACTACTATATAAAAGATCTGATTCTCTCTTCCCTTTCCGATTTTCAAATATCTGATGATAAAGCTAATTTATCCTTACAATCTCTTTCAGGCGGAGAAAAAAGATATGTGGAACTCGTAAGGCTTATGTACTCAAGAGCTGATTTACTACTTATAGATGAACCGACAAACCACATGGATTATATCGGCAAAGAACAATTCATCTCCTGGATGCATACTGTGGTAGAAAGTATACTAGTCGTCACGCATGATCGGGATGTATTAAAACAGGTAGATAAGATTATAGAACTGAAAGATAAAAAAATATTTGTGTTTAACGGAAATTACGATCACTACATAAAGCAAAATGCTACCCAAACTACTAATTCAGTTAAGCAGTATCAAAATCAATTAAATAAATTACAAGAGGCTAAAAAACGTGTAGACTGGGGTCTAAGGATGCGCGCGAAAAGTAAAGCGTGGAAGGTGCGATACGACCATTGGCTTAAAGATTATGAAAAAATTAAAGCTGAGACGATTAAACCATCTTTCTGGATCGACCAGGAATCGACAGAAGACCTGGATAAAAAAGTTTCAGAGTCATATCATAAATTTAAAGAAAAAAATATTAGAATCGGGCTACATAATTCCAAAGAACGTGCAAGCGAACTTGTCACTATACAAAGTCTCTCCTTAGGATACGATTCTCCGCTCTTCTCAAATATTTCATTTTCATTAAAAAACGAGGAAAGATTATTTATAAAAGGAAGAAATGGTGCCGGAAAAAGCTCATTAGTCCATACCATCCTTTCTCTATATAGAAAGGAAGAATCAATAGCTAAAATCTTTGCCGGCGAGATACGCCTTGGGGTTAGTCTAAGAATCGGTGTATATGAGCAGGAAATAGACACTAAGTATCTTAAACTTCAGCTTGAGGAAGCTATAAAAATGGCTTATGAAGAATTTGGGTATTCTATTCCTGATGGGAATTTAAAAAGTATTCTTAGTCAGTATCTTTTTGATCCGATAATAGATGGTAAGCAAAGAATTGAAGATTTATCCGGAGGCCAAAAAGCACGCTTCCAAATCATAAAGATGCTTGCGAATAAACCTAATCTTCTAATCCTTGATGAACCTACGAATCATCTGGATCTTCCTTCTATAGAAGAATTAGAGAATGCATTACAAACATACCAAGGCGGAATTCTCTACATCTCCCATGATACATATTTCATAGACCAGATGGGAGGAGAAACGGTCGAAATCTAAACTATGGCTACAAAACAAAACACCATCGAATATCTCACAGACCAAATACAAAATGCCGGTGTAATAAGATCGAGAAAAATGTTTGGCGAATACGCGATTTACTGTGATGAAAAAGTCGTCGCTCTGGTGTGTGATGATGCACTTTATATAAAACCGACCAGTGCGGGAAAAAAGTTTCTTGATGAGGCGCATGAAGCACCTCCATATCCTGGAGCGAAAAATTATTTAAAAGTGCCGGAGGAAAAATGGGAGGATCGAGAATGGTTAACAAAACTTGTATCGCAAACTGCCGCTTCCCTCCCACTACCGAAACCAAAGAATAAAAAATAAAAAATTTAAACTGATTTCCTTTGTACTTTATGCCAAGAAAGTACAAGAAAATATTATTTTCTCATATACTTCCAATCTCCAGTTTAATCTAAAAATAAAGTGTGCTGAAAACTTTCGGTAGGTCATGTACCTGCTTAATCGTTAAAAGCTTTTTCGCGATAACAGATGCCTCATCTTCTATAGATGAAATCGATATTTCATCTATATTAAGCATTTGGTAATTTGACCAAGCCTTATTCCGCCAATTTCTGATAAGGCTCGCAAGAGTTAATTTATATATACTTAAAAAATAATTCTGAGCAGTATTTAAGGTAGCTGATTTCTCTTTTAGACTTACTATTACCTCTTTCAGGCTAATGCCTATAACTTCATTAATTCTATCGTAATCGTCTTTAAACATATCGCCTTTGAGAACATCAAATAAGGCTAAAGATAAATCATTATTTACATGCGCATTTACTCCTAAGGCCATATATACAAACTGATAATGTGAATTTTCCCGACATGCATCAAAAAGAATCTTCCAGGCAAGAGGACATTTTCCATTATTTATATACCCATGTAGAGCCTGAAAGTAATAATCACCAAATACTGTATCGACTGCACGCATTACTGAATCTTTTTTAAAATATCCTGTATCTAGTTTATTTAATACATTTTTAGTGATAATAAGATAAGTTTTATTAAATGCTCTTAAATTTCTTAAATCTGTATCTTCCAATTCTTCTTCCATTTCATACATTTGCCGTAATGTTTCCTGTTCATTCTTTACTAATTTAAATGATTTGTATTGAAAATTTTTTATGGGTATAAAACTATGGTTTGGAATATTCGACATACAGCCTTTCCCGATCTTCTTTTAAGATTTGCAGTTTTTCTTCTATATTTCTTAAAGCTTTATTGAGATGAGGTTTTAAGCGGAAGTCCAAAACATTGGTAATTTCAGCCCAATGGGTAATAAGCTGTTTATTTCTATTATCGAGAGCTTTCCTGATATATTCAAATTGAATATGCCTACTTAATTCATGCCACTCTGGAAACTGCGCTAGAAATTCCGGTTCGTACTCACCCAGCTCAATTGCCGCCGAGAGTGTCAAGTTTTTCGATATACTTACCGAATTAGATGATATATTTTGCTCTTTCGCTTCTTCTTCCATATTACTTTTTAATTTTCCATAAACGAAAAATTATTTTCCTTCTACTACCGCTTTATATCCTGTATTTTTTATCGAATTGATTATTGCATCTTCACTTATCTTTTCGGTATCATACTCCACCTCACAAGCTTGTTTCGCATAGCTGGTTTTGGCTGATTTAATACCTGTCATATCTTCCAAATCAAAATCTATATTCATCGCGCAGGATGTACAGTGCATACCCTCAATTTTAAATTTCTTTTTAATAACTTTACTCATATGACCTCGATTACCCCCGTATACATACCCATGGAGCAGGTAAATAAAATTTTTCCTATCTTGTCAGGGGTAAAAGTTACGGTCTGGGTTTCGTTCGGCTGCAAATTCCTGCTTATACCCAAAGAAGGGATACGAAAAGCCGATGCGCAGCTATATGCACCCTGCCCAATTAGTTTTAAAGTAACGGGTTGACCCTTTTTAACTATCAGATAATCAGGCGAGTATCCGCCTGCGGTAATTAGAATTTCACTAGTCTGACTTGCTACTATGTTTCGCTTCTCCGAACTTTTTGAAAACATAAAAATTTCAGTAAAAACTTTTGAATTAAACGGCACATTAAGAGCTATAAATGCTCCGTTCACAGCAGTAATCCCCAGGTAAAGTACTGCAAATGCCGCAACTTTTAAAAACTTCGCTTTGTATGCATTACCCAGAATTGAGGTTATAAATCCTATTCCGAGAAAAAGCGGCATAGTCCCTGCAGTAAATACTGCCATCACCGATGCGCCCAGAATCGGATCTGCGCTTGAAATAGCCAGAGCCTCCATGGCAAGCGTTGTACCGCATGGGATGAAAATAGTCATCACACCCAGGATAATTGGGGCGAAAATGTCTTTCGATTTAGATTGACTGCGAACTAACCGGGTAAGGAAACGTGGGGGCTGAATAACAACATAGCGGAAAATAGGATGAATATCCAAAAGATTTAATGCAACTGCGATCATGTATATACCTGCCGCAAGCTGCATAATCGTTTGCACAAGGCTACCGATATTTATAGCCCCGCCGAACAAACCTAGTATAAATCCAAGTATTGTATAGGAAACAAACTTACTGAAAAGAAAAGCAGCTGTTACGAAAAAAGCATGACGGGACTTATTTGATATCGTATCATTCTCTCTTGCGGCTATGACCGATGCCAGTAATCCGCCCTGAACCGCAAGACATGTAAGCCCACCTACAGTTAAACCGGTTAAAAATATTATCAAGGGATTCATATTATAATTTTCTTTTTTTCAATAATAATGAATTAGTGACCACAGACACCGATGAAAATGCCATAGCCAGACCTGCGAACACCGGATTTAAAAATATTCCTAAAAACGGATAAAGCAAACCCGCGGCCATTGGAATACCAATAATATTATATATAAACGCCCAGAACAAGTTCTGCTTAATGGTTCTTATAGTCATCCTCGACAATTTTAAAGCCTTGGGAAGCTTACTTATATCACCCGATAAAATCACGAGGTCTGCCGATTCTATAGCTATATCAGAGCCTGTAGCCATAGCTATACCTACATCTGATGCTGTCAGGGCAGGTGCATCATTGATACCATCTCCTGCCATCGCCACTACTTTTCCCTGGGATTGAAGCCTGGTAATTTCATTTGCTTTTTCTTTCGGCAATACCTCAGCGATCACTTTATCCAATCCAACCCTCTTTGCGATATGCTCTGCTGCCTTTTGGTTATCACCTGTCAGCATTATTGTCCGGATTCCCAGTTTATGAATGCCGGATATAACATCCCTCGCGCTATCTTTAACCGTGTCACTTATAGCGATAAGCCCGATCTTATTTCCCCCCACTTCGACAACCAAGACTGTTTTTCCCTCCGTCTGAAGATTCTCTATCTGGGATATGCTTTTTTCATTCACATGGGGCTTACGTATCACTACCAATTTGTTGTTTATAAACCCTTCCACACCAATACCCTCGTTCTCTTTAAACTTCTTAACTTCTTTCACTCCCAGCTTTTTCCTCTCCCCTGCTGCTATCACAGCCGAAGCCAAAGGATGCCCTGAATGCTTCTCGATGCTATATGCATACTGGAGGATTTCATGCTGATTTACGGAATTATCCAGGGTTTCTATATCAGTGACTTCAGGCTTACCGTGCGTTATAGTACCCGTCTTATCAAATACTATGGTATTTACTTTATGCAGTTTTTCCAATCCTTCCGCATTTTTTATGAGGATTCCATTCTCAGCACCTTTACCCACGCCTGTGATGATAGCAGTGGGAGTAGCGAGGCCAAGGGCACAGGGGCAAGCTATAACCAGTATTCCCACAAAAGCCAAAATGCCAAATGAAAAAGCATCGGTAAAACCTATGAAATAAGTACCAATAACCAGCCATAATATGAGTGTCAGAAAAGCTATAACTAGTACCACCGGTATGAAAACAGAGGAAACTTTATCGGCCAGATTCTGTATAGCGGCTTTAGAGCCCTGCGCCTCCTCTACCATTTTTATAATTTGCGCCAGCATAGTATCTTTTCCTATCTTGGTAGCCTTATAAATAAAGCTGCCCTGCTTATTTATAGTCGCGCCGATTACATTATCCCCTGCTTTCTTATCAACGGGCAAAGGCTCACCGTTCACCATGGATTCATCTACCGAGGAACTTCCTTCTATTATCATTCCATCCACCGGAATTTTACCACCCGGCTTCACCCTTATAAGGTCTCCGAGCCTTACCTCTTCTATAGCCACCTCTACCTCACGGCGTGATTCAGGCTTGCCCTTTTCTTCCCTGATTACGATGGCAGTTTTTGCCTGCAGGTTCAACAATTTCTCAATAGCTTCGCCCGTCTTAAGTTTCGACTTGGCCTCGAGGTATTTACCCAGAGTTATAAAACCAATAACGACTATCGTTACATCAAAGTATAGATACTCGGGGAAATTAAGTAACCGTGTTAATTCTGGAAACAAAAAAATGATACTGCTGTATATATAAGCTGTCAGGGTGCCGATACCTATGAGAGCATCCATATTGGCGACTTTAAATTTGATAAAACGGACTACTGCTTCCAGATAAATTTTTCCAATCCAAAAAAGTACAACACTTGCTACCAAAAATAAAATAGTATTGAATAACTGCATTGGGATGGATAAACGCGGAATAAACCCGAAAATATTTGAGAAGATATCCCACATCATAAAAACAAATATTATTAAGGTCAGGGGTAGTACGAATTCGACTTTTGTCTTGAATCGCTGAAGCTCGAACTGCTTTTCCTCTTTTCTGTAACCCATACCTGTGTGTTCTGCGTGATCCATAGCAGGTGCAGATTCCATACTGGTGTGACTTATCGCAGGCTCCTGTTTTGAGAGGGTATAGCCCAATGGTTCAATCTCATCATTCATCTTCCGCAGATCAATAAGTCCTGGGTCGAATGCGACATCAGCTTTTTCAGTTGCGAAGTTGACATCACATGAGGTAATGCCCTGAAGTTTTTTTAATTTTTTCGTAATGATGGAACTGCAGCTTGCGCAATGCATTCCATTCACAATATAAGTTTCCTGATTCATATCTAATTAATTCCATACCAATCCTGCCGCCATTGTTTTAATACGGGCAGGGTGCTATTTAGAAAATTCTCGACAGCATCAGCATTATTAAGCACTTCACTTCTGCTGCTTTTGGTCTTTATCTCTCCAGTCATCTCAATGCCATCCAGATGATGTGCGATAAGCGCGTTTAGAAAACGCAGGTCTGTCTTTTCATCGCTGCCTCCTAAATTCGGAACTTCTGGATCTTTTACGCCTGAAGCATCGTTATACCATTCTCTTTTCCAATTTATAAGCTCCATTATCAATACAGGCTCGTCTTTAAGGATATTTTCCGCCAAAGTACGGATTTCATCCCGTTTTGTCTTATCTTTTACCTGTAAAGCGAGATCCATGGCGCCTTTATGATGCCTCGCCATCGCGTTCAGGTATCTAAGATCCACAAACCTGTCCGCTTTCCCTATCCCCATTTCCTCTTTTTCATACATGGTATTCTGGTATGCGGGAGTTATATAATACCCTCCGGCAAGTCCTATAAGATAGGTTACCAGCATCAAAGATAGTGATAATTGATAGCTTACTTTATTCATATTTATTTATTCACTCTCTTAAATAAGTCAGTCAGTTCTTCAACCGCTTTATCTTCTTCCTTCTTCATCTGATGGGTCACATGTGTTTTAACGTGTCTTTCAAATAAAAAAGAATACAAACTTATTAAGGAGTTCTGGATCGCGAT
>CAYMDS010000044.1:0-7920 GCA_964389405.1 uncultured Gammaproteobacteria bacterium
ACAGGGAGAGTTATAAAAATTGATGATTCGGGAGCGCTTATATCATTTGAAGATGGCGCTGAAGGACTTATAAAGAAAGATAAAATTCCACCAACCGTATCATATGAAGAAGGCCAAGAAGTAACTCTTACCGTATCAGAAATCGATAAAAGACGAAGAAAAATCCACGTCGTTCCAGTCCTCCTTGAGAAACCCCTGATGTACAGATAATACGAATATAGAATCAAGATGCAAGAAGCAAGAGTTTATTTCTTGATTCATGATTCATGAATCTTTATTCCGGTACTTATCGCATGGCTTCATAATCCCGTCCGGGCGGAGTATAATAATTTAAGATACAGAGTTTTATAGTTGCAGAGCTGCAAAGTATAGTTTGCTTTATATAACTTTGCCACTTTGAAGCTTTGTATCCTTGCAGCTTTTATTTATGAAATCCCGAAGTGCTTTTGTCTGTCAGGAATGCGGATATGATACCCCTAAATTTATGGGGAAGTGTCCTGAATGCGGGGCGTGGAATTCTTTGAAAGAAATCCATCTGGCCAAGGGCCGAGGACAAAGGGCCGAGAACAACACAATGGTTGAAGGTAGTACTAGTGTAGTTAAATTAGGGGAGATTGTGTTTAGGGAAAGTCAAAGAATACAAACTAATTTCTCAGAAATGAACACAGTTTTGGGAGGGGGTTTGGTGGCGGGTTCTGTAACTCTTATAGCAGGTGATCCTGGGGTCGGAAAATCGACTTTACTTTTACAGTTATGTCTGTCGTTTTCAAAAGATGATAGAAGGATTCTATATATAACAGGTGAAGAATCTGCGGAGCAGATAAAGATGAGAGCGGATCGGTTAGCAGATACAAAGATACAAAGATACAAAGATACAAAGGTATCGCAAAATCTGCTTATTCTTGCGACGAGTGATCCGGATTATGCAATCGAACAGATAGAGGGTGTTAAGCCGGATCTTATCATTCTTGATTCAGTACAAACCATGCAATCTAAAAATCTGGAAGGCTTATCTGGAAGCGTCGGGCAGGTACGCTATACTGCCATGCAATTCATAAGGATCGCAAAACAGCAGGGTATTCCGGTCATTCTAGTCGGTCATGTGACGAAGGAGGGGATGGTGGCAGGACCTATGGTGCTTTCACATATGGTCGACACTGTGCTTTTTTTAGAAGGAGAGAAATTTACGACTACCAGGATATTGAGATCTCTGAAAAACAGATTTGGACCTGTGGATGAGGTGGGTATTTTTTCGATGATTAATGAGGGGATGGTTGAGGTGGGAAATCCCGAAGAGCTGTTTTTAACTAGAAGTACTGAAAAATCTCCCGGAAGTGTGCTTGTAGCAACTCTTGAGGGGTCACGCGCATTTTTAGTTGAGATACAGGCTTTGGCTGTATATTCAAAACTCCCTATGCCTAGAAGAGTCGTTTCAGGGCTGGATAGAGGACGCGTAGAGCTACTTCTGGCAGTACTTCAAAAACATGCGAGACTGCCTGTAGAGACTATGGATATTTTCGTAAATGTAGCAGGTGGTATGAAAATAGTTGATCCTGGAACGGATTTAGGAGTTTGCCTTGCGGTTTTCTCAAGTCTAAAAAACATATCGCTTTCTGATGTCGTGGGTATCGCCGAAATAGGTCTACAAGGAGAGCTGCGGGTAGTCACTGGGTTAGATAAGCGGGTTAACACAAGCTCCAAATTGGGATATAATAAAGTCATAACGGCAAAAACTCACAAGAACATAAGGGAAGTGATTGAATCATTTAGCTATAAAACTAAATAATAATTTTCCAATTTCCAGGTTCCATTTGACATTAAGTTCGTAATGAAATCTATAAATTTTAAATAGAAAATCAATGGAAAATGGTATATGACCAATGGGCAATGTTTAAAGCTATGGATAAAAAGCAAAAAGATACTACAACGCTCGCACTATCAAAATTACCTGGTTTACCTCAGCGTTTCATAATACTTCTAGCCGAGGAAATCGCGAAAGTTATGGTTTTGAGGATGCCTGGTCTAAATATAGCAACATCAGGCAAAAGAAGGTTGAAGAAAAAAACTTCGAAGATAATAGACCCGATTTTTCTTGATACGTCTGCGATTATTGATGGACGGGTGTTTGATATTATTCAGATGGGGCTGTTGACAGGCACAATTGTCATAACTGATAGTATACTTCGAGAGCTTAAATACATAGCTGATTCACAGGATGCAGTAAGACGCGAGCGGGGAAGACGTGGTCTTGATAAGCTTGCCAGACTTCGAAAAGTCCGCGGTATAAAAATGCATATTTTAAAGGAGCAATACCGTGATAATTCTGGAAAGCCTGGAGAGGTAGATGAGCGGATCATAAAAGCAGCACGGGAATATAAGGGGAAGATCATTACATGCGACTATAATCTGGATAAGAAAGCAAATATTGACGGAGTGACAGCAGTAAATCTAAACGGTTTGGCGAATGTCTTAAAAGTACTTGCAGTACCCGGTGAAGCGCTTCATATAAAAGTACAACACATAGGTAAAGAGGAAACTCAAGGAGTAGGATACTTGGATGATGGTACTATGATAGTAGTTGAGGAAGGTAAAGATGTGCTGGGTAAAGCTGTGGATGTAGTGGTATCAAGAGTAATCCAGACTTCATCCGGAAGAATCCTTTTTGCCAAAAAGATATAGATTAGCTTTCTTTCTTATGGCGCTACTTTAAAGAAGTAAGAGTGCCTGCCCTACACTCCTACCTCCTTAGAATAGATAAGAAAGTTCTAATTCAATTGTAATAAAAAAGTAAGGATGAAATCCCTTGTTATTACAAGAGAATCTTCTTTTTTCAGCCTTGTCTTTTTTCTTGACAGATAAGCCGATTTTAATTTATAAATAGTACTGGAATTTAGTTTTATTCCTGCCTGAATTAACTAAATCCGTTTACCCTAAGAGCATTGCTTTTCGTACCGAACTTATCATTCATTTATCGAAAGCGATGCTCTTTTTTTATGTGAATCTTGCTAAATCTTTAGATTTAGCTTAGATACACATAATCCGCCGTAGTGAGTATTCGGCTGCGTGGATGGAAACCACGAGACGAACATGAACGAAGGTGGATAAACTACGTATTTTAAAAGATCCTCTTGTTACAGAACCGCAATAGGTAACTGTAATCCTTTTTCTACCAATTTACTGAATTGTTCCCTTCCTTGTTTAATTAGAAGTTCCTGCTGATATTCTTCTAAGCTTTTTACCCTTGTCGCGACTTCTGTGCGTCGTTTTTTACTTAAAAGAATGGACAGAAAATTCATACCTTAACAGTCACTATAACACAAGTTTTTGGACATGTCAACCTATAGCAAATATATCAATAAATATCATATGTCCTAGAGTAATTGATCTTAAAAATAGCTTGATCTAGCAGCCTAAATAAATTTAATAAAAAAATGTGGATAACTTGTGAGTATAGGAGTTGTATATTAAAAAGGTTTTATTTATTATAAAAGCACCTGACTGAGTTAATTACTTGTAGCTGAATTATATATATGAATGAAGCTGACGAGACATCAAGAATATCCGGAAAAGATATAACCAATTCAGAAAAAAGACATCCGAAAGGACTAAAAGAAACAATGGGATATTTAAGAGGTATAAGAACTGAGGACCAAGAGCATAGATTAAGAGCTGCCCGAGAAGCATTAGAGGAACTTCAAGAAGCTGAACGTTTAAACGAGGCTTATAAGGTTTGGTCTCCAGAAGGTCCACCTGTATCTTATTCTCAGATAGAAAGATTAAGAGAAGAGGCTGAACACTTGCAACGGCAGACAACCTGGAAAGGACGGATGCGATCAGCTATAGAATATGCAACAAGACAAATTATATATAATACTGACATGCTAATGGTTTCTATGTGTAATATCGGCAATGTGCGGCCGATGTTAAATGACGAAGGGAAACCAATCTGGGTAATCATGCCAAATGCGCGTATTGACTTTGATCCCCGCCAGTCGGAATCGCAGATTCATAATGGAAAAGATAATGTTTATTATAAGGAGTTCATGGGTTTAAAGGCTCAGGGGGTAAAGGCGATAACAGCAGAGCACATGAACGGTAATCCTCCATGGGTGAGAGTTAAAGGAATAGGTAGACTTCAGTTTCTAGATCATAATCGGATATTGGGTGCTCAAGAAGCTAAAATTCCTATCGAAGCAGTATTTACAAGGGGAATTGACACTTTTGATTAGTAATCGTTGCTGTTATTAGTTTATCTAAAGGCGGATTTGGTTTTTGAGGCGAAGGGTTGGAAGAAAGCAGAAAACGAAGGACGATAATCATGAACGGTAATTGACTTAAGAGTTATTAATGCGTGCTTTAGAAACTTATCAAATTTTGTGGTTTTTTGAGGATTTACCGGTTTTCCGCGGTGGTAATATAGATGCTTAGTTAGGTTTGCGAACTTTCCATATTTGAAAAGCTTTATAAAAGTCTCAATATAAACGAATGGATACCTCGTATGCGTAAAATAAAGAAGATCGCGGGGGATGAGGCGTTTGTTTATCATAAGAGACTCAAGCTGTACTGAGATCCCATGGATGAATTGAGAATAGATATGATCATGTTCGGAAGGTAAATTCAATCTTTCAATATGATTTCCTTTTTCATCTATAGCCACCGTCTGTGTTCCCACAGCGACCACTTTCGGATTTGTTAAAAGAAAATCTATCTGATTTTTAATCCGCCAAACTGAATTTACGTCATTGGGGTTCATAAAGGTTATAAAGTCGCCTTTTGCTTTCTTAAGCGCACGATTCAGTGTGGTGGCGAGGCCATAACGTTTGACGTTTTGGGAGAATTTAATTCGTTTATCGAGCCTTCGATAGATCTTGAGAATCTCTACAGATTCGTCATTTGAGCTATCATCAATTGCGATGATCTCCAGGTTTTCATGCTTCTGTGAGAGTAGGCTGTCTAGACAGCGACTTAAATATTTGTCTGAGTTACAGACAGGAAGTATCACCGATACAAGTGAATCCATATAAAGTAAGAACTCTAAATACCAAATTCTAAATTCTAAACAAAACTAAATGTAAATAATCCAATTTATTATTAGTTGGCGTGTAGATTTTAGAGTTTAGAAATTAGGATTCAGGATTTTTGGCAGCTACTTGTGGGCAAGCGGTTTTTCCTTTTAAGCCAACGCTTAATGTATCATAGCATTATGGATGTGTCAAGCTGAGCAGGGTATAGGCCTATAATTAATTTTAGCCTTAAAACTATAGGAGAAAAAATATACAATTATATAAATAGCCTCAAATACTTTTTGCTATAAGATTTTAATAATATAATTAAAACATTGGTTTATAAGCTTGATATAGAGGAAAATTAGTAGGTATCCAGGTCGACGGGGTAATTGTACTCATAGTTAAATTCAGAGTTAGATTCATAATTGAAGTTATATTCCGAATCTGAGCTACTGCTATTTCTTGTTTTCTGTTTCATAGCTTCTTCACGCACCATAACCTGTATTTCTTTAACGATGGGACCTTCACTGAAAGACTTCATGGAATTAATGAGGATATAGATAGCTGCTATATATATCATAATAAGCATCATAAGGCCTATTATAAACATATTGCCTTTCATCGTTACTACAGAATTTACTGTCTTATCGTGCCAGCCTTGTTTTTTCGGATCTTTTATTATGGAGTAGTATCCCATTCCAAAAAAGATCCATGAAAAGGAGTATCCGATAGTTTGTCGGAAAAGAATTCGTTTAAATGATAGTTTTTTTCCATCCGCAGTAAGGACGCGAAGGCCGGTAAGAAGCTTTCCGGGGCTCCCTCCGAAATAATGCATAAAGAATGCAGAGGAAAAGGCGACAATTGGATTGAATACGACGATAAGAAGAAAAAGTAAAGCTGTGATAGCTGATGCGATAGTTGCTTGATTTAGTACGAAAAAAACCAAAAGAGAAATAAAAAGAAAGTATATGGCACCGTCTAAAAGCGATGCAAGCAATCTAATTTTAAATGAAGCGTAAGTCATATAGTACAAGTTTCAAAGATGCAAAGTTATATAGTTACAAAGGTCCAATAATTGACCTCTCTGCAACTCTGAAACTCTGCAACTATCTATCATATTTGTTCTTTATTTTATCGTATGCTAGGGACCAGACTGTCGTCTTAAATGCATGAAGAATAGCAGTTGCCAGTGTGAGCACTATTATGACTAGAAATAGAAGAGGGAAAGCGAAAACCGCAAGGGGTATTCGAAGAGACTCTACCTGCCATGCGAGGACTAATCCGCTTATCGTAACTACCGCCAGAATAAAGACTGGGACTAGTGTGAGTATCCCGCTTAAGATAGTATTCACAATTCCTAAAAGAAGCGAAGACCAGAATTTTTTCTTTACTAGAAAGAATGCTTTTGATAGTGAATCCAGGGCAGATGCTTTCTCAACGACCACGATCCTCGGCGCCCAGATAAGAAGTAAGGTAAGCATAATAAATGATATAAAGGCAATAACAGCTAATACGATTATCGCAAGTATGAAATATCCTCTAACAGCTCCATCACTTAATACTATACCCATTCCGGTGATCATTAATCCTGTGACGAAAGCGATAGTCGCTATGAGTCCCGGGACGATTTGTAAAAAAATCAGCCTTCTTATATATCCGAAAGCTGCATTTGCTGAGTCTGTGATATTTGCTTTTCCGCCTTTAATACATGCCTGGATGCTCTCAAGTAATGCTCCGTTCGCGAATGCTTGGTATGAGAGTGTGATAACTATGCCAATAAGCATAAGTATCAGAAATTCTAGGATCAGGAAGGAAAACAAAGTGATATTGAGAGGTGTGAAGACTTGAGAAAAGATATCCGAGAAAGCGGATGTGGATGCACCTAGGACGGAAAGTTTATCGGATCCTACCTCTGAATTATTCTGGAAGAATTGTTGAAACTTATCGAGATCCTTACCATCGAAGTTGAAGCTGTTATTAAAACTACTATTAAAGCTCACACCACCTCCAGCAGCTGCAGCGAAGATCCAGAGAACTTTATTATTTTTAACTATATCGAAGGCTTTTCTATATAGCTCCTCGATAGCCCAGTCGGGTTTATTTTCTTTGGTAATTTGATTATCCGTCATATTCCTATTTTAAGAATACGCTTGAGTTTATAGCTTGTCAATAGAGATCAATCAATAGTAGCTAATCCATATCAGCCATCAATTTCATAATCGCTTATCATGGCTACTTACTATGCTATAACCCCAAGCACATTCTAGGATTTGCGAATCGTACTTTAATAATGTTTTATTTTGCTCCGGAGTCAAAGGTCCATAGACCTTATGGCCTTTTGCTTCCGGGGCAAAGTCCCGCGGGAGGTCAATCACGGCTTCATGGTGCGTTTATCCATAGAGTCGTGTCCCCGTAGATATTCCTCTTCTACTAGTTCCTTCAGTCTGAATGGCGCATCATTCGGCGAAGACTGATGAAACAAGGAGAGAAAACAAGGAGAGAAAAGTGGGATTTTACTTTGCGTTGGTGTTATTCCACATTGGATCCACGTATGCCTTAGTTAGGATGGCTAAGGAGATATGGGGAACACATCCAATAGCTGCAGTGGCGCTAGTAATAGCCGCTATTGGAGCAGTCATGGCCTGGATGCTATTTCTCGAGGTGAGAATCTCGAGAATAGTCATGATAGGATGGCTGGGATATCTGCTTAATGTATTTATTCCAACCATTGTAGCAGTGGCTATAAACTCAAGCTTCAGCTTTGAAGATGGGGTTGTGCCTTTGCTTGGCGTTTTGACATTTGGAAATTTCCTTGTGTGTCTTCATCTGGAGATACTCAGGGATTAAAAAAATCTCCCTGATGTGCCGGGGAGAACTGTCCATAGTTCCATTTTAGAAATAACATTCTAAGGTG
>CAYMDS010000045.1:0-7918 GCA_964389405.1 uncultured Gammaproteobacteria bacterium
ACAGGAATTAAGCGAAATATAGTTAATACAAGTAGAGTATATACTGCCAAAGCTATGCTTGCTACAATCCCCAATCTGCCATATAAAACAACCATGAAGACTACTATAATAAAAAAACCTATCAAACCTGCAATAAAACTTTTTTGAAGCGATGATTCCCCCAGAGTGGCACCAATCGCCCGCTGTTCGAGAATTGATAACTCAACTGGTAATGCACCAGCATTTAGTTGAACTGACAATTGCTTAGCCTGTTCTGTTGTGAAGTTTCCGCTTATAACTGCATCACCCTGTAGTATCGGTTCATTTACAACCGGTGCTGAGATTATCATCTCATCTAGAACCATAGCTACAGATTTTCCGACGTTTCTTTTAGTAATAGCCGCGAATTTTTTCGTGCCATTTGGGGTAAATTGAATCTGCACTACAGGCTGACCGGTATTCTGGTCGAATGAAACTAACGACTGCTGTAAATCACTTCCGCTTAAGTCAGTCTTTTGAGGATTTTGGAAATACATATCGGCACCAAGAGGAGCTGCGGATGCGCTGGCAGTACTTGCAGATGCACTGGCCAACGACTGTCCTTCTTCCCAAAAAGTAAGTTTTGCTGTCTGACCTATAAGTGATACAGCTTGATTTACATCGGTAACGCCGGGGATTTCAACGATTATTCTATAGTCACCACCAACTTTTGCTGTCTGTACTATTGCCTCAGAAACACCAAAAAAATTTACTCTCCTCTCAATTACATCTTTTGCAGACTCCAGAGCACTATCTCTTTTATCTGAGGAGATATCCCTCATATCTGCTTTTAAAGTTATACTTGTTCCACCTTCAAGATCTAATCCCTTCCTGAATGAAATATTTCTCCCAAAACCTAAATTATTCAAAATCGATTGACCATCTATTCCAATTTTCTTATCCACAACAAGTTTCTTATTAAAAAAAGGAAGATCTGTCGAAAAATTTAATGGAAAGACAGTAGTAGGTAAATTAATAATTACAGCAATAAACGTTAAAATTAATATAAAGAATAATTGAAAATGAGGCAACTTGGTCATAACAGCATTGCCTCCTCATCACCAATTATCATAATTCTAACTCCTGAAAGAATACTATCAATAAAAGGATCATTCCTTTTTTTTCTAAAAAGGAATTCTTCTTCACTCATGGCTGTATAATTGACTTCTGTATTTAACCTTGCTTCTTCTTCCCGGACGAGAATTGCAAGTTCTGGTAAAACTACGGTGCCCACTACTAACACATCGATATCTTCCTGATTTTTTTTCGTTTGCCTTATGAAGCGGCCTGAAAACATTGCATATTTTATCTTTCCAAGTTTCACTCTATTTTTTAATAACTGACTCCCCAGGCCAATTGTCTTAGCGCCAATCATCAAAAGATCATAGTAAAATGGATAGGTCTTATCAAGATTATAATAAACTCTGTTAGCACGTTGTTCTTTCTGTAGGACCCCCTTTTTTTCTAAATGAAGAAGTTCCCTCCGTACGGCATTTATTTCATCCCCAGTTCGCCTTACACATTCACGAACATGAAACATTTGAGATGGGTATGTGAGAAAAAGTGACAATATCTTCACGCGGGACTTAGATGTAATAAGATCTTCAAACATAATTAAAAATCTTCCACTTATCATTTTACTTTGTCCATTTATTTTCTATTCAGTTATTTATAATTTTAAAATCTAAGGCCTAAATTATTGAATAAAATGGTAAACGGTAGTTGGAAAATGGAAAATTTCCTTCCAATAGTATACTTTTTTTGCGCATATTGCAATAGTATTACTGGATTAATAATGTATCTTAACTTAAGATTTATAAAAATCTGTTGTCTATGAGGATTCGGCAGTACCTTCAAGGGGTAGGATGTGGAACCAGATTTTACCTCTATTAAATCTTAATTCTGATCCGCTCTCATCATATAATTTAGTCCTTCCTTCTCTTGATTTCTTCTCCCAAGTGCCCTGAATTTCTTTTCCATCTAAATATATAAGCGCTTTACCTGAACCTTTGGTTTTATATAAAAGATGTAGATTATTCTCATAACCGTCATTCGCATTTGATTCAGCCATGAATAATACTACTAAATTTTTCGTCTCTAATTGTTTTTTCGTATTTCGATCTGTATGGGAAACTCCGCCGTTTTCTCTCAAATATGCATTACTCTTCTGAGAATACGTCCAATCCACGAAATAGCTTTCGTATCCTTCCCAATACTCCACATGAATCTTTTGGCTTCCCGAGGATGGAGCGTCATCCTTAAATTCATAGGGTTCAAATTCTTCATTCCACATATTACCTTTTTCATCCTTTTCGGTTAGTCCTCTTTTTCCAGCGGCTTCCCATAGCTTACCTGTGCTTGCATACATTGTATGTTCTGTAGCAACAATTCGCCCTAAGCGTTTTTCATCTCTCCAAAATGTAGGAAGACCCAGCGAAAATTGATTCATATCGTTATATCCAACCCAATCCATATCAGCAATCTGCCCTAGAGCATTAGCGGGACCTGGAGTATTTGCGCCTCCTACATGCGCATAAAGTGGAAAATTACCATATTCTGCTATAAAATCCAAAAAATAAACTCTCGCAGATCTTACCGGACCTACAATTCCTGCATCCTGGCAGTAATATACATTAAGCATTCTAGTTATGCCCCCTTCCGCTACGATTTCATAAGTAACATCGGAAGCATTCACTCCAGACTGAGGTCTGGCATCCGTATGATTTTCTACCATTACACCTAAAGGCCGATGTGTCTCCCACCACTTGCTTTGATCTTTAGAGTACTTAACGCCGTTTAAAGGACACATTTCAGTCCTTGGAGCTGACTGATCAAACTCTATCGCCTCGTAATCATTTCCAGAAGCCCCGCGGCCTGCAATTATCTCTTGACCGCTTCCTCCCATTTGACCAGAAGCTCCTGCGAATATAAAGTATCCAAGACTGGTAGAAAGAAAATACACCGATGCTATAATCAGACTCTGAAGTAATTTATTATTTTTCATTGGACAAATTATTAAAATTTAGACTTATTAAATAATAAAACAACGCATTAGAAATGGCAAATTATTTCGCCTGCTCTACTGCTTTTTTCTCTTCCGAAGATAAATCATGCTCAAAACCTTTCCCGTTTAATACTTTTTTAATATACCAACGCATCCCCGAGCGAGAATATAATCCCGAGAGAACCAACCCAGTATTTTTATAATCCAATAACGCTAAGATAAAACTTTGCTCTCCGCCTGTGTCTCCAAATGGATTGAATCTGACTAATCCGATCTTATGAATATGAGATAAGCTTAATTCCTCAAGTAATGCAATCCTCTGCGAAAGCGACTTAACTTCCGTATTTGTTCTTTCTTTATCCTTAACCAAGTTATCTAACACAGAAATTATATTTCGATCTTTAGCCTGACTAAAAATTGAGCGGATAGTAATAAATATTTTCAAAACTAGAAAACTTATTATTATAAGCCATGCTAACAAAAAAATGACAATAACACTCTGCGACTCTGGATTCATAAAGTCATCTTAGCCTCTTGACAATGAAGCTGTCAATAGTGTAATCTAGCCTCATTCATGGCTAAGAAAAAGAGGACGCTCGAAAAGAAAAAACTGGCAGAAATTCACCGGAGTAAACAATTCTCCTCCCAAAAGCTTTATATATTTTCGGCCAAAACAAACCTGAAAGATTATAAAAATAATCACTCAATAGAAACCAACGCTTCAACCGCTATCATTAAATCTGATAATGGATATCTCACTCACGATTTAAAAAAGACTATCTTTTTAACCTCTGCTATAATCATAATCCAATTTATATTACGAATGTTTATTCATTAATTCACCCGTTTAGTAAATTACTATGATCACTTATATATCGATTTGAGTAAAAGCTGATTAATACTCATAGTAATTGAAGAAGGAGGTGATAATCATATGGCATCAATGTATTGTGTAAAATGTAGAGCAAAAAGAGACGTAGATAATCCTGAAAAGGTTACCATGAAAAATGGTAAACCAGCTTTGAAGGCTAAATGCCCAGTTTGCGGAACCGGTATGTACAAAATCGGCGCAAAATAACTGAAAAGTTTTCTTCCTGGTTGCCTTATACGTAATCAGGAAACACACAAAAACCCCTCATGTTAATGGGGGGTTTTTAGGTTAAATTACACAGACAGGACCATTAATCAGCGATATGCTCTAATTTATAAACCTTAACAACCGATACCTGCCACTCACCTACTATTTCAGCTTTACCGAATCCTGCCACCTCCCATAAACCAGCCCCCAAAGGAGCACATGCAGGATCTTCGCATACTATAAGAAGCTGATCTGTAACTGATTTACGCTTCGGATCAATAGTAGTATTTAATATTTCGGTAGGAGGATGACCAAGAATATCTAAATAATATCTATAGCCATGATCGGAATTACCTGTAGTCAATAATGCAAAATTAAAAGGTTTATTGTCCGCTTTAGATATAATAAATTCTGCTATAGATTTTACTTGCTCTTTTTGTCTATTTGGGATGTATCTAAAGGGATTTCCTTCAAGGTTAAAGACAAAAATGGCTAAGAAAATTAACATTCCCACAAGGGGAATAAAATATTTATTTAGATAAACTCTCAATTGATTATGTTTTCTAAAACTCAGTAAGATCGAAATAGCATTTCCTGATAAAAGGAATGGTAAGGTGAACATAAATCCTAAGTAGTAATCATGTATTTCTTTTTTATAAAATCCGAAGAGTCCCACGCCGATTACACACCAGATATACAGTAAGTACTTTGCTAATTTGTTTTTCGATTTCCAGAGTAATATGAAGGATAAAAAACCAAGTAGAAGTATCAATATCTGCCATATCCTAAATTCAAAACCATCGCTAAAGTTGATTTGTTCTTGAGGTGGAAATCTTAGCAATAATCTTCCGAATACCTTAAATGCTACGTCCTTAATATTCTCAAAGACAAACATACCAGAGCTTCCTATTTCATTATTACCACCGGTAAGCAAAAAATTTAGAATAGTCTTCAGGTTTGGAAAACCGTGTCTTAATTCAAAAACTAAAAAAGGTGACCATCCTATGAGAAAACCGATGAAAGTAAAAATATAGCTTTTTATCAAAAAAAATATATTTCTAGTTTTCTTTATATAGATACTACCCAGGAACGTAAAGACTACAAAAATCACACCTAAAAAAAGTGCCAGATACTGAAGCTGCATCGCAATTCCTAATAGCAATCCAGATATGATAAATAATTTTTCAGACCTCTTCTCTATAGCGTTATATGTGTTAAGCAAAAGTAAAAGCGCCACAAAAGGCATAGGGTTAGGATTCCAACTTGAGCGGGAATATGCTATGACCAGCGGCGAGACAGCATATAATGAGGATGCGATTAAACCTGCAGGTATACCAAAAAATTTTCTTCCTACATAGTAGACTAAATAAACTGTAAGTATTCCTAAAAGAGCAATGAATACAGCAGGACCTGCCGGATCATAATTAAATAACCACAGAAAAGGGGTGATGAGGTAAAAATATATGGGTCCATAATAAAAATCTGCAGCAGAAGATCGAGGCCCTAGGAAAACGAAGTCTCCACTTAGTATCTTTCTAACTTCAATAAGATCTCTTCCTTCATCACCTAGAAAAGTCATGTAATCACTTATGCGATAAAGCCTTAAAAAAGAAGCTAAAATCAAAATCCCCAACAATAAAATATTAATCTTGTTTTTATGTAATATTTTTAGAAAGAATGTCATGCTGAACTTGTTTCAGCATCTCCTCCAAAAATGGAAAAGATTCCGAAACTAGTTCGGAATGATAAATCAATTATTTCTTTTTAGTTTATCCGTTCTCCAGATGAGTCGATTATATATAAAATATTTAAGAGGAATTACTAATAAGATAATAAAAGGTAACAAAATAAAAATTCGTGTATGTAGTTTATAAATATGAAACATTATTTCCGCTCCAATTATTTTTTCGGCAAACCAATATGATGAAAATTGTATAAAAATAGCACCGATTGACGCAAAATTAAATTTTACCAACCTTTTAAACATATTATCTCTTTCCTTAAGTTTTCCTGTATCATTAAAAGTCCAAAAATTATTAAATAAAAAATTAGAAATAATCGCTGACTCAGCTCCCAACGCTACAGCTGTCACATTCGAGGCACCGATCACGACAAACGCTTCTTGTGTTAAAAGTTGAATAATAAAACCAGTCCCTCCTACAAATAAAAATTTAATAAATCGCTGCAGTTCATAAATTCTTGCTACAACTACGAACCTTAAGATATCCAGAATGTAGTCTAATGGAGCGATCTTTGAGTTACCTAACTTTCTGTCTGAAAAATGCACAGGAACCTCGGCAATCTTAAATCCTGCTCTTATTGCTTTATGTAGAAATGCTATTTGGAATATGTATCCATCAAAGCCTTTCATTTGAGGGGCAACTTCTAAGTAAACTTCTTTTTTTAAAGCCCGAAAGCCCCCCGTCCAATCGTGTTGATTGAATAATCCAAAAACAGCTCTTACGAAATTATTTGCTACAATTGAAAAAAACTTTCGTTGGATTGGCCAATTTTTTGGAATTGACCCGCCGCTACTGTATCGCGTCTGAACTACCATGTCGTATCCTTCTTCTAACTTTTTTATAAATTTCGGAATATCGCGTGGATCAAATTGAAAATCAGCATCTATACTTATTACGGCATCGGCACTAAGTTTTTCTATGGCATAACTCATAGACCTTATATAGGCTGCACCTAAACCTTTCTTTTCGCCTGAATTAATATCCAAATTTTTCCATTTCTTCATATGTTTTTTTACTTCTTCGGCTGTACCATCAGGCGAGTTGTCATCGGCCACCAAGATATTCAATTTATGGTTATTAATTCTCGGGAAGACATCTTCTTCTATAATAGTTATCAAATTACCAATGTTTTCTTTTTCGTTATAAGTAGCGGGAATTATAAAAATATTCATGCTTGGCTTGTATTAACTATTGCTTTCCTTAAAATAGGCTATGAGTGCATTCAGCCCGTCTTCAAGATCAATAACGGGGTTCCAATTCAAAATTCTTTTTGCTTTTTCTATATTTGGCCGTCTTTGTTTCGGATCATCTTTCGGCAAATCTTCGCTATAAAGTATTTCGCTACTAGAGCCTGTAAGTTTTTTAACTATATCAGCGTATTCAAGAACCGTGAATTCTTTTTGAGAACCTATGTTAATTACTTCTTTTTGAGTATTTGGATAAAACATAAGACGCATTAAGCCTTCAACGGTATCATCTATGAAACAAAGCGAACGTGTTTGCTTGCCATCACCAAAAATTGTAATAGCTTTGCCGTCTAATGCGCTATTTATAAAATCTACGATCATCCGCTTATCATCCTTTCGCATTCTAGGTCCAAAGGTATTAAATATACGAGCTATACGGGCATCCACTCCATTTCTCCAAAAATGAGCGACTAACGTCTCGCCAAATCTTTTGGCTTCATCGTAAACTGATCGGGGTCCGGTTGTTGAGACATTTCCTCTATATTCTTCTTTCTGCGGATGTTGCAATGGATCACCATAAACTTCAGATGTAGAAGCGTATAGGAACTTCGCGTTATTTTTTTGGGCAAATTTTAATAACTCAAAAGTGCCCGTAGTATTTGCCATCATAGTTTCCACAGGTAAAGCATGATAACTAATGGGGCTGTGATGATTAGGTGATGCTGGAGAAGCTAAATGGAAAACTGCATCTGCTGTAATATCTTTCGGCAAAGGATTATTTATATCGTGATTTATAAATCTAAATTCGTTTTTAGTTAATAAATGCGCTATGTTCTTACTTGAGCCCGTAAGTAAATTGTCTATACAAAAAACATAGAAACCATCTTTT
>CAYMDS010000046.1:0-7814 GCA_964389405.1 uncultured Gammaproteobacteria bacterium
CTTTCTTGCTGGCATATTCCGCCATCACCGGAAGCGTCATCATCGGACTCACAGCACGAGAGTATTTGGAATGTAGATGTAAATCCGCTACATATTGCATTTAATGATAATATTATATATTATGTACATTAATCAAACACATCTTACAGATTGCGATTTTCAATAATCCATCTTATATTTTATGGACCAAAAACCTGATGATCGTGTAAATCACTCTGAAAAATCACATTTGTCCCCGAGAGAAAAACTAGCAAATCAAATAATGGAAGCTGCCCGCGCGACATACGAAGCGCATAAAAACATTGCAGCGGATAAACCAGGAGACACTCCAGTGTCCTCTTACGAAGAGAGACGAACACAACAGAGCTCAGCATTAAATGAATTCGTGAATAGGATGCAACTAGAAATTAACCCCACTGAAATAGATGCCACCCCAGCGCACGGGATTACTATGACACAATATGACGTAACCGGAGGTGAACTACCAAGTCATATCATTGAACTGCTAAAAATCGCTTTTCACGAAAAGGGAGGAATTGAATCATTTGTAATATCTAGTCCTAAATCCAGCCCTCATGTCGGACTTCAGCCTATTACTCTATTTGGGCTGGATGATGATCGAATGAATACCACAGATTATTTCTTTATTAGAAGCGGTGATGACCCAAGTAATTTCGCTATAGATGGCTTACGGGTGTATCATGAGGAAGCTGATTCTCCCACAGCATCATTTACCCCCTACAATCATAACCTTAATTTAATCGAGATTGCTGACACAGTTATAAGACCTTTAAGACTAAAACTAATATCCACAGAATAATAGACTACGGTAGAAGCTTTGATATCATTTCTTCCCTTGCTGCTGAAACATCTTTATCAGCTCTTCTACACTAGTGGCATCCTCAGGACGTTTATCTTTATCCCGAAATGAGACTAACCTCGGAAATCTCAACGCATACCCTACTTTTGACTTCTTTGACTCTTTGCCGCTCTGACTCTCTGACTCTTGCATACCTGCCGTATGCAATGGACTTCTTGTTATCTCATCTGCTAGTACCTCTATGACTATTTCTGGCTTCACCCAAACAGATGGCGTAATTAATGAATTAACGCGCGCGGGTTTATATGTTAGTTCAAGTCCCTTCGCTTTTTCTTTAATACTTCTCCACTCCTCATCAGTTAATCCGGTTCCGATTCGGGATACTGATACAAATTCATCTTTATCCTTATCATATATCCCCACAAGTAAGGCTCCTGCTCCGAATGCTGTACGCTTACCTTTACCATATATATAGCCTAGGATTACGCAGTCTATGGTATCGTTTAATTCTCCTGAAGAATGTCTTTTTAATTTAACCCAGTTAAAATTCCGTCCGCCTGCTTCATAGACTGAATCTATCCTTTTCACTACTACCCCTTCGAGCCCTTTTGATATCGCATCATCGAGCATAATCTGGAGCTCTTCCGGTTCTTTAAGCACTGATCCGCCGGAAGGGATAAGAACTTCATCGTCCTGAACAGTTTTTTTCAATGTTTCCATTCTTTTTAAAAGTGGAGTGTCGATTAAAGATGTTCCGTCAACATATAAAATATCGAAAACGAAAGCTTTAAGAGGTAAAGTTTTCGCGACTTCTGTAATATTATGTTTTCTCCTTCTTTTCGTTGTCTCTTGAAATGGTAGAAACTCTTCTGAATCGGGCTGGTATGCGAGAGCTTCCGTATCTAAAATCGCTGTTTTGGCTTTAACTTGTTTTAAAGTTCCCTCTATAAGCTCTGGGAACATATGGGTCATATCTTCCAGATTTCTTGAAAACATTTCGACTCTTTTACCGTTTTTATGTATCTGAACCCGAAACCCATCATATTTCAGCGTGGCGTGCACTCCACCTACAGACTTTGACTCTTTGCCGCTCTGACTCTCTGACTCTTTCATGGCCATCTTCTCAAACACCTTTACAGGATTCGGCAATCTTTCACAAAGTTCAGACCGTATGGGCCTGCCTACACTAACAGTCAATTTCTCAACCCCCTTTAAGCCTTTTTCAAATAAAGTTTTTCCGATAAGTCCTAAGTCTGAAGTCTCGTTATATGCTTTCTCAAGTAACTTTCTTTTAGTCCTATCACCTAAAATTGCTAAGGCCAAGCTATCTAAAATTGTAGGATCACCTATGCCTAATCTCGTTTTCCCCAAAACGATTCTCACGAAGTGTTTTATAGAGGTACTATCAAGCTTTTCTAATACGCTTTGGTATAATTTTATACGCTTCTCTACAGTTCCCTCACCGGACGTACTTGCAATGTTTAGCAAAATGTTAAATACTTCTTCAACAGTTATTTTTGAGATTTTAGATTTTATTTTTGATTTTAGCTCTTGTGCTACTATACCCAAATCTCCCTTGTTCGCATACTCTTTCAACACAAGATCGCGGTCAATATTAAATTCACCAGCAAGAGCGCTTGCCGCTGTTTTATCCGCAATTCCTATTTCTATTGGCTCAAAGAAAGGCGCCACTCTGCCCTGAAGCAAATACATCACCTTATCAATTTCTTCAGATTTAGTATTTCTAAACAAATCAGCCAAAATATCTATCATGGAAAGGCGTGATGAAGTTTGTTCTAATCGTTCGAAATAAGTAGCTAGGGTTGAAAAAAGCATAATTTAAAAAGTTATGAGTTATGAGTGCTGAATTATGAGTCAAGCTGCTCAAGCAAAATATTAAGCTCTTTCAGTTGACGTCTTCACAATACTAGTCAATACTGTAATAATCTCCTGATTCTCTTTCATAAGCGAAAAAAAGTCAATGTTTTTTTGAGGATTTATTGCAGCAAGCAACTTCAGCCAGTAGAGAGTTTCTCTCGCTTCTTTTTTGGCAATATTCATTGAATGAATAAACTCTTTTCTAGTATTTGATGCAAGCGCCTCTTCAATATTGGCACCAATAGACGTAACGGAACGAATAATCTGCTTAATAATAACAACATGTTCATATGTATTAGGAAGAAATTTGGTAATCCTGATAATTTCGATAACAAATTTAAAACTTTTACTTGCTATTAAAGATTCTTTCTTATTGTTCATAAACTCATAATTCATAACTCAGGACTCATAACTACTTTTTTATTTCATAACGTATTTCGCTGCTTTGGTCGCTCCTTGTTTTCTAATTATCCCATTAGTAATTAATCCTTTAAGCTCATTTAATACCGTATCTTCCGAGACAAATGGAAAAAGCTGCTTAAAACCACTGTTTTGAAGATAACCTGTTTCTTGGATATACTCTATAATTTTTAACTGCCTATCAGTTAAAAGTAAGGGTTTTCCGCCAAGTTTGGATCGTAATTTTCCATCTATTGAAATCCGCTCAACCTTCTCTTTAACTCTAGTAAGCTCAATCGCAAGTCCTTCGGTAAAATATGTGAGCCACTCTGTCTGATCTGCATCACTCTTAGAAACAGATTGCAATGCAGAATAGTATGCCCCAGCATCACGATCATAATGCTCCTCTAAAGAAAAGAATTTTCTTATATCGTATCCTTCCTGAAATAGTAAAAGCGTGGCGAGAGCCCGTGCCACCCGCCCGTTTCCATCCACAAAAGGATGGATTCTAACTAATTCATAGTGAACAATTCCTGATCTCAAAACTGAATGAATTTCTTTACTTAATGAATCATTTATAAACGCAATTAAATCACGAATCTGGAAAGGAACTGATATTGCAGGTGGTGGCCTAAACGTTACTTCCCCTGTTTGACTATTTTTCACTACTACCTGTGTTCTTCTATACTCGCCGCACTTTTCAACCGATAAAACTTTATCTACTGTCAATTTGTGCAAATGTTTTATCAACTCTTCATCTATCTTGAATCTTGAATCTTGAATCTGAATTCCTTCTATGTGTTCCAACACTTTTCTGTAATTAATCACCTCCTGCACATCACGCTGTCTAGCCACCACATCTTGTCCCTGAATAACTTTTTCAGCTTGGGTGAGATTCAGCTCATTGCCCTCAATGTGAGTTCCGTGGTGGACAGCGCGTACTAATGCATCCTGCTGAAATTTCTTTTCATAGTACGGAAGAAGTGGCGCATGATCTATGACTTCCCTAGCGGCTTCTATAATACCGATATTTTTGAGTATTGAATTCGTGATTGTGTAGACAGGGTTATACATTTTTGAATTTTGTAACACGTTACATGTAACTCGTAACAAGTATTAGATAGTACGACTCTGAGTCTGATAAAGCTTCCACAATAATTGCCCACATTGCCTTCTAACTGATTCGACTTTTTCGAAATCCGTCTTAGACAAATAACCTCTCTTATAGGCAAACTCTAGATAGTATTCAACCTCTGCCAAAGAACCCAAGGCAATTGAAAGAA
Organism: uncultured Gammaproteobacteria bacterium; assembly: GCA_964389405.1. Taxonomy (GTDB): domain Bacteria; phylum Patescibacteriota; class Microgenomatia; order Levybacterales; family UBA12049; genus CAYMDS01. The sequence continues at coordinate 4,381 of CAYMDS010000046.1, forward strand.
AATGCCGGAATTCATTTTTATTATTTCTGACATGCCCTTCTATTATATTTGCAACGACTGACATAGCAGCCCTCCTAATCTGCGAAGTTATACCGTATAATTCTGCTTTTGGAAAATATGTCGAAAAGTCGTAAATCAGATTAACTAATCTATCTGCAATTTCCCAAACAATTAATTTTTTGTATGCAGATGCCATACTAACATGTCCCTTGTTACCTGTTACAAGTCACGATTATTCTTGCATAATTCCCGAAGAAATACAACCTACTGATATGGTATGATATAATACGCTTATGGCAAAAAAGAACGGTAAGAAAGATACGTCGACCCGCTCGAAAAACTCAGGGCAAGCAAGTTCAGCACAAGAAAAAATGGGTATGCATCTTCTAGTAGCCAAGCAAATGGTAGTACTTGCCACAAACGGCTTCGGCCTCGTCGCAGCCCTCGCCTGGAATAATGTTATTCAGGAGCTGGTAAATACATATGTTAAAAAATGGCTCCCCGGAGATAGTGGATTTTTATCTCTTATAATCTACGCTGTTATAGTAACAGCTCTAGCAGTTGCGGTAACTACTAATCTCTCAAAAACTGTTGAAAGACTCGAAAAACTTCAGAACAAATAATAAACTAGTTATTCATCGTATTTTCTGGCTCTCCAACCCGTAACGGTATTCCATGACTGCTCAAGTCTTCTGTAATATGGAAAAACCATAGCACCTGTTCGTTTATCTTTAATGGGCTTAGTGTCCTTAACCGGTTCATATATAGTTAAATCAACTTCTTCTTGTCTAAAGTAAAATATTTCGTGTGGATCTCCTGCTTTATCCCTTTCCATACTTCATATATACTCCTATCCCTTTCAAGCTTCGTTAACTAATTCTATTAGAGATGAATTTTTAACCCTTGCTGCATCTATAAATTCTTTATGCGTGGTTGTGATAATCGTCTGCTGCTTACCTATGACACTTAATAAATGCTTTATATGTTCCTCATCAAGTTCTGAGAAGATATCATCAAGAAGAAGTAGAGGAGACTCAGCCAATTTTTTCCGCATATACTCAAGCTGAAGTAACTTAAGCTGCAGAACGCCCAGTCTCTGCTGCCCCCGTGACCCATATGCTTTAAGAGATAATGCATCTTCATTTTTCCGCTTCATAGAAAAAATAACTTCATCCCTGTGTGGACCTACCAATGTCACGCCTGCTGCTACCTCCGCTTCTTTATATTGTAAAAGTCTTTCTGTAGATATCTCGCTGGGATCATAAGTTACATGCAGTAAAAAAAGTTCTTTTTCAGAATTATTTAAAAACTCTATAAATTTTCTTCTTTTTTCTGTAATTTGAGATCCTGTCCGTATTACGATTTCATCCCAATAGACGAATTGCCTTTCGATACGTGTTCCTGTCTCTTTAGTCCTTTGCAAAAGAGCATTCCGCTGTCTTAACGCTTTTGTGTAAGTCAGCAAGTCTTCCCTATAAACCCTGTCTGTCTGCTCTAAAGCCTCATCCATCAGCTCTCGCCTTAGACCAGGAGAGCCAGAAACCAAATCTAGATCAGAAGGATCAAAAAGAAGCGTGGGCAGTGTTCCTGCGAAATCTGTCCTTCTTTTAGGCAAACCATTTATCAAATATTTTTTAATCAGCCCATTTTTACCCGCCATTTCTCCTTTTGCTATAGTAACCTCAAGTTCCCATTTCTGACCTATGCCTTCTATGCCTCCCTTCACCCTACCCAGGCTTTCATCAATCTTGATCAACTGCTCATACTGTTCAGTTCTTTTACTTTTACCAAAAGATAAAAGAGATATAGCCTCAACTATATTTGATTTCCCAGCAGTATTCGGACCTATTATGAAAGTGACATCGGGAGAAAAAGAAAAATCAGCTTGCGTATAACTACGGAAGTTTTGCAAAAGGAGTCGACGAAGAATCATATAAATTTATATTTGGCAAGCTGGACAGAAGAAAGTCCCCCTCCCCCCAAGTGTTATTTTTTCGATAATTGTTCCACAACGCTCACATTTTTTTCCTACTTTTCCGTAAACTAAAAACGTTTTCTGGTAATTTCCTTCTTCGCCTAAAGCATTCACATATGCCCACTCCGAAGACCCACCGGCTTTAATGCCTTTCTTCAATACTTCCTCTATTGCCGCAAAAAGGTCTTTAGATTCTTTCTCTGTTAAGGAATTTGCCGGACGCCGAGGATGTATCTTCGCTACATAAAGCGCATCGTTAGCATAAATATTCCCGACTCCTGCCATGTATGCTTGATCCATAACAAGTGGCTTTATGGAAGTTTTTTTAGACTTTAAAATTTCTTGAAATTTCTTAAGCTCCAAATCTCTAAGAAATTCAGGCCCTAAGGTCTTAAAAAACTGTAATTTAAAAACATCTTCTGTTTTAACTATCTTAATCCATCCAAACTGTCGCACATCATTGTAATAAAGGTACGCATCTTGTGTGTTTAATACTTTTGATTTTTTATCTGTATTTTTGAGATTTAATTTTTGACTTTTGAGTTTGAATATCACGTGCGTTGCTTTCCCCGGTAATCCACCTACTTTTTGCGACAACTTGGTTGTCTTTGGTAAATCAGGACCTCTATATACAAGCTGTCCTGTCATTTTGATATGAATTGTAAGGCTATATGAATTATCTAAATCAATTACTAATCCTTTCCCAAACCTTCGTACCCCCTGTACCTTTGCACCTATGACTCTCTGCACCTCACCAGATATTTGCTTCGGCAATCGCACTTCCACATCCTCTATCACATGCCCGACGAGATATTGTTTAAGTTGTATGCGAATTGTCTCTACCTCGGGTAATTCCGGCATGGGAAGATTATAACAAGTTTGCCACAAAAAACCGACTAGTCTTTATGACCAACCGGTCATCAATTTGTCATTCTCGCGTCCTTCGACAAGCTCAGGATGGTGAGTAAAACCGAACCAAAAGCGGGAATCTGTTACTTTCTCCAACCCACAAGCCTGCTTGTCCTTCGTAGTCCCATAATCGGGAAGATGGAGGATCCTTTTTTGCGGATTAGAGAAAACGGGGGATTTTCAAAATCCCCCTAAGCCCTTAATTTGTGATCAAAGCTTCCTTTTCATTTTCAGAAAGTCGCATAAACATGACTCCCCAAAGGTCACCTTGACTTGGCATCTCATCTGTGAGATAGCCGTCCTTAAGAAACGAATCCAAATGGAATTCAACCATTGGCGAATTACCATTACCGTCCCATGTATTCCCGGTAAGCGATTCGTATATCGCATAAAAGGCTGCAGTTTGAGACGGCATCTCGCCTGCCTCGATTCGGACCAGCATATAGCCAGTCTTGGGGCAGGTGCCCCCATGCTCATCACACCAATAAAGTAATTCTGGGTCTTTTGGTATTTCGACCAAGAATTTGCCCTCTGGGCAATACGGACATGT
>CAYMDS010000047.1:0-7161 GCA_964389405.1 uncultured Gammaproteobacteria bacterium
TAGGACAACGGACTTTGGATCCGTTTATTCAGGTTCGAATCCTGGTCTCCCAGCACATTACGCGTCTTCTGATACTCCGCTACCGCTTGGAATATGTTTCTGAGGCTATTCTCCACTGTTCCATCCTTCAAGGATAGGTTTGAAAATACGAAATTTAACAGGTAGCGTTTTTCGTCTGGCTTTCGAACCTCAAAGATTGATGAGGCTAGATTTGCAACATCTAGCACCATGCATCCAAAGTCTACATATTTCTTATCTGCTATCCTGTGCTTCTGCACTTTATCATCTAAAGTCTTTTGCTCATCCAGAAACTTCCCACGCTTTCGATGAAATGTTTCTTCATCAATAAGACCATCAAGTTTATCATCATAAATCTGGTCTAGATTACTTTGTACCTGCATGAGTCGCGCATTAATTTCACCCAAGGCTTTCTCTCGGAACTGTATTTGATGAAAGTGACCCTCCTTTAACTTTTGCTTAAGCATTTCTGTTGTCTCCTTATCTAAGTTAAGATGAATAAATTCATCTATAATCTGGTTCTGTATTTTCTCCTCTCTAACAACTCCTTTTTGTGAACACTCTTTAAAATGTGTACAACGATAATATATCCATTTATGCACCTTGCCATCACCTTTATTCTTCTTAGTTCTTTTTTCGGCTGTGATACTACATCCACATTCACCACAACGCATTGTTCTTTGATATGTGAATAGATGCTTTGCATATGTTGGAATCAATTCACCATTTTTAGTACGTTTTAAGATAACCTGCACCTGATTAAATAAATCCTCATTAATAAGGGGTTGAAAAGAGCCTGGATAAAGTTTTTTATTCCAGGGAATCATGCCGTAATAGATTGGATTATTTAAGAGTCTATGGAAGTTGCTTTTGGTAAGCACCTTTCCGTTATAAGACTTAAATCCTTCATCGTCCATTTTCAATTTAAGTGTTTTTAATGAATATTTTCCTGTCGCGTATAACTCGAATGTTCTTTTAACGAAAGCTGCGCTTACCTCATCTGGAACGAGTACTTTATTTATCTTTTTGTATCCTGTGGGAGTTGACCCTCCCGGCCATTTACCTTCATCGAGCATCCCTCGTTGGCCTTTCTTGACCTCATCACTTAAATTATCAATATAATTCTTTGCAAGAATCGCTTTTATATCAAATTGGAATTTTGCGTGAGAGTTAGAGTTCTTACTGAGTACAAAATTGTCTCGAGAGAAAATAAACTCCTTGTCATAGTTGTTTACGAGGTCGTATGTTAAAACAATATCTTTTAGATTCCTGGTAAGCCTATCTGGTTTTTCAATATAGGCATACTTTATATTCGAATGTTTTTTCAAATACCCAATGACCTCATTGAATTCATCTCTTTTTTCGCTTGCCTTAGCTGATTCTACGATGTTAAATTCTTTAACTATTCTTCTTCCATCTCGTTCAGCTGTATCACGGTTTAGGTTGGATTGTTGAGGAAGGGAATATCCTTCATCTTGGCGATGGGAACTTATTCGATTGATGATTATGCATTCTTCCATTTTTATTTCTATCTTTTTTCTTATCTCTATGTCTTTGACATTCTCTCTATTTAGCCACATATAGTCAAGAAACTCGCTAGAACGACTTTCGAACCTCCTTTTTGTCTTTTTGGTCATATTTCATAAGAGCTTCAAATAACTTAAGTAAGCTGTAGGCAGCAGTGTATAGCTCCTTGTCTTCTAGAAGCACACCATAGTCCTTCTGGATTGCCTTTTTTAGTTGTACTAAGTCAGTGTTAGTTATAGTTTTCATATTAGTTTATGTTGTTTTAAGTATTCTTTTACTTTCTCCCGGAATACCGATCCTTTATTTTTAATATTACTGTCCTGCATGACTTCACTTGTATATTGGTAAAATAATTGAGTTGGCAATCCCTTTCGATAAGCATATAAATATGTCGTTCCTAAGGCTAAAGAGTTATGCGGCTCCACCTTTTTCCAAGCGTCCATGGCAGCTACTTCTCCCTCATTACTTGGTGTAAAGTCTTTAGGATTTATCCAACTACTATTTGTATTTCTATCAGCGACATCATTTACTTTAGTTTCGCTTTTATTAACTTTACTTATATTGTCTTGAGTCATAGATTTGGTATCGGCTTGTATACGCTGTGTGTCCATAGTGTGATCATTTCCTCTCTTATATGAGGGCAAATACGATGCTTTGTATCTATCTTTTTGTATGTACTGATATCTGTTCCACTGGACAAACTCGATTATCACCATCTCATTTTCAGTCCACCTATATACCAGCCCTGCCTTTTCTATCTCCTCCAGTTGCTTTTCTACCTGCTTAAACGTCCATTTTTTCATAGGGACAACAGTCCCTTTTATATACTCAGTTTCTCCTCTTATTTTCCCATCGTCATCTGCATGAGATATCATCCATGTAAATAATAATGCTGCTGGAGTAGACAGTTTGTTGACATCCATAGATTTTGAGATCGTGTTGTATAACATTCTTTTACCGGACATATTTCTTTTTATCTTGATTCTTCATTTTTATTTCAGAAATCAACATCTCACGCTTACTAAAAAGTTCACGTGCCGGTGCGGTTGCGTTGTTCAGAAACTGTATTTTCAAGTTCTCGCATTTGTCTGTTTCTGATAGTTCAAAGAAGAAGTGGTTAGGATAATCTTCCAAAACGTTTAATAGTCTTACGTTTTGCGTTAGAAGAAATGCGGCAAGTAACAAGTCGTCTGTTCGGTATGTATCTGTCATATTCATTTTTATTTGATTGACCCGATAATAGTTCTTCTATACGTGAGAAGTCCAATCGGCATTGTGAGAAAATAGGCACGAAAAACGTATTTAAACAGATTTACTGATTCAGTATGTGAGGTTTTTAGGAGGAATGTTACAGTTTCTCTTCGACTTCTGGGAGAGGAATAAGTTGGTAGTATCCTGAGTTGCCGTATACAGTTTTAGAGGTAATAAATATATTTTTTTGTAGTATTTTCTTATTGGTATCACAAACAAGTCGTCGTAGACTTTTACTACCTGTTTGTTTTTCCAGTTGTTTTTTAGATACCGGTTGTAGTGTCAATAATGACTTCATCAGCTTAAGTTGTTTCCCACGCACTATTTCTATGAATCGTATTTTTAATACTTTTTTATACTCTGAAAAGGGTATGGGATTCTTGTAACCGTCCAACTCTTCCTCAAGTCGTTTAACTTTATCCTTGAGCATCTGTGTCTCCATTTCCCTGATCCATGGCTCCATTATTTTCAGTGGACTATCGTTTGTAGTGTTCATTTTTATCTCTATTTATTTACTGCATTATACCATCCGAACGTTTATTTTCATTTACGAGGTTTCTGGGCGTAACATCTGAAGTTTTCTGAAGTTTTATTCACCGAGCGGAGAAAGGATTTCATGCTTAAGATTTATAGTTTTTTCAAGTATATTGACCACCGAACCGCTCAGTTCTTGTTGAAAAATATAGTCATCCTCAAGTTTTTAGCATTCTTTACAACCCCTAGGCACAGGATCTTAACCTTTCTTAACCTCTTTAGGCATATCTTCTGTACTTTTCTGAACCTTGGTTTATTCTCTATTACCGAGAGACAGTCGTTTGAGTCGCAACACAAGGGCACACAAGGGGTATTTATAACGTTATGCAGCTAACCATTTTTGGTATCTTTTTTCTGCCTCGTCTATTTCTTCTAACGTTATTACAAAATCGTCATACTCATTCTGCACATCTGTTATTTTCTTACCATTTAAGATAGCAACGTTTCCTTCAATCATCGAGTAATAGCTTTTCCATTTTCTATCGGCCTTTACCCGTTTTTTAAAGTTATTATGTACTTGGCTTTTGTACTTATCACTGAAGTCCTTATGCTTTTTTACTTTATCTTCTTCTTCCTGCATTTCCATTGTTAACGCATTTTCATTGGTTAATGCTTTTTGTGCTTCCTGTGCTTCTTTTAAAGCTTCTTGCAACTCTTGATGCGTATAAAGCGGGTAACGCATAAAATCCTTTTTTGCATGGTCAATCCTTAAAGCATCGATCTGACGAGCGATACTCCATACGCAAAAGGCAATAAATCCCAATAGTAAAAGATTTACATATTCCATATAAGTTAACCTCAACAGTATATCAAAAAACAATATTTTACTCAAGGATTACTTGAGGCTAAATGCTTGCTTTAAGCTAGTGGATTGCTCGCTCTCAGCTCTCAATAATTAGGGAATGAGAACAAGTGAGCGTTTAGGCAATCGTATACAGAAGCTTCGGAAGGAAACTGGTCTTACTCAGGAAGAGTTTGCCGAGAAACTAGGTATCAGCAGAACTCATATGGGGCATATTGAACAAGGAAGAAAAACCCCATCGATTAAGCTCATGGAGAGAATTGCAAAAGCCCTTCATTTAAAAGTCAAAGACATTTTCCCATTTTAACCTCGATCCGCTTAGGTTATAATATGCCCAACATACCGGAGAATGAAAGGTCATATTATTAATGGTAAAAGTGATAAATACGAACTCCTCGATAGAATCGGGTCGGGAGGATTTGGTGACGTTTATAAGGCACAGATCGTCTCTTCATCAAAAATAGTTGCAATAAAAATCTTCAAAAATGAGTTAGACCCCGATGATAAAGAAGCAGTATTGGACTGGCAAAGAGAAGCTGAGCAAGCATTGGCTTTCGACCATTCAAATATTATAACTTCTATTGAGTTTGGACAGTCGACTTTGGATACCGGATTGGCAATATACTACTTGGTCATGGAGTATGCAGAAAATGGTAGCTTAAAAATACTCATTGATTCGTTAAATACAAAGGGTGAAAGTATCTCAGAAGTTGAGGGACTATCTATCTTTAAACAAGTACTGAATGGCCTCAATGAAATACATAAAACAGCTATACATAGGGATTTAAAACCTGAAAACTTACTTTTTGTGTCTAACAGCATAAAAATAAGTGACTTTGGCCTTGCAAAATACGTGGATCAATCCACAAGAACTCGCACTTACAAAGGTGGAGGTACATACCTCTATATGTCCCCGGAATGTTGGACTTTCGGTAAGATAACGAATACAACAGATATATATTCACTTGGTATTGTGATGTACCAACTCTTCACTGGTGAACTACCATACGACTCTAGTGATTATAAAAAGCTGGAGGAGATGCACAGGTTCTCAGATATTCCAAGAGCCAGAGCAAAAAATCCAACATTGTCTCACAAGATTGATGGTGTCATTTTCAAAATGATGAATAAAGCGAGTTCCGACAGGTACCAAAACGTTGAAGAAATACTTGCTGAGCTTTCTCGATCAGCTCCTTCTCCTGCTCATCCTTCCATAGACTCAATATTAACTATTGCAAAAAAAGTTCACGATCGAGAAGAACATGCGAAATCAGAAGCACAGCGTCGATATGAACAAGAACAAAACAGAATGAAGTCCAATCTGCTCAAAATAAATGAACTTGTCTCAACCATCCGTGAAGTAGTAGATGAAATAAATGAGTCACTACCAGAACAAAAATTATCTGTCAGTAAAGGAAGTAATACTGACTACACGATTATATGGGGAACCAAGGATATGCTCCGTTTCTCTTTTAATACTCATATGTATGATTCAGACATAAAAATAAAAGGCCATTCAATACCGGCATATGGGTATAGCGAGTTTAGAGTGAAAAGCCCAAAGGACGAAGGTATGAACTATGCTCTATGTGTTTCGGATGATAATGAGTATGGTCAATGGAAAGTGCTTGAAGTTTCCTATAATGTCTTTACGAACAATGCACCATATCCTCGTGCCGTCGATTTTAGTGTTCTTAAACAATTATCTGACCTAGGTAATGCGATGGGGGTTTTTCAATGTGACATCCGTGATGGGGTTAAAGAAGAGATTCGTACTCAAATAGAAAAAGCCTTTAAGTATCTCGAAAATCCTCCTGAAGATAGTAGCGGTAGAATCTCTGGTTACGGGACATTTTAATTGGGTATGGCTTCTATCAAAAAAGCACGAGAAATACTCGGTCAAGAGTATGCGACCAAGACCGATGAAGAAATCCAGAAGATTTTAGACACACTTCAGCTTCTTGCGGATATTGCCATTGACACGTTTGTAAAAATGACACCTGAACAGAGAAAAGCATTTACGAAAAATGGAGGAGTTAAGAAAAATGCACGACATAGTGAGTCTCGAAAGTAAAAAGTTCTCAATTGCAATTAAAGTAAATGGTATAGCCTATGAGATTTTTGATATCATTTTCCATACGAAAGGTGATAAATCCTCTGCATTTCTTGCAGTTTCTCTTCCGGACTTCTATAAAACGACAGGACTTGTAACTAAACTAGTAATGCCTGCAAACAAACGAAAGTTTGCGAAACTTAGTCTCATTCCCGGAGGAAAGGTAACCTCACACATCGTGAAATATACTCATTGGTTAGATGGGAATACTCACTTTTCGCAGGATGGAAAAGTTTATACCTCAATGCGAAATGTGTCTGATAGATTGGATCAGAGTATAGGCCACATTTTTACTATTACAATGAAAGGATTTCTAGCCTTTAGAAAGAGAGACGAGTCAAAGAAGAAAGCTGATATTAAACGGATGGATTTGGAGTTTGATGCGGGTGCTGAAACACCCCCATCAGTAAAGTTTGTCGGGTATTGGTATAAAAAAGAAGTAGTGCACTTAACGAGGCCACCTGAGAAAAATGGAGCTTATGTATTTCTTCGTGCTGGAAAGCCCGTGCTTAATTGCTGGGCTATCAGTCCTCCCCCAGATTCTTTGCTGTCAGAATACGTGTTACTACTTACAGGAGAAAGAATACCAGCTATTACCAGAGAGCGAGGGTCGAGATTTTCTTTTATGGGAGGATTTGATGAAAAATCAGTAAGAGACGATATTTCAAAAGACCTACATTTGCTTGTAAGTTCCTATCCAGCGAGAAACTTTAATGGTTTACTTAAAAAAATCGGAACCATAGATTTAAATCCTGTATTTCCTAAGCTGTAGAATACAAAAACACGCTCATTTGTCTTGACGCTTGGTCTAGTGGTTGGTATGGTTTAATCCAATCATAGGTTCTAAACGTGTTGGCCAGAGCCAGCCAAGACGGGCACCCTAAGGTGACCGTATTCCATATTCAGCTTGATGGGG
>CAYMDS010000048.1:0-6953 GCA_964389405.1 uncultured Gammaproteobacteria bacterium
TAAGTATTCTCTTGTCTCCTTTGATTAGCGATAAAGCTACTAGGTCCTGAACGCTGGGGCTTTTTTCAATTACGGTCGGAGTTCTCCCATGATTCGTTGTTACTGCCATGTATGGATATGCTTTCCGTGGATATTGAGTTTGTAAGTCCCCAAGCAAGCCGTGGAGAAGAAATTTAGTAGCATTTTCTGTCAGAAGTTGATCTCCCAGAGGTAGTTGAATAATATCATCATCAGATTCTTCGGAATAGGATTCGAGTTCATGTTCATAAATAGCTCCCGGTTTCAACCCGTGAGGTTGAGAACCATATGGGATTACCATAAAACCTGTTCTGGTCGTATTTTCAGATTTAAAAGTAGTAAGAGCATGTGTGAATTCCTCAGCTATTACCATGGCTATTTGTTGTACTCCCTGGGGACCTTTTCTAAGCACACTTTGAACTTCTTCTTTCGCTACATACACTACTCCTTCTAGAGGTTGAAAATGTGCAAATCCTCGAACCAAGTCATCCCTGTATCTTGATTCTGCAGTGACGTGGTCTACTTCTTGATTTAATCGTTCAGCGTCACAGAGTAAAAGCGGAGGGATCACGGCATGAGTGTCATGACGAAATCTACTGAAATATCCTGTAGTTGCACGTCTAGCAATGGAGACAGCTTTTTCCAAGCCTGGATACTTAGCTTCAATTTCGATTGCTAGATTTGAACGCTCTGCCATGTTCATGGTAGAGAATTATAAATGATAAAAATTTAAATAACAACTTATAGTTAATAAATAATAAATTTAAATCAGTTTTCTACCTGAAAGGTGGAACAGATAAGTCATCTGGCAAATCTCCAATAATTATTTAGCTCACAATTTATTCTTTATTACGTTTAATTTTTGATACAATATGCTCATATGAATGTGAATAAAAATGACCAATGGAATAAGCTCCATAAGCATTACTCCAAGCAGGATTGGATAGAAAAACCTAATATCTTTGCAGAAGAAGCAGTAGAGTATTTTCCGAAAGAAGGGTACATTCTGTGTTTAGGTGATGGACAAGGGCAAGATAGCAGATTTTTCTCCTCAAAAGGTTTTAAAGTACTTTCTACTGATATTTCTGACGAAGCATTAAAAATTAACTTTCAAAAGATTTCAGAACAAGGTTTAAAAAATATCTCAACTGAAAAATTAGACTTAACCACAGACTTTCCCCATGAGGAAGCAACGTTTGATGTTGTTTATGCGCATTTATCTTTGCATTATTTTACTGAAGAAATGACGAAGAAGATATTTAGTGAAATTAAGAGGGTACTAAAAAGAGGTGGTATTTTAGCAGTTTTTGTCAATTCAATTAATGACCCGGAGTTTAATACCGGAAAAAGGATTGAGCAAGAACTCTTTGAGATTGAAGGTATAACAAAGAGATTCTTCTCAAGGTACTCGATGAGTTATTTTGCACGGGATTTTCAAGTTATCATCTTAGATGATAAAGGTAGGACGTATAAGGATGAGGCGAAAAATGTACATAACCTAGTGCGGTTTATAGGACGAAAAGTTTAGTCTACGAAAAAAGCATCTGGGGTACGGATCGGTCATATAATTTTGCCGCATAAATCGCGAAGGAAGACACTTCTTTAAGTTAAGCTATGGCTTAGCAGGTATCTGACTGCTCTCATAAATTAATGTATTGAAATATCCTATATATTTTGTATAGGGAAATAATGGTTGAAAGCCGTTTGTGTCCCAATATTCTGTAGAATCTTCTCCTGTATAATTTTGCAGGCTCGATGGGACGATTTTCGAACCGCTGAATGGATAGAGAAGAAAGACATAGATAACTTATTGAAGCAAACAATCAACTTACTAAGCTTATTTTAAAAGCCTAGATCCTCCCATCGTTTTATACCACCATTAATCCCTGGAATTCCTGAAAAAGTAATTATACCTACTTGTCTAATTTTTTTTGACAAATTTCATCCGGGGAGTGGAATAGTTAAGCTATCTAGTGATTTTTATTTATTAAGCAGGCATTAAACGTTATATTAGAATCTGTCTTTCAAAAGTAAATTTTCTTTCAAAATGAATCTGTTTACCGTATAAATGCAAAACCCCAGGCTAGGTAGCCTGGGGCAGCGCACATTTGAGTCATTAAAAGTCGGTGGATCCGAGAACGTACAATTTATGGCCAGTTACCTGGCCTTCATAGTACTTCTCTACGTGGATACCATCCTCTTTTTGAATATGATTGAGAATAATACCACCTTCGGGAACGGTTATGGGGACTTTATCTAAGTTCCCCCATACTTCAAATCCCCAGTACACTTTCGTGAACCGGGTGGTACATTCGCTGCGTTCAAGCAGCGTGATATTGCTGGTTGGAATACCATACTCCAGCTCGGCTTCTTCTAGGGTTTGCGGCATTTCCTGCAGCATCTGATTACATATCGGCGGAAGCCGATTCCAGTTTAATTGCTGGTTTGCTTTAAAAGCCAAGAAGGCTAGTAGGAGCAAGCCAGCGCCTAAGAGTAGGGTGTTTCGACCTGTCGTGAGTTTCACAATATCTTTCCTTATCAGACTGAAAAGTGCGATAGAAACATGTGAGACTAGAAGTAGACAGCTACTATAGCCTTTGAGGCTTTAGTGAGCCTAAGTCTAGGATCAAATGTGAAAGGTATTCTAACAAAAAAGGAGGCTGATGTCAAACTATAGGACTATCAAGCAGGGGTGGAGGGACTCGAACCCCCAGGAGCCGCTTTGGAGGCGGCCCGTTTACCATTAACGGACACCCCCTGGTATATTACGTAAATCATTATATAGTGCTTCAGTTAGTAATTCAAACATTCATTACTTATTGGATCATATGCTAACTTATGATCCAATTAATATAATTTAGATTCTTGGGGTTTTGATTCGGCCTCCCGCAGCACGAGCTGCGTATGAAGCCAGTTTAAGAAGTAAGCTCTTGGCTTCTTCAACTGTTTTCTCGTTATCTAATATTTTTAATGCAAATTCATAACCTTCTCCACGAGCTTCTAGAAAAAGTTGCATACGTGAAACAGTGACTCTTGTGACATGTAATGTTTGTGATATTTGAGTTTCCGACAGCCCTTCTTTTGTGAGGATGATAATCGCTAATCGTTTTGCTAACATTATTCGTTCTGTAGGAGTAAGTAGTGAAAGAAGGAATACTTTGACCTCTTCACGCTTAGTCAGTTTAGATACTACAAGATCAAGTGTATCAATTAGTTGCTTTTCTAATTTTCGGTCAAGTCTATTTCTAGAAACATGGGGCATATATTGGATCATATACTAACTTATGATCCATAATCAATAAGTAATTAGTGATAGAATTAATCCAGAATATGGTAGATGAAATAGGAGAAGGGCCTAAAATCGCGGAAGCTGAAATTTGGAAGGGCGGAGTTTTACATAGTGATGCAAGGGCTTTGAAAACAGATAAGTCTATTAATAGTTTTGATCGACCTATTGAAAAGGTAACCAATTTACCTTCACTTCCTGATCGTATAGAAAATGAACCCTTAGTAGATTATCTACGTCGGATTGAGGAAAGTGGCGAATTTTTATTTCACGGATCACCAGTTCGAACAATCGAAGAATTAGAGCCAAGGCCAGCAAGTTATACAGCTGGAGACCCGTGGAAGAATGATACAGCTGTATTTGCGGTACCTCGTGCAGCATTAGCAATTCAACGTGCAATTTTGCCAATTAAGGACAGAGTTGAAGGAGGATGGAATATAACTACTGGCACAAGTCCTCAAAAGCATGGTCAGCCGTATATGGAAGTTAGTCCTAATGTTGGCAAGCTGATAGGCCCTGGTATGCTATACGTTTTACCGAAAATAGGTTTTGAAGAACATCCTAGTGGAGGACAGTGGAAGTCGAAACAAACTGTAAAGCCATTAATAAAACTTTTGGTAACACCCGAAGACTATACAAGCTATGAAGGAGTGTTAATTATTCAAAGTTAAAAGACTTGATTGTATATAAAGGTATCGCGCGTACTGAATAATTACCAGGGTAGATATTATTCTAGCAATTGTTTTACGTTGTTTTTCAAAAAAATCCTTAAGAAGTATTAACGATAAATTTAAGCTATTTTAGCTTATCAGTTTCTTTATGATCCTGAACCTTGCGGCAGATTTTGCAGAACTTTTTTAGTACCAGTTTTTCAGGTGTCTCCATCTTATTTTTCTGCGTGATGTAATTTCTGGTTTTACAGACTTGACAAACTAACCCAATTTTTATTCGATGCTCACCCTTTTTAGCCATAGATGTATTATACAATATTTTAGCACAAAATAATACTAGAGTGCCTTTAATTAGGATATATAACCTATAACTTAATTCAAATACATATAGGACATACTTAGCTATACAGTGCTTAAAGCGGTATTAAGCGGAAAAACAGGTAAGCCAAGTCCGTTTAATTTCTGCTCAATTTGCCATTCTTCCCATTCGTTGCCGCCTATACCTCTAACATCCGCCTGATAAAGGACTAACAATGCTGTTTTAAGAGCTGGATCTGTAAATGTACTATTGAATTGTTCAATCTTTTTTGTTGAATAGTGAGAAATAATTAGCTCTCCGTTGCTTCCGATGGAAATGCCTTTCAGTATCTCTCCAAGCAATTCATCATGCTTTATGAGCATTAATATCTTACGCCTTTGCTCTATATTTAAATCAACTACTTGATCGAGTATTTTAGCAGCCTTTTCTACATTAGCTATTTCTTGGGGAAGAGTATCGAGTTTACCAGCGTCGTGCAGTTTTGAAGCAGCTAAGGTAATTAATTTAATTTCTGCAGGAAGAGGTAATTGATCAAGTATATCTCTAGCATAGGTAGTAACTTTTTCCATATGTTCTGCAATAGTTAGGTGAGAATTTGCATTAGGTGTTTTGTATAACTCTGGATCATAAAGTTCTTTCTCTTCTAATAGCGCGTCAATCGTGGGTATACGTTTTTGTTCCTTAGAAATAGCTTCAAATTCTTCCGGTGAAAATATCAGTTCGAAGCTTTGAGCATCTACTATGGGAACATAAATACCACTTTTAACCGATGACATTTTTGCATCAGTGATTTCCTGTTCTGTGTGGCCATTGCTAAGTACCAGGCATAACTCGGATGCTGATACAGCGCCTGATGATAGTTGGTGACCCTTTATAGCTGTAGCAGGCATCATAATTTGTTTGATTGAATCAGGTAAATACAATAATATGGCGTTTAGTTTTGCAAGTCCACCAAATAGTGATGTATGTGTTAATAAATCTTTTAAGGTAATATCATCGCCCCAAGTTTCGTCTATTCTTTGCAAGTCAACATAACCGGGATAACCGTCAGCGCTACCTGATATCCTTCCTAAGAATTCACCTGCCAGATTTCCAAGTTCCATTATTCCACTTAAGCTGCTTGTGCTCGTTACATGAGTATGGGATCCATGGGGAATTAGGAATTGGTTTTTATGGTCTCGTATCTGTTCGGCTATTCTTTTGTTTCGGTTATTTGCTTCCTGTTTTTCTTCCTGTGTAATAGTGAATGCGCTCTCCAGATGTCTCTCTGCAGTCTCACGAAGTTCCTTTACTAATTCAGGAGTAGCTGATTGCCATTCCGCTCCAATATAAATATCTCTATTAGTCTCATGTTTTCCATCAAGGATAATATCGAGGCCTATATCGGCAAGTCTTTTCCATTCCGGATCTGATGTGCTTAATGTTGATGCATGGGAAATAACGTTTATTATTGATCTTTCAGGGTCTCGTGGATCGATTGCCTCAAGTAAATTAGCAGAGCGAACTATTTGCTGTTCTTGAAGTGCTTTAAAAAATGATTCTCTATAATCATAAAGAGTTTTTAATCCCTTGCCCCATAATCCGTTTTCCAGGAATAAATCTTCTATGTCGATGCTATCTTCGGAACCTTGCAGCCCTGACCATAGCTCAGCTATTTGCTCGACTGTCATTCCCGACTTATAGCTTTGCCATTTAATCATCGCATACTGGTTAATTAGTCTTTCCGCAGCAGCCTTTTTATCTGTATCGATAGATAAAGAGCCTGTTGGGTCTATGTTTGGAATCAATTCATAAATTTCATCATCTGCATCAATACCAAATTTTGTCATATCATTTTTCATACGCGCTAGATTATCTGGCAGCTTTTCTAATGTATCAATTAGGAACCGTATGTCCATATCGGTGAAATCGTTATTCAGGAATACGGACCAATAACGTCGGGTCAAACGGCTAAGTTGCGGGTTGCCCATATTCAGTATTTGCTCAATAAGCACAAATCCTTCCTCATCTAGTGAAGATATTACCCCGTTTCGGAAGTCGAAATATCTAGCGATACGCTGCCATCTCACGTGTCCGAATTTACGTCTTAGCTCAAGAATGCTACTTATAGCAGTGTTAGTTCTTCGAAAATTATCAAACGGTTCAAAGTTAATAAATTCGTCATAATCATCAAACAAATCAAGCATTTCATTTCCAGAATCTTTTAGTTTATAGAATAATTCGCGTTTATGATCTGGATAGACAGATGGTAGTGTCATAAGAAGATAGAAAGCGGTTTCTTCCTTAGCTGCAGTCAGCAGCCTTTCATGATCTTGAGGACTCAATAGTTTTAATAGCTTTCCTGCGGCGTCCTGGCGAATATCCCTACCGCATATAAATTGAGATAAATATCCCGGGTGCTTTAATGAAATGTTTACCAATTGATCTATTAGTACCGGATCATTTAGGTTACTTAACACATCGAAGTAACTGTTTAGTACGAAAGAGTCTGAATTAGTACCATCGTGATCCTGTCTTTTTTCTAATTCATCTAATTCTATTAAGCTGTCAGCAATCCATTTTTTAACTCTTACTTTTAATGATTCAGGCAGTGTATCGTTAGTTTTTACCCGCTTATTAATTAAATATATACCGTTCATAGATTTAGGATCAATATGCT
>CAYMDS010000049.1:0-6917 GCA_964389405.1 uncultured Gammaproteobacteria bacterium
AGCGAGTCTGCCTAATTTATCTTTCGATACTGATCCTTTTTTGTCTGGGGTTAGGGGGGTATATCTATTGGCAAGGAAATAAAGCTGTCGTCGCATTAGATGATTTAGGGAAAATATACGGAAATGTACAATTTATTTCCGAAACAGCTGATATCTATCGGTTTAGAGTAGTTGGGCTTTCAATGTATCCAACTTTGAAGGATGGCGTCGTATATCACGCCAACAAAAAAGCCGTACCAAAAGTAGGGGATATTATCGCACTTCAATGTCTAGTGGAGCGCTGCCAGTATGAAGGAATGGTCAAATTCGTTCGTGGTATCGACGAAAGAGGCTGTTACGATCTACAGGGGAGAGATGATGCTTGGGTGGAAGAAGATGGGATAACCTATGTTTCTGTTGATTCCTCTGATTTTGGGAGTCTCTGTCCAGGGGAGATCCGTGTGAATGGGGTAGTAAGAACTAATGCCAATTAGGACTTTCTTATGGAGAGGGTTGAAAGGTGGTTCTAGGTTAGTTACGTAAGCCCCTATATGTCAGCCGGAGATGTCAGCGGTATTTCTTTTGGAGCAACCTGGGTCATGCCCTGAGCGTAAGATCAGAGGATTTCTTTCAATTTTACCAGGAGCAGTATAAAGACTGAGTAATTGACTTACGGGGAGAAAGTGCTAGGCTTGATATACAGTTAAATTCGTCCTTTGTAAGGGATGATGGTTGAAGACCAATATTCTTCTTACCAAAGGAATGAGTTTTTACATCGTTTAGCATCCGATTGATACTGCTTATCAGACTGGTCTAACATAAAAGGATGCAGGAATACCCACGCAGACCGACTCAATGCGGCGTAATCGCTTTTGACGACTATACGGCGATTACTTGGGGATTTGGCTATATCGCTTGACCAGCGAGAGTATTGCTCTGGCATCAAAGAGCTTAAGAGTCTTAAAAGTTGCGCTGCGCAGCCAACCAGCATTTATAAGACTGGAGTTATCGTAGTAAGTCGCAACCATGCATACCTGCTTTGCCAAATAGGCGGGTAGAACATATTTCTTACCTACTTTGGAAGATCGAAAAAAAATTTTTAATTTTTTTTCGAGTACTCTCCTTAGAAAGTCGTTTATTCCTAAAATTCCAAGAAGCAAAAGGAATTAAGAAAATGGGATAAAATTTCTACGAGAGATTTCATAGGTAAGCCATATTCAACCGATTTTTCGGAAAGGCCTGTTGCGTACTAAAACAAACATTAAGGATAAACCGACTAAATGGTCTTTTTCCGGGCGCTCCTTGAGAGTATTGCTAGGTTTACACTAGCCTGCTAATTTATATAAATAATGGCTTATATAAGAGATTTATTCCGATTGTCTTAGTAAAGATAATAAGAAAATAGAGAAAGGACCGATAGACAGATCGGCCTCTTTTTATATATTGTGGAAGTATTGTGATAACTGATATTTATGACAGAGGAAAAATCTGCCGATTTTAGAATACACGGGGACAATATCCTTGAATGTGAAACGGCATTGCGTTTGATTGTTGAATCAATTTGTTCAGAAGGGCTGAGTCCGGTTTTTAAAAAAAGTGCAGTATATGCTCCGGTATATGGAATTAAGGATTTCGAGGGTAATAGCCTTCAAATTCAGCTTTTTCCTGGGTATGGAAGATGGAAATTTGATATAAGCAAGTATCTTTCCACTAAAGGAGCATCGTTGAGAGAGGCGACTGATGCAGTAGTAACACGAGTATCCATTCAGGAGAATGGAGTGAGGTATGAGACTCCAATTCTTGCTTTAGAATTTTGTGGAGCTTTGCCTGCGGGAAATAATGCATGGCAGAGATGTGGAAGGGCTTTGTCTTTAGCTTATGCAAAAGTTCCTTACTTATATTTTGCAGAGTTAGGCGGCGTTGAATTAGATGGTAATAGAAACATCAAAGCCCCCAGATTCCCAAATCCTCTTGTGCCGTTTGCCTATCTTGTTTTAGGTGAAGAAGAAAAAGTTTTGTCTTTACCAGTTTACTTACCAAGTCCATCAATTGGAAAAGAGTTGAATGATGACTTCAGTCAGTACTTTGGAAAAGAAGATGCGAAACTTTTGATTCAGAGCGTGTTGCTAAGTGGTAAAGATGGAGTTAATCGGCTGAAATGGAAGGCAGAACGAATCGTTGAGTTACTGGCCAGCAAACGAAAGGGCAATGGCACTTTGGGTGCTACGGACTGGAATGAATTATCTGCCCAGAAGAGTGGGCTTGAAAAGGCAGAGTGGTTGATAGAAAAAAAGATGCCTTGGAGTAAAAAAACAGGAATTAGTACCTTAACAAAGTCGTTCAAGAAATTACTTAAGACGATCATTCAATCTGGCGCGGTTGCGGCAGGATCTAAAGAAATGCCATTTTGTTTATTAGATAAATCTAAAAGACATCGGTTTGCACAGGAACTCAAATCTATCTATGGAAGTAAAATCGATCAGGAATTTCAAGATTGGATAGCAGCGCAGTCCAGGCCACTGCTATGTGTATGGGTTGCTGGCTTTAAACCAAGAGGCGATGACTCTCGTCCAGATAGAGGACTGGTGCCTTTAGCTCGAATGGTATTTGGACGAAAAATTGATGTGTTGACTATCATTTATGGACCAGCAAAAGAATCAGCGCTTAATCAATTGAAAAAAAATAAATCTGCTTTAGCCAGATCTAATGGTTTATGGGAATCGGTTTTAAATTTAAGTAATGCTTTGATCGTAGACAGTAGTTCTGGGAGAAAACTAAGTAACGTTGGATTTCTTATTGGAGAGACAAAGAAAGAGGAGTCCAGCTTTCTTTTACCTGCTTCATCTGAGACACCTTCTTTTGGTGAACATGATGTTGATTCGGTGCTTCATTTAATATTTTCTGATCAGGCTTCAAAAGAAGTCTATGAATCAATCTGTAACCCGCCAGGTGGAGACTGGAGTGGAGTTTCAATTGTTGATTTTGATAAGGAAATAGAGTATAGATGGACGTCTTTACCTCGAGTGTCAGGAGCTGAGTCAAAGCGGCCTGATCACTTGGTACAATTTAAGTCTGATGCCTCTTTTTTATCTATCGAATCAAAGGAAAATTTTTCCTCTCTTGAGAAAAAGATTGGACCAAGATTGAAAAAATATGCTAAAGACTTGATAGCGGAAAAACCGCCGATTTGTTATAGAAGCAATAGGGTGGAGGCCTGGAAGGTTTTTACTGAATCATTTACGGAAAAGCATTACACGTTTTTTTCAGGAGCTGCTTTTATATCTTCAAGTGTCTCAGAAATGAAAAAGGCACTCGTGGAGTCGGAAGTAGATATTGTTATTGGGGTTGAGTTTATTAAAGATTCGATTCAAACAAAACTCCATGTAGTTTCTTCTAAAAACGACGGGGCTTTTCTTGGTTTTATAAAAAGGCGGGTGATGGATTTTCCAGAGAGTATTTTACTGGAGATACATCAATAATTTAGGTAGAGAGATTCATATACTTTCTCGACCTTTTTGTCTTGAACCTTGCGAAAGGTTGAGTTTCCTGAATGAAGATAGACGTGTCGTTTATAAAGTTTTTTCGGAATTTGAACGGTGTACATTTTTTCCCCTCTTTGGCCATCAAATGATAGGGCATACTTAATACCTCTTTTGTTTAAATCCCCCAAATACTTAGTGAATTCCTCGAAGTTTATGGTGCCAAAATATCTGCCTTTAGTGTGGAAGTATGGCGGATCTAAGTAAATGAAATCACCCTTTTTTGCGTTCTTGGTTAGTTCTTTATAATCCCTGCAGAGAAATTTATGATTTTTTATAATTTCTGACCACTCCAGAATAATCCTTTCAAGAGTTTGGGGATTCATGCCTTTTCTTGAGTGGTGAAATGAGTTATTAAACTCTCCTTTTTTATTAAATCTGATTAGTCCATTTACACATGTTCTTGTGAGAAAAAGTAGATCAAATGGTGACTTTGATTTATTAAAATCACTCCTGACCTTTAGATAATGTGTATAGCCTACCTCATTTAATTTATTCCACATTTTGCTATACATGGCGGACACCTTTTTGGGATCCTTCTGAACTAATCTCCATAAATCGATTAAAGGCGTGCAAACATCCCCGCAAACTGCTTTTTTGGGTTGCAATGCTCCCAAAATGGAACCCCCACCTAGGAAAGGTTCGAAGTATATATCGAAGGATTCGGGAAAGAAATCGATAATCTTTTCGGCTTGTGATTTCTTGCTCCCGCTCCATTTCACGAAGGATGCTTTTTTCTTGCTCATTTCACTAGAATAATCTATTTGCTGTAGTACTCTTACTCAATCTCTTATTGGCTATCTCTACATATACAGGATCTAACTCTATGCCAATATACTTTCTGTTTAGCTCTTTTGCCGCAAGACATTCAGTTCCTGCTCCAGCAAATGGAGATAAGACTAGGTCACCTTCTTTTGAAGCAAGAGAGATTATTCGCTTACATATCTTCAAGGGCTTCTGAGTTGGGTGCTTGCCATACTTAATCTCCTCTCGGTCTTTATTGTTAGGTATGTCCCATACGGTGCGCATCTGCTTGTCTTTTTGTTTCATAAGGTCAGAAGCTTCATGGAATTCTTTTGATCTATCATAGTCAAAGAAGTATTTCCTTTTTTTCTCACCTGTATGTCCCCAGAGTAGCGTCTCATGACTTGCGGTAAGCCGACGACCAGAAAGGTTGGGAAAAGAGTTTCGTTTATACCAAACAACTTCGTTTATAATTTCGACCCCGATAATTTGAAAGATCATATTAATAACACCAATATTATGGTAAGTGCCAAATATCCAAATAGAACCCGAGGGCTTAAGCACTCTTTTTGCTTCTTTTAACCAAGAGTAGGTGAAGTTGAAATAGTCTATTAAAGGCATATTGTCCCAGGACTCCATGACTTTATCCCATTTTCCACCAAACCCTTTTAGTTCCTGGGAGGAGCCCGCCCATCCTAGCTGGTTACCTTTTGATAAATTATATGGAGGGTCGGCAAGAATTAAGTCTATTGAATTTTCAGGTAGCTTCTGAAGGAGCTCAATAGCTTCAGCACAGATTATTTTATTGGTTAATTTAGCTATGTCGAGATCTTTTCCCTTCCTCTTGGGCGATAGAGATACTGCAGAGTCTGTCTTTGTCCCTGGTTCAAGAGTACTCTCTCGTTTAATTACTTCGACTATAACGCCCTGGACCTCAACCTCACTAGGTTTATAGAGAAGGGGCTTAAAGCTTTTGTTTGCGGGCTGGAGTCTAATTTTATTAGATTCTTTATAAATCTTTTTAAGAGTTACTTCTTCATTATTGATTAATGCGACAACCTTTTCCCCATTATCAGCCGTCGTTCTGGTTTCCACAACAACAATATCTCCAGATGAGATATTCTCTTCTATCATGCTATCTCCCACTACTTGTAGAGCGTAATACTCTCCTTTCTTTGGGAGCTTGGACTTTGGTATAGCTAGATATTCTTTTTCTTCAATTGCTTGAATGGGGGCACCAGCGGCAATCTTTCCCATTAGGGGAATATGGACTAACACCTCTTTCCCAAAAGCATTGATAGATCTTGGCGAATTTTCTTCTTTACTAATGTAGCCTAGATCTTGAAGGGCTTTAACATGATGATGGGCAGTTGAGACCGCGGAAAGGCCCAAGTAATCTTTAATTTCTTCCAAAGAAGGGGAATAGCCTTTTTTCTTTTGGTAAGATTTTATGTAATCTAGTACTTGTTTTTGTCTTTTTGTGATCATATTTGACATCTCTAAAATGGAGTGTACTCTAAAATTATATCGAAAATAAATCGAAAGTCAAAATGTGATCAATATGGATGATAATAGGCTTGAAAGAGGACTTTCAATTGAGGAATGTAAGATATTGATTACTGAGGAGTCTCCTCATGCCGAGAGTCAAATTGAAGAAATTAGGGAAGTCCTATACGACCTTGCTAAGCTTTCGCTTGCACAATATTTCATAAAGAAAAAAGAATAGCCCTCCTTTTCTGCTATGCCGTCTCTAGACTCATCTACAGCGTCATTTAGGACGCATCTAAACTACATAAAGTGCCTCGAGAGGGTGCTTTCGGGCTGCACGCTTTCCGTTGCCCCGAGGGGGACCTTTCAAGTGCAGACTGCTGAAGTAAAAAGATTCATTAGATTATATAAGCTTACCGTAAAGAGTATTAGTAAAGACTTTGAACTAGCACAGGAGGACGTTGCTATTGCCCTTATTATTGCTCCCTGGTTTCCGGTCAAATGTTATTACGCCTTGTACTACCTGGAGAGTATCCTGTTACACCTTACGGATGGGGGTATGCATGGATATGGGAAAGGAGGTCATTCCAAGGTAAGGACTATGATAAAAAAGCATATTACCTCAGGCGCTATAGTTTTTTCTTCTCTTGAGATTAATAATGTATACCCACTTCATCAGATTGAAATCCTTCAAACAACTGCGTCCGGGGGAACAACCACTTTTTCCTATTGGGAAACCTCGCAGTGTGTAAATTCAATTGTAAAAAAGCTTTTTGAGTATAAATTGCATAATGCAAAAATGACCAATGGTTGGGATTTTAGAACGCGTCTAGGTCGATCGAATAGGGATATTTACCTTCAAAGAGAGACACTCGGGCTATTAGACTTTTTCTACTGGTATAGAATAAAGGCAAACTACCGGGATTTAGACTATATCGATTTCGAGAATGGTGTCAGTGAACAAGAAGTGTTCGAGTATTTGGAAGCCTATTACGAGGCTTTTAAGGCATATTCCAATCTTCTAGGTGGAGAAATAAACCGCCTTCGTCAGGTTCCTTAGCTATAGATCTCTTTTCTGCCTGCTATACTGGTTCGAACTTCTTCCAACAAGTGGAGCTAAGAAAGTAGAGGCTTACTTAAGCCTCTACTTTTGTTACTCACGCCGGA
>CAYMDS010000050.1:0-6787 GCA_964389405.1 uncultured Gammaproteobacteria bacterium
GACTATTTACGAATCCCTTAGCCATCTTAGATACATGCACCATACCCTCTTTTCCGGGAAGAAACTCGACAAATGCACCAAAGGGAAGAATTCTTTTTACTTGCCCGGTATAGATTTCCCCAGGATTAACATCTTTAGTTATTCCTTCTACCATACCTAGTGCTTTTTGGACCTGCTCTTCAGAAGTTCCTGATATAGTTACAAATCCGTCATCCTCAACATCAACTTCGGCTCCGGATACGGCAATTATATTTTTAATAATTTTTCCTCCAGGTCCTATAAGTTCACCGATTTTCTCGACAGGAATTTGAAGCATTTCTATTTTTGGCGCATATTCAGACACTGTATCACGAGGAATGGATATAACAGCTAGCATTTTATCAAGGATACTCATCCTTGCTACTCTCGCTCTCTCGAAGATCTCCTCAATTTGTGTATGTGTAAGTCCCGGGATCTTAACGTCCAGCTGAATGGCAGTGATACCTGTATCAGTTCCAGCCACCTTAAAATCCATATCTCCTGAAAAATCCTCAAGTCCTATTATGTCCGTAAGAAGAACATATTCGTTTTCTACCGTTGATCCATGGGGATATGACATCATACCTATCGAGATACCGGCAACGGGTTTACTTATAGGAACACCCGCATCCATAAGCGCTAACGTTGATCCACAAGTTGAGGCCATAGATGTCGAACCGTTTGAAGAGGTAACTTCTGAAACTAATCGGATGGTATAAGGAAATTTATCTTTATTCGGAATTACGGCCTCAAGCGCTCGTTCAGCCAAAGCCCCATGACCAATTTCCCGCCTAGATGTGAAACCAACTCTTCCAGCTTCTCCTACAGAATAAGGAGGCATCGCATAATGATGAATATAGCGCTTGGACTCTTCTCCCTCAGCTGATTCAATTAACTGCTCCATTCGAGGTGAACCGAGAGTAGCGATGGTAAGTGCCTGAGTCATTCCACGGTTGAATATCGCTGAACCATGTGTTCTGGGAAGCACACTCACGCGTGCGGAGATCTCTCGTATTTCATCCATCTTCCTTCCATCTACGCGCTTATGTTTTTTTACTACACTCTGGCGAATAGTCTGAAAAAGTACATATTCCAGAGCTTTAGCCACAACCTTAGAATCTACTAACGATTCAGGATTTGCTGTTTTTTCGTGTTCATAGATTTGTTGTACTAAATCCTGATCCTCTGTGCCTTCTCCTTCTTTATTCGCTTTAATTTTTGCTAAAGCCTCAACTTCTGATTTATAGGCCTTTTCAATCTTATCAATCATCTCCTGATATAGCGGATTTTGAGAGATTTGTAATTTTTTTTGCCCGATTTTTCCTACTAATTCTTCAATAAATACAAGCATTTTATGCGTTTCCAGCTGTGCCTTCTTAATAGCCTCAAGCATGACTTTCTCAGGTACCTGCTTCCCCCCTGCCTCAATCATGACGGTTTTATCATGAACTTGAGAAACTACGAGGTCTAAGTCTGAGTATTGCATTTCAGTAGCAGTAGGATTTAATAAGTACTCTTCCTCACCCTTTTCACCTCTTACATATCCGACTCGAATTGCTGCTACAGGCCCGCGCCATGGAATTGGCGAAATGGCGAGCGCCGCAGAAACTGCATTTAAAGCTAAGATATCCGGTGCATGCTCTCCGTCAACTGACAAAACAGTCACAATTACTTGCACTTCTCTTTTATACTCTTTGGGGAAATAGGGACGAATTGATCTATCGATAAGACGGCCTATTAACACTGATTCATCTGAAGGGCGTCCTTCGCGCTTTACCCAGCGTGAACCTTTAATTCTACCTCCCGCGTATAATTTTTCAACGTATTCTACAGAAAGAGGAAAATAGTCAAGGGTACTTTCCTTTCCTAATACTACAGTAGCAAGGACCATCGTATCTCCAAGTCTTGCCAAAATTGAACTGGTGGCTTGCTTAGCAAGCTCACCTGTCTCAAATGTGATTGTTTTTTCTGCAAATTCAGTTGATACAGAGGTTTTCTTATTATTCATTTATAGTTTCCTATTCCTTTTCAATCCTTAGAAGAGTCAGAGGTCCTTTTAATTATTATAACATGGATAGCTACAAAGTTGCAAAGATACAAAGTTGCAAATAAACTCTGCAGCTTTGAAACTCTGCAACTATGACTCTTTCTCAATTATTTAACCCTATCTTCTTTAAAATTCCTCCTGATCGCTTTTCATCCACTTTTTTAAGGAAATTAATTAGCCTTCTTCTTTTAGCAATCATAGATAGAAGCCCTCGCCTTGAATGAACATCATGGAGATGTTGCTTCAAATGTTCTGCTAATCTATCAATACGATGAGTAAGTAAAGCTATTTGCACTTCCGGACTTCCCGTATCACCGCTGGCAGTCTGAAAATCTTTAATTATTTGCTTTTTTTGTGTGGTTGAAAGCGGCATGAGGCATATTATAACATAAAAATTATCCGGTTGACAAGGATTTTTAAATTATTTATACTTTGAAACGATATACTCTCGCCTCTCCGCGATTACCTACCTACGGAGAGGTTTTCTATTTTAAATATTTATAAATTTATGCAAAATAAAAAAATTTATCTCACTCCCGAAGGACTGACTGATCTAAAGAAAGAATACTCTGAGCTTAAAGATACGAAAAGACCACAAGTCGTCCAAAGAGTCTCTGAAGCACGCGAGATGGGCGATCTTTCAGAAAATGCAGAATATGCGGCAGCTAGAGAGGAACTATCATTTATAGATGGCAGGATAGAAGAACTTGAGGAAATATTAAAACAGGTAGCAATTATCACAGATGATGCAGCTAAAGATGGGAAAAATAATATTAAGCTTGGTTCAAAAGTGACTGTAAAACACGGCAAAACCCAAACCGTATATACTGTAGTAGGTGAATGGGAAGCAGATCCGGCAGAGAAAAAAATATCTCATGAATCACCTCTGGGTAAAGCACTTTTAGGAAAGAACGTGGGTGAGATAGTAGAAGTTGCCGCGCCAATGGGAAAAATAGAGTATACTATTATAGATATTAAATAGTATTCCTCTCTATGCCAAATGATACGATGCTTGCGATAGTAAAAGAAAAGCCTACATCAGGAGTTACTATTACTGACCTTGCGATTCCCGAACCTCAAAATGAAGAAATTCTTGTAAAAGTAAAATCTGCATCTATCTGCGGAACAGATATTGGTATTTATAACTGGACTCCCTGGGCGAAGGGACATATTACCCCTCCAATCGTAATAGGTCATGAAGTCGTCGGAGAAATAATAGAAGTGAATACCAAATTGCCTACAAATCTAAAAAAAGGTGATCTGGTCTCATCTGAAACACATATCTTTTGTAACACTTGTTATCAATGTCAGATAAATAACCGCCATATTTGTGAAAAAATGGAACTTTTCGGTATAGGCCGAAATGGAAGCTTTGCCGAGTATGCCACTATCCCTATCCGTACTACATGGAAGAATGATATCGCTATACCTCTAAATACGATGAGTGCCCAGGAGCCTTTGGGTAACGCTGTACATGTTGCTTCAAAGGCACAAGTTGCAGGTAAAACTGTCTGTATCTTTGGATTAGGGCCTACAGGATTATGCGCAGTTGCAGTAGCGAAAGCTTACGGCGCAAAAAAAGTGATAGGCATAAACAGACGTGAATACAGAAGAGTCCTAGCATTAAAATTAGGCGCTGATGAGGTTTATGAATCGTTACCTGAAAAGTATAAAAACGCCTATGATGTGGTCCTTGAAATGTCAGGAAATTCGGAAGCATTGGAAAATGCGCTTGAAGGGATCAGAATCGCAGGTATATTGGTATTTTTTGGGATACCGAAAACACCTGCCAGTATAGACATCGGCAAATATATAATAAATAAAGAGATCACGACCCTTAGTGTATTCGGTAGAAAAATCTGGGAAACATGGCATCAGGTAAATGATTTATTGGTGCAAAAAAAGATTGACTTGACGCCTCTAGTAACACATACTTTTAAACTTTCAGAATTTGAGAAAGCTATGTCGGTTATGATGTCAGGCGAATGCGGCAAGATCTTACTTATACCATGATGCATACAGATTTTTACAATAAGCTTTCAACTCAATTATATAATAGAGTGCCAAATATAATTGAATCCAGCCAGGATGCCTATTTAACTATAGATGGCGTTAAAAAACTTAACCTATGCTCAAGCCATTACTTAGGATTCGCGATGAATGAAAGGATAGTGAATGCAGTAAAAAATGCTATAGATAAATATGGCATTGGCACGGGTTACAGAACCTTAGCCGGCACACATGTTCTTCATACTACGCTTGAGAAAATAATTGCTGATTTTAAATATGCAGAAGATGCGATCGTGCTTACAGGAGGCTACATGGCAAATTGCGCTGCAATTGCGACACTAATCGGTAAAGAAGACATCGTTATCTCAGATACACTCAACCATGCATCTATAATCGATGCTATTAGGCTTTCTCAGGTAAAAAACAAATTAGTCTACAAACATCTTGACATGATAGATTTGGAAACTAAGTTGACAGATGCATCCAAGCTTTCCGAAAATCCGAAATCAAACGGAGAAAAACCATTAATACTTCTTGTTACGGATGGAGTTTTTTCGATGGATGGGGATCTGGCTCCTTTACCTAAGATCGTAGAGCTGGCAAAAAAATACGGCGTTATTACTATGGTTGATGATGCCCATGGCGAAGGAGTGTTGGGGAAAAACGGTCGCGGAATAGTCGATCATTTCGATCTTCACGGACAAATAGATATCGAAGTCGGTACCCTGTCAAAAGCTTTCAGCGTTATGGGTGGATTCATAACCGGTAGAAAAGAATTAATTATGTATTACAAACAAAAAGCCAGACAATTTCTTTTTTCAAACGCGCTTACAATTCCCGATACGGCAGCAGCTTTGGAAGGTTTTAAAATCCTCACAGAATCTGACACGCCGGTAAAAAAACTTTGGGAGAATGCAAACTACCTGAAAGATTCACTGAAAAAATTAGGATTTGATACGGGAAAATCCCAAACACCAATAACCCCGGTAATGCTTGGAGACGAAACACTTGCAATGACATTCAGTATGAGATTATTTGAAAATGATATTTTCGCAACACCGATATTCTTCCCCATGGTTGCAAAAGGAAAAGCAAGAATTCGCCTTATCCCCTCAGCCGCCCACTCCAGGGATGATCTCGATAAAGCAATTTTTGCTATTGCAGCAATAGGAAAAGAATTAAATATAATTCAATAATATTCGTTTTCTCTTTCAATATTTAAACTCCTTCTTAAACCTTGTATAATTATCTAACGCATGGCACGAAAAAGAATCTCAGAATACCTCGCCAAAACACTGCTTTTCAAAACCCTTGAGCTTCCTTATACAGGCACACAGGTCACTAGCCACAATCCATTACCAGAAAATATCGATAGTGAGAAGAAATATATAGTTAAAGTAGATCAGGGCATAAAAGGACGATTTAAAAAGGGTCTTATTATTCTTAATCAATCTAAAGAGGAAATCCCCTTAGCTATAAAACAGCTAACAGAAAAGGGCTATTCTCAATTTCTCATCGAAGAAATGCTTGAGCATGAGAGTCATGAAGAAAAATACATATCAATCGAAAGAACGCGGGAAGGATACCGAATTTTATTTTCAGATAAGGGCGGGGTGGATATCGAACAGAATCCAGATTCAATCCAAGAAATGGTCTTACCTTATTCTTCGATCGATACCAACCCTCGATCCGCTACTCTCGCTCGAACAATAAATGCAGATGTACTCGAAAAATTGCTAAGTGCTTTTGATCAGTACTATTTTTCCTTCCTCGAAATAAACCCATTCATACTACTTGATACTAACTACTTACTACTTGATGCCGCTGTAGAAGTTGACAGCACGGCAGAATTTTTTGTGAATGGCGCGTGGGCAGAAAAAGATTTTATAGAAAAAACTGGACTGGTTGAGGAAGAAGAAAATATTAAAAATCTCGCGAAAAAAAGCCAAGCAGCTTTTTCCCTTGAAGTCCTCAATCCAAACGGTAGTATTTTTATGCTTCTTTCAGGAGGTGGTGCAAGCATAGTTCTTGCGGATGAAACCGCGAATTTTGGCTATGGTAAACAGCTGGCAAATTATGGAGAGTATAGTGGAAACCCAAACGCAGAAGAGACTTATATTTATGCTAAAAACATTATCAATCTGCTTCTCAAATCGAGCGCGTCTAAAAAGGTTTTAATTATCGCAGGCGGAGTAGCGAATTTCACAGATGTAAGAATTACTTTTAAAGGATTGATAAAGGCAATTGATGAATTCAAAATTGAACTTAAAAACCAAAACGTAAAAGTTTATGTTCGAAGAGGTGGTCCATATCAAGAAGAAGGCTTAGGTCTTATGAAAGAATTTCTCCAAAAAGAAGATTTACTTGGTCTTGTAGCCCGCCCGGAAATGATTTTAACTGATATTGTCTCGAACGCACTACGCGGTCTTGCTTAACGTCATTCTGGCAAGCGAAGCGCGTCCAGAATTTTGTATAATATGATTCTGGACAAGCCAGAATGACGGCTATGTTGGATATACAAGCTCTAAGAGTAATTACTCCATCAATTATTTCAATCGGTTCTCACAAGCCTATCATCCAATCAATGCTTGATTTTGATTATCTAAGTGGCAGAAGTAGACCAAGCCTTAAAACGATTGTCGCAACAGGGAGACGAATTGAGCGATATTTTTTCGGAAATAAAGAAATACTTATTCCTGTCTTTGATTCGAT
>CAYMDS010000051.1:0-6730 GCA_964389405.1 uncultured Gammaproteobacteria bacterium
AAAAATATCCATCTTTTCACAAAAAGCACTATAGCAGAATTTTCCATTTAATAAAAATATTTCTGATACAATACCCGTGATGAAAAAAATAAATTATTTATTAATCACGTTAATTTTTATTGTTATAACCGTATTCTTGCTCTTTATTTTCTCAGATGATAAAGAGAGTATTAGATATATCCGCTCCCGAACCCCAAATAGCACTACGACTCCTACTCTCTCACCCCTTCCAACACCTCTTAATCTAATTCCCGTTCCCCAATCTAAAATAATCGTAAATAATTATTATGCAAAACAAACTTTCAACAATTGTGGACCCGCATCACTTTCAATGGCACTCTCCTATTACGGTATAAATATATCTCAACATGAAATCGGTAACACTCTCAGACCCTACCAACATCCGACAGGAGATAATGATGATAAATCTGTAACGCTTGATGAGATGAGCAGAGAAGCTGAAAAATATGCCCTCTTAACATATCATAAACCGAATGGTGATATCGAGCTAATAAAAAAATTAATAACTTATGATATTCCAGTCCTCACTCGCACTTGGCTGCATATAGATGAAGATATCGGACATTATCGTGTGGTTAAAGGTTTTGATGAAAAAACACAGACTATTGTTCAGGATGATTCTTACGAAGGTGCCAATCTATCATTTTCCTACAATGATTTTAACGCTATGTGGGAGAAATTCGATTATGAATATCTCGTTCTCGTAGCTAAAGAAAAACAAGCAATTGCTGAGGCTATAATCGGCGAAAATATGAACGACAGCATAGCTTGGCAAAAAGCAGTAAAAAGAAACCAAGAAAAACTACAACAAAACCCATCAAATATTTATTCAAGGTTCAATCTTTCTGTAGCATATTATTATTTGAAAGAATATCAGAAATCAGTTGAGGAATTTGAAAAAGTAGAAAGCCTCCTACCTTTCAGAACTCTCTGGTATCAAATAGAGCCTATTCTGGCTTATTATGAGTTAGGAAACTATGACAGGGTTTTCTCGATAACAGACAGAATTCTGAATAATCACAATCGTTCGTTTTCTGAACTCTATATCCTCCGAGGAAAAATTTATCAACAACAAGGTGATTTATCCAATGCGCGTTCTGAGTTCGAGAAAGCAGTATTTTATAATAAAAATTCGAAGCAAGCCCAAGACGCTCTCAATTCTCTAAACTAACTTTAAAAAACAAGTCATGCTGAACTCGCCTATCCGCCTTTGGAGGAAATTCAGAGTGACAACATATATTATTGGAATGCTTGAAAAGAATTCTGGTCAAGCCATGATAGTAACTCTTCTCCTACTCTTCTCCCGGGACGGAGGCGGGAAAGGAAATATCTATTCTCGTCTGATTGCTCTATACCTGGAATAGTAGAAACAGCGAGAAGATACCCATTGCCCTCTACTATTTCTACCACCTCCTGATTAAATGCCCCATTCGGGTATGCAAATGTATGAACCTTTATTCCGAATTCATCTTCAAGCATTTTTCGACTGTACACTATCTCATATCGCATTTCTTCCATAGATATATCCGGTAAAGATAGATGATTCATAGTATGCGCACCTATCTCAATAAATCCGGAATCGATTAAATTTCGCAATTGGTCCTTTGACAGAAAATCAGAGCCTCCCAAAAATCCTGGTATGATATATGCAGTCGCCTTTACATTATATTTTTTTAGTATCGGTAATACATCCGTATATAAATCCCAGTGCCCATCATCAAAAGTTAAAACAACTGGTTTTTTAGGAAGTGGTATCTTTCCATCGAGCATATCACTTAACTCACCCATCGTGATAAAAGTAAAATCCGCCTCTCTTAGAGTACGGATCTGTTCCTCGAGTATAAAGGGTTCAATATTAAGACTCACACGAAATGTATCATTTATATCTTTTATATATTCCACATAATGATACATAAGGATAGGCACTCTCACTTTTTCTAAATAAACTTTATCTTCTATTCTAGTTCTCACATCTTGCGGAAGTGTTTTCACTTCAGAATCTGCTGTCTCAACCACGCCTTTATGTGACTCTTCGCCATACATGTCTGTTACAAGAATAGATAAAACAAAAAACAAAAGTACAAGTTCAGCAGTATAGATGAAAAACTGGAGTGTAGTTTTTGAAAAGGAATTCCTAATATTAAACTTCTGCTTAACCTGCTTTTTATGTTTTCTCATGTTAACATGAGGCAGTGGCTGAAATAATAACAGAAATGCAGAAAATATAAAAGCTGCTTCTTCTTTTTATATGATTTTAAATAAACAACTACCTATCAGGGGATGGAGAATATTTGGTTGCATTTGACTCTTTATGCAAGTTCTTTTCATCTTTACCCAATTTCCTTTTTTCTGCCATTTTCATAAAAGCTTTGCGGTACTCTTCAAGCTCATCATCCGATAAATCCTCAGCATCTATAAGAGCATTTCTAGCTTTCCCGAGAGCCTTTATTAGCTCATCCAGCTTAAGATGTATTGCCTTCGCATCTCTATTCTGGGTATTCTGGACTAAAAAGATCATCAGAAATGTGATAATAGTCGTGGTCGTATTTATAACAAGCTGCCAGGTTGGTGAAAAATCAAATAACGGACCTGTCACAGCCCATATTAAAATAATAAGTACAGCAAAACTAAAAGCCCAGGACGTACCTGTAAGCTCAGATGTCTTATGAGCGAATTTTCTAAAAAGCTCATTCATTAATATATATTATTCAACCTTTGGGGATTTAGCAATCATCTTATATTACAGAACGTATTTCCGGATTTACTAAACTTTTATAATCTTGAGTTTTCATCGCGATAGAATACCTTCTATCACCGGCATTGAATATTATTTTTTCGTTTTTGAAAACTTCCGAATCGGCAATTATTTTTAATCCAAATAAATTTCCGAAGGGCGGAATACCGCCTATTTTTACTCCTCCTGTTAACTTACTGATTTCTTCCTCTGTGGCAAATCTGATATCTTTCGAATTTATCGCATTCTTTGCTTTATCTTTATCAAATCGTTTATCTCCAGGAATTACTAACATCACGAAATATTTTTCTCCACTACTTTTTGCTCTTATTATTAATGCTTTCGCTCCTTGGCTCAAACTATACCCTGATCTGACTTGAGCAGCATCAATACTTGTCCGCACTGGCGCGTGCTCAAATGTCTCAAACCATAATTTGTTCTCAGTAAGTAATTTTCTAATCTTTGCGACAACCGGATGATACATAGATAGTGGTGAAGAGGCCTGAACTAAAATCAATTCTTATTCAATTCGGCATCAATTCCGCTTTTGAGGACATCAAAGCTTGACGATCCTTCTACAATCTTCCCGTTTATAAAAAAGGTAGGTGTATAGCGAATTTGTGCTGCAGCCCCGTCTCCTTCATCTCTCAAGATTTTATCCTTAAATTTTTCATCTTCCACTGCTTTTTTAAACTTATTCGTGTCTAGCGATAGTTCTTTCGCGTACTTTACAAAGATCTCAAGGGCGTTTGCTGTCTCAGCCCATTCTGCTTGATTTTCATATAATTTATCATGCATTTCCCAAAATTTATTCTGCTCCCCAGCAGCCTCAGCTGCCATAGCTGAAATTACCGCATTCTTATGTTGAGGAAGCGGATAATGCCTAAAAACGAAATTTACTTTCCCTCTATACTCTTCTTTGAGCTTCTGGATCGTAGGTAAAGCCTGTGCGCACGCGGGACATTGCAAATCACCAAATTCCACAAATGTTACCCTTGCATCTTTCGGTCCAGTCTGGGAACTATCCGGCTTAACTAAGATACTTTGATTTACTTGCCTAGCCTCTGACAGGTCAGTAGAAACGGGCTTGCTTAAGAAAAATATTCCAGCAGCCATAATACCCACAGTAACTAAACCAATCGCCGCTAAAATTTTAGTTTCAGTAGTCATACGTTAACAGATTCATAGATACATAGTTTCATAGTTACAGAGTCTTATTTTTTTCAATTTTTTTCTTTGAAACTGTGCAACTTTGTACCTTTGTGACTTGTCTTAACATATCCTATCATACAAATCGTAATAATCAAAAAGGCTATGAATGATAAAAATGGAATTGTTATGAACCCGAACCACTCAATATATTTGGTGGTACATGATACACCCATGATGCACGGCGCAGCACTTTCTGGAAGAATTTTATAATATAGTAAATTGTGATAAATGGCGATTAATAAACCAGATATGCTTAAAGGTAAAACGTAATAAGGCAATTTTTTATCTTTAAAATAAATTCCTAAAGCGAGAATCGGAACTAACGGATACATTGCTATTCTCTGATACCAGCAAAGAACACATGGTGGAAAATGTAATATCTCACTAAAATAAAGACTACCTAAAGTACTAATAAGAGAAAGCGCGAATGGTATATATAATATGCTTTTTTGCACTAATTTCATGTCAGATTTTTTATATTATACATTAAGTATATAGACTCTCACAATGATCATAGTCCATAAAGATTATATCTGTGTTAATATAAAAATATAATGAAAAAAATAGCAGTTTCAATTGGTATCGCGGCATATAATGAAGAAAAAAATATTAAAAGACTTCTTGATTCCATAAGAACTCAAAGATTGAAAAGAGTAAAAATAGCAGAAATATTGGTGATATCTTCAGGCTCTACTGATAAAACAAATTATATTTTATCTACCTATAAAAAACGATATAAAAAAATTCGATTAATAACTCAACCCAAAAGACTCGGCAAAGCATCGGCTGTAAATTTAATTTTAAGTGAATCGCATGAAGAGATAATAGTCCTCATGAGCGCTGATATATTATTAAAACCAGATTCACTTGAGAAACTTGTTATGCCATTATCAAAACCCATTGTCGGAATTGTAGGATCCCGACCAGTCCCATTGAATGATAAATCGACATTTTTTGGATATACAGCACACCTTCTCTGGGATCTCCATCATAAAATTTCTCTAAATGCTCCGAAAATGGGCGAATGCATAGCTTTTCGAAAAGTATTTAAACAGATCCCTATTCTCTCATCAGTAGATGAAGCAAATATTGAGCCTCTTATACGAGGCCAGGGTTTTAGATCGGTTTATCAACCAAAAGCAGTTATATATAATATGGGAGCCCAAAACTTTAAAGATTATATAGCACGAAGAAGACATATTTACGCAGGTCATTTAGCAACAAGGCATGAATATAGTTATTCTGTATCGACAATAAGCGGTATGAAAATACTACTTTTAATTATAAAAAATTTTCGACTAACATGGCAGTTTATTTTATGGACGCCTTTGGTTATACTTTTGGAGATATATGCGCGTTTATTGGGAGCTATAGATTATAAATTTAATAGAAAATCACACACCATATGGCACGTAACAAAATCCACAAAAAATCTACCAATACTTACGAAATTGAACGCTTAGATCCCCGAGATACCCCTTGGTTTGGCAAAAAACTAGTTTCCGAACATCTGGAACGCTATAAACTCGCCGAAAGGTATTGTAAAGATAAAACAGTTATAGATTTGGGATGCGGAACAGGTTATGGAAGTAAGCTAATTGCAAATAAAGGAGCAATAAAAGTATACTCCTTTGATATAGATCCGAATGCTATAAATTACGCTAAGAATAACTATCCAGACGACAAAGTAATATATACCACCTCAAATGCAGATAATACGAAATTACCTGATAATTTTGCGGATATTGTTTTAAATTTTGAAGTTATAGAACATTTGAAAAATCCCGAAAAATTAATAGCAGAGATATACAGGATATTAAAACCTGGTGGAGTTTGCATTATTTCAACACCGAATAGACTTACATCTTTTTCGGATAATCCGTATCATATAAAAGAATTTACGCTTAACGAGTTAAGTTCTAAGTTAAGAATGTACTCAAGGTTAGAATTTTACGGACAACGAAAAGTAAATCTTAATATTGTAAAATTTTATCAACTTATCCATAAAACTATACCTTTAAAGAAATTTAAGTTCTTTCTTAAACTCCGTCCTTGGGAAAATTATAAAATTGAGAAATTAAAAAATAAAACTATACCTCCTTATTTATATTTAATTATTGTTGCTAAGAAATGAAAGAAATGCCAAAAGTTGGTGTTATCATCCTAACTCACAATTCGGGAGCGTATATAGAAGACTGCCTAAAAAACGTTTTAAATAACGAATATTCAAACATTGAATGCATTATAGTAGATAATAATTCTACAGACCAAACAATACATATTGTTAAAAAAAAGTACCCTAAGTTAAAATTAATAAATAATAAATCAAATTTAGGCTATGGCGCTGGTAATAATGTAGGAATCAGATATTTATTAAAGAATAATAATATATCATACATACTCATTTTGAATCCGGATACGCTCGTTTCTCCTAATCTTATCTCCGAATGCGTCCGCGTATTGATACATGAAAACACGATAGGTATAGTAGGTCCGATAATAACTTACGCACAAGATCCTAATAAGATTTGGTTTGCCGGTGGATACCTAAATAGACTGTTTTTGTATACCAAACATAGATATATGAATAAAGATCTGAATTATTTAAAATCCCAAGGTGTACTAGCTAGTACACCTCTAAGGTGTACACCCATTGACACCTCGGTAACTGACTTTATAACAGGAGCTTGCATGATGGTAAAAAAAGAAGTATTTAAAAAAATAGAATTTCTACCAGAGGAATATTTTATGTACTTTGAAGAT
>CAYMDS010000052.1:0-6665 GCA_964389405.1 uncultured Gammaproteobacteria bacterium
AACAGTCTCAGCTCCTGGAGCAGAACTCTCTGAGTCAATAGTAGTGACTAGATAACTTAACAATTTAAATTTTAGTAAGATTTAAAACTACGATACAAATCGTAGTTTTTTTATCTGTTGATGTTTAATCAAATCGGTGTTAATATATATTTATGGATGAGAAGAAAAGAATTCTAGTCATCGAGGACGACCTCTTTTTAAGAGATATTTATCTCGAAGTATTAAATACTGCCGGGTTTTTCGTAGACTCTGCTGAAGACGGTGAGAAAGGTTATGAGAAGATTAAGGAAGGCAAGTGGGATCTAGTACTGCTCGATATCATTATGCCTCACATGAGCGGTGTAGACGTCATGAAGAAGCTTCACGAAAATCCGGAGTTTGATCCTAAAACATACTATAAGAAATTAGTTTTCTTGACAAATCTTGATAATGATAAAGAAATTAAAGAAGCGATGCAATTTGGGGACGGGTATCTCATTAAAAGCCAATTAACTCCTGGAGATATATTAAATGAAGCGAAGCAGTACCTCAATTAACTCTTCTAGTTTTATCTTTTTAATTATCTGAAATTATAATTTATCGATTAATTTATTGATTGTTGAGGAGTATGGCTTATCTGAGTCTCTGATGTGTTTTTATTATTTGCAGTTATAGGTAGAGTGAAAGAAAAGATCGAGCCTTTACTTTCTCCCTCCGATTCAGCCCAGATTTTACCTTTATGAAGTTCTATTATTGATTTTGAAAGATATAATCCTAACCCCGTTCCTTGAGAGTTCCTTTTAGTCAAATAGTTGCTTCCCACAGTTTGGAATTTGTGAAATAACTTTGATAGATCTTCAGCTTTTATGCCTTTACCTGTATCTTTTATTTGGGTAACCAATACTTCGTTTTCCCTGTGAAGTCTTATCGTAATTTTACCATTCTCGTCGGTAAATTTAAGGGAATTACCTAAAAGGTTTATGATTACTTCACGTATCTTGTTCTGATCAGCCGTGACCTCAGGAAGATTTGGATCATCAATTTCGATGCTTAGACTGACTTTTTGTTTTATGGCGGTGGGTTTTAATTCTTCAGATACTTCATTTATTAATTTAATCATACTGAAAGGCTTTAGGGTTATGTTCATCCGCCCTGATTCTATTCTGGAGACATTTAACATATCGTTGACTAAGTTAATCAATCTGTCCGTAGCCTGATAAGCTCTTTCTATATATGTTTTCTGTTTCTCATTCAAAGCTAAATCCTTATTTTCCAGAAAAAGCCAAAGATAGGATTTGATAGCAGTCATAGGCGTTCTTAGTTCATGTGATGCCAGAGACACAAATTCATCTTTCAGATGGTCTAACTGTTGTAACTTTGAGTTGGCTTCTACCAATTGATCGCTTAAGTGTTTAAGATCCACATTTTTTTTGTACATTTCTTCATTTATCTTCTTCATATCTGAGGTAGCGGTATCCACCTCTTTCTGGAGCATTTCATTAAATTTACGAATCTCCTCGAATGACTCTGCATTTTTTATGGCTATAGCCATCTCGGGAATAAGAAATTCAATAATTTTTATATCTTCATTGTTATATTTTTGTTTTGATTTTTTTTCTCCAAGGACCAATACGCCTTCTATCTCACCTTTTGTTTTCAGTATAGCGAGTATTGCCCTATTGTGCGTTTTAAAGTAATGTTTCATGGTGCTTTCGGGAAGGTCTTCAACTACGATAATTTCTTTATTCAATGATTCGAAAGCATGTAGTAGAACCTGTTCATCAAAAGCAGGATTAGAATGGAATCCCAGTGTTTTTGCCCAGGAAATTTTATTATCAACTATAAGAAGTAAAGCTCCTTCAGATACATTTAACTTATCAAATAGGCTTGTTAGTAGTTTGTCCACAAGATCTTCTAGAAGTATTGTTGAGGCCATTATTTTATTTAATTCCGTAAGAAAGTCTTGGAGGTGATTCGATTCTTCCTTTTCTATAACTTCTTTTTTATATAGAAAATATCGTCGGTATTGGAGTATACCGATAATAATATTAATAATCGCTAGTGCAATTAATAAAAGATATAAGATAAGCATATTGGCCCCTATTATTACTTTAATAAAGCCTAAGCTAAGAGTCAATCAGCTTACTGGAGGATACCTGGGAGCTCTTCTTTCTGTACGTTCATATTTTTTAGCGCTTCTTTACAAACTTCAATAGCTATTTTCCCGAAAAGATGCTCGTATTGTTTAACTAATTCTTCAACAGCCTCTCTTTTATCACCTTCTATGGTTACTGATTGATTTCCTGTATCTACACTTATACCGTGAACCTTTTTAGCCTGATCCAAAGCTAAAGGTCCTATGACCTTTTCCTGCTCTTTAATTATGTTTTGTACTATTTGTTCGTAGGATACTACCATAGTTAATTACTGATTTCTTTATGAACGAATTTTGAATAAACGGTTTTAGCTTGCAATATGGCCATGGCCATCAGAAAGTATGAAAGGAGATAGAAATAATCGATAAAACCTCCGGGATAATAACTACTTTGAAAGAATAGAAAAACATAGTCTGCCAAAAACTGTGCGAGGAAAGCAATTATGAAAAACATTACCTTATTCTTCATAACACCGCCTAGAAGGTTTCTTGTCAAAGTATATGTCAAGATCGCTATAGATATATAAATCGCTTGGCCTAAAGGGTAACCAAAATCTAGAAATATTTTTAGAGGAGCACTGAAATCAAATTCATAGTCTTTCAGAAAGAGGGTATAACCCACTGCAAGTAAGACTAAAGGTATTAAAAGAGCCTGTATTTTATTTACGAATGAGCTCATTGAAACTTTACCTCCTGATGCCTTAGCCAAAAATAATGCACCAAGAATATAAAAAGGAATAGTGCCGAAGAATCCGATATCTCCAATAGATGGATATGGGATGTCTATGTGTAATACATGAATATAATAAGAATAAGCTAATTGGCCAAATTCTTGAGCTAGAAGTCCAAATGAGAAGCAGAGTAATGCTCGACCCATTAAGCTTTTAATTCCACCCCATTTAACGGATGTCACTATCCCGCAGATGGCCCCCCATAGAGCTACCACACCATATACATTGCCAAAATACTCATGATTGATGTCATCGAGGGGTTGAAACTGGGTGTAAATCCACCATATACTTATGAGGATGAACAGCAAGAGAGCTACCTTCGCTTGCCATTCTTTTTTGATAGTCTCTATCATTAATTTAATTTAGAACTAAAAAATTCCTCTTGTCAAGTGCCAGTTGACCAGAATTACACGATATTATATAATATAAACTATAGGACTATTATGGTTGAAGAAAGAAAGAGGATAGAACAGCGAAGAATCGTAGGACAGAGATCTGCTATTCGACGGGTAAACCCCATGAATCGTAGTGATCTAGACAGATTGGGAGTAATTGATAAAAGTGATGGATATATAAAATGGTTTAATAGTATACCTGAAGACTACGTTCCTCTTACAAGAGAAGGATTAACAGATCTTGCCACAACTAATGATCATGTATTATACGCTGTATCAGGATCTGTCGAAGATGATAGATTATCTGAAAAAGAGAAAGGAAGATTGCAAGGTTGGGTAAAGGTAAAAAAAGATGAATCCTCCAGGGTAGATCAACTAATAGAACAACAATTAATAATAAATAATCCTAATCAGACAATACTTGAAATAAGCTTTGCAAAATTACCTGACGCTTTAAATGGACAAATGGCAAGCGGAGTAAGGCAGGTATGTATTGAAGTCGCTAGAGAAGACTCTGATAGATTTGGCACAACTGATCCTTCAAATATAATTCTTGTCGCTTATGTAATTGACGATTATAGAGGTACAAATGAAAATTCACTAAATGTTTTGACCAACTCTGGATTTGAAGAAAAAGGCAAAGTACAATATGATATTGAAGCCCTTAAGCCTGATAGAGTTTTTGTATTAAGTTGGGAAAAATTGGATAATATTCTAAAGAATAAAGCCCCAATTGTCTAAATATGATTAATTTAAAATCTGATAATTTACCGGTATTTCCTGAGTTTAAATTGGTCGCCCTTGAAGATAAAGCAACATTTTTTACGCATACCTCTCATTTTCCGCCGTATTCCGATTTTAATTTCACTAGCCTTTGGTGCTATAACACCGGAAATGACGTAAAAATATCCGGTCTAAATGAAAATCTAGTTATGTTATTTCGTGATTACATCACTAACGAACCTTTTTATACTTTTTTAGGTAATAACAAACCAAAGGAAACGACTGAAACGTTATTAGATGATGCTAAGAGGAAGGGTCTAATGAATATTTTAAAATTGATTCCAGAGCATAATTTTCTCAATTCTCCAGAAATTTATAAATCTTTCGATATTAAAGAGGATCCGGATAATTATGACTATATTCTGTCAGTTGAGGAATTATGTGAGTTGCCAGGAAGTAAATATCATTCACAGAGAAATCATGTGAGCAGATTTAATCGTGAATATTCCGGCATGGACATTAGAATTTTAGAGAGCAGGGATAAAAATGTGCAAAAATCTGTAATAGATTTATTCTATTTTTGGGAAAAACAAAAAAATAAAAAAAGGGAAGATACAGAGATAGAGTTAACTGCTATTAAAAGGTTATTAAAAGATGAAGAATATTTCGAATTAGTAATTGTTGGAATTTATGATAAGGAGAGATTGGTGGGTTTCACGATCTCAGATGCTGTAGATTCAGAATATGCAATGTTGAGTTTCGCTAAAGCAGATCAGAGTTATTTTGGGATATACCAGTTTCTTTATAATCTGACAGCTAAAGAATTCCAAAAAAAAGGATTAAAATTTATTAATATAGAACAAGATCTTGGTATACCAGGCCTAAAATTCTCCAAACAACAATGGAATCCTATAAAGTATCTGAAAAAGTATATTATTAAATCTCGTGATCAGGATTGAGAATCAACTGCTTCTAAATATTTATCAATATCTATCATTAAATCCAATTGAGGACCAACTCCTGGATACCCTTCCCATGGACGACTATCCAATATGCTATCAGGATATTTTTCAAAGTGTTTCATAACTTTACTAGCATACCCATCAGGTTTATCTGGCTCCCTGACTACGTCTCTTCGTAAGCGTTTATATCCTTTATTTCTTAATTCACGCATTAAGGT
The DNA here is from genome assembly GCA_964389405.1 of uncultured Gammaproteobacteria bacterium. Lineage (GTDB taxonomy): Bacteria > Patescibacteriota > Microgenomatia > Levybacterales > UBA12049 > CAYMDS01. The sequence continues at coordinate 5,164 of CAYMDS010000052.1, forward strand.
AGCTACAAGTGGGCCCACAGCATGATTTCCTCTATGTTCTGGAGTTATTACCGACAAATATAGATACGCTGTATTTTCCTCTGGGTGTTCTCCTCTGAATGCTTCATCATCTACTGCCCATGAAAAACCTATAGGTTCTCCGTTTTCATCCTCCAATATTACCGTTGTTGAATTAGGATCAGAGAGAGCTGTTGTCAGATCAGGATACATTACATTATTTTCGTTATGACCAAGTATAGGTTCTCCAGGTGCGAACATTCCTCCAAGCTCCGGTGCCGCTATTGCAGCTAATCTCTCTACAATCCTTAGATCTCCTTGGGGTTGTAATGGTGTGTGTCGAAATTCGGGGTTCGCCATATATTAGATAAAGATTTGATATAAACCGAAAAGTATGAATAAAGTAGCCACTATTTTAACTACAACAGTTTCTCTTGATATGGTTTCTTTAATAAGATGCGGAAACCAAATAGAAAGTATAGTACCGAATATCAGTAAAAATAGAGGCTGGAATCCGTAAAGAATACTTACCAGACTGACAGGAATTAGAGAAGTGGCATAGAAAGCTACATACCTTGATGAAAGAAAGATAATTTCATTTAACGACATATACCCAAATACCTTTTTAGGTAGTTTTCTGGATTTTTGTACTATCTTATCGCGGTTATTTTTAAATGAAAGAATGGCAAGTGTACCTAATGCTATACCGAAACCTTCATAAGGTAATGCATCCCAGAAAGGTACTTCTTCCACAGCGAATTTGAAAAGGACATACGATAAAGCGATACAAAAACTAGCTAACATCATATACCAAAATGCTTTTCGAAGCCGAAATATATTTAAGGTAGGCTTATCCATAGCAAGCATAAAACAAGCAGCTATTATGAGAATTGAGCCTAGATATTGTTTGACATTTAATGTTTCGCCTAGTAATAAGTAGCTTAATATTAATACCATCACAGGTACTACTTGAGAAAGTGGCACTACCCGGGAGGCATCATCTAGAGAAAGCGCTTTAAAATAGGGGACAAGGTAAATCTGTGTATAAAATCCTGATGCAATTATTACTGCAATTGTTGCAGGGTTTGTAACTTTAAGTCCTGTGAAAAGCATGATAATTAAGCTTGCTAAGATTGCGAAGGCACCACTAAAAACGGAGATAACTGTGGAATCTATTTCATACTTCTCAAGCAGAAACTTATCGACAAAATTTACGAGAGAGTATAAAGCAGGGGAGAGTATAGAATAGAATATACCTCTTTGATTCATATAAGATTATCTGGGGGATAATTTTTACCCCTGACCTCGACTATAGTTTCAGCGTTTTTAGTTTTAAAGAATTCTTTTAGTTCCTTTATCGCTAAATCTGTGTCGAAATTCTTACAGGTATATATATCTACAGTTACGAATCTGCGCTTGACGAAGGTATGAAAACTAATATGGGATTCTTCAATGAGAATGAAGCCTGACCAGCCTCCGGGATCCCGTTTATTATTACCTGGAGT
>CAYMDS010000053.1:0-6602 GCA_964389405.1 uncultured Gammaproteobacteria bacterium
GGTTGGGGGTTCGAGTCCCTCCGGGCGTACTTTAGAAGATTAAAACTTAAAGATTAGATCTCAAAACTAGAGATCAAAGTTTAAAAATATTTGAGATTTGATTTTTTAATTTTTCATTTAGCAACGGGCCTGTAGCTCAATGGTAGAGCAGTACCCTCTTAAGGTATTGGTTGGAGGTTCGAGTCCTCCCAGGCTCACAATTTTAATATATTTTATCCTCTGAGCCTTCAAATTCAAAATGGAATTTGTTGATTTACAACTTATAGTATGATATTATTCTCTTCAATTTATGTCTATAGAGAATTTAAGTCCGATAGCTCGTCGTTTAAAAAGAATAGATGAGTTCGATAGAATAAAAACTAAAAGGATAACCTTAGTTGATAAATTAGAATCTGGCCCAAATATTAAGCTCGAACCCAGAAAAAAAAGACCTCCGAAAACTCCGCAACAAGTTGAATCGCAAATAAGACGAATTATTAATGTTGTACTAGAGACTGACGTTGAGCATACCATTAAGCGATCAGAAATGGCAGTAGAGGTAGGAAATTATAAAAGAGCACAGCGATACCAAACAGACTTAACTTCTCTTCAGTCAAGAGTAAATGATGCTGCTCAAGGACTTGCTGAAGGTCGTGTAACCACTGATGAATTTTCAAACACTACAGGTGAATATGGTAAGTTCGTAGCACGTCATTTAGGTGACGATGGAATTAAAAAAGGACTTGCGTTGATAGCTGAAGAAGAAGATTGGAATAGACAGCATGAAGCGAAAGCGAAAAAAGAAACAGAAGAAGCGAGACCAGAAGATAAGAGAGAAGAAACGACAGTTTTTCAGGCTGGACCGGTAACACCTACCGGAGAAACACCCATACTTGGAATAAATCGGAGGGTGGAGCCTGCGAAAACACGAGGGCGAAAAGAACCAACAGAAACTTCTATGCTCGGATTAGTTGACGGATTCCAGCTGTCTGATGGTACGATTATCCGAGGTAAAATAGGAGAACTTCTTACATTGATTGGTAGCCTCACAGAAGAAGATAGCTTACTGTCCACAGGAAGCAGATTAGCTGCCGCTTTATATCCCGATAAAGATCTTCAAGACGCAAAGGACGCATTGAGTAAACTTATTGCGAAGGCGAGAAATAAGCTTAGAAATTATGGTTTCGGAATTGAAAATGTAAGACCGGAGGGGCCCCAGTCTGCATCGAAGGAAGGTTATTATCGGATTATAGGAAAAGAAGATAAGACAGAAGAACCTATAGATAGAAAGCCCCATACCCCGGAGTCTCCTATTGAAGCTGCAGCTGAGAGAATTATAAAAGCTTTATCTCCTGCGAGTAGTACTAATATTTTTACTTACTCAGAGCTTAAATCCCTAACTGGAATTAGTGATAATGAAGCGTTTTCTGCTGCTTTGGATCTTGCCAAATCTAGATTAGAAGAAGGTATGCGGGTAACCTCTGTGAGAAATCGAACGGAGCCGGAAGATGAAGGTTTATATATTGAAGAAAGAAGGAAGAAGCGTTTGCCGGATATGGAAGTTAGGGGAGAAGAAATACAGATTGGGGAGAGAAAAATCAGGCTTACCCCACAGCAGGAGCAGGTGTTGTGGCTTTTTTCGCAGAAAGGGGACATGCCGAAGTATCGTGATGAACTTCTTGAAGACTACTCCAGATGGGAAGGAGAAATAAGTCAAAAGGATATAACTAGAATTGTAGGGGAAATAAACACTGCAACCTCTAAGGTTTTCGGAAAAGATGCAGATGATTTAATTATCATTGGTGGTAATATTACGCTTGGCTTTTGGCACAAGATATATGATGCGCAGGTCAAATTTAATATAGGATTTCGTTCTCTGCCTGCTACAAGACTTTCTGCGCTTAGGATTTTATTTAATTCTCCTAATCCGGATAAGAATGAATTGAAGCAGGCATTGGGTAAAACCGGCGGTCGCAAAAGAAAACCATATCCACTTACATCTCAACAAGCAGATCGTGCTTTTGGGAATGCGATAATTGCACTGAGAAACAGATCGCAGCGTGGCATGTTGACAGACACAGAAAAAGAAATTTTCGACCAAATGCGTAACTATAAAGGTATACACGGCTTAAGTAGGGATATAGACCTAATCAAAAGAATAAGCGAAATTTTAGGAGTCAGAGCTACGAAGCCAGCACAGCCTGCACAGAGATTTGATGTAACGCCTGATTTACAGTCTGAAGAGCCCATATATCAGCCAAACAGAGAGTCCAAATTTTTTCTTTGGGATGAGGAAGATGTGGCGATATTAGCGACAGCGTTTTTGAGTCATGGGAGTCGATTAGCACCGATTTTCAAAGCTAACAATATTCTAGCCATAGATGAAGATAAGCTTAAAGTTTTATCTGAAATGGAAGTCGATGACCCGGAGTTAGAGCCAACATCTGATAAAAAGAAAGAAAAAATCCGTGAAAGTAAGTTAAGAAAGAAGCGAAATGAAGCTTTAGATAGAGTTATCGCGATGATGAAAGATCCTAATTTCAAAAAGAGAATGGATGTTTTATATGATGAAAATGTCGAGGTATGGGAGCTGATAATGAAAATCACTGAATTAAGTGGAGTTAGAGTACAATATGGCGATATGGCAGTTGATTTGCCCTTAACAGAACTTGAAGGAGTTGAGATTCTTAAAAGATTATTCACAGATCCAAATGGCACTGGAAAAGATTTTTATATGATCAGTGTTAGGGAGCGTAGGACCCGTGACATCCCTGATAATTTACGTGCTGATCTTAATTCAGATTCGAGGAAAGCAAAAGTTGTGTTTGATAGCACTAAAAAAAACGTAAAACGAAAAAATACAAGGAGGAAACAACCTACTGAGGCTAAGCCAGAGAATAAGCCAGAGAAACAGAAAAGGGAGAAAAGAAGCGGCACAGCACTTGAGCAACTTGATCCGGAGATCAGAAAAAGAGTATTCGGAATTTTTGATATAGTTATGACTAATCCTTCCTTTGCTAAATCACCTGAGGCAGAAAAGAGATTACTTAAAAGAGAAGAAATGCTAGAGGAGTTCCCTATAATAACACAAGAATCATTGAATGATTTTATGATGGAACTTGAGGCTAGACATACTTCTCGTAAAAAACCTCAGGAGCCTAGATTTGGAGTTCGGGATATAACAGCATTGTATTACGAAAGTCAGTATGGGATTAATCTAACCTCACAACAAAAAAAGAAACTTAGACAGTTTGTGTATGATTTATTTACTGATTGGTATAATCGAAGTAATAATATTGATCGAATTTAATATAGTATTTAGATAAACCGCTTTACCTTTTCGCAGTATTTCTCATACTCTTTCCCAAAAATTTTCTTCAATATTTTTTCTTCCTTTTTAACTTGCTTTTTGAAGTAGATTAAATGAATTATAGGGAGAAAAAAGAAAATACTACGGAGGATAAGAGAAAAACCAAATAATAGAAGAAAAGCTCCTAGATAAATTGGATTTCTGGAGTATCTGAAAGGACCTGTGGTAATAAGCTTTTTTTGATAGGACATATCATGTTGCCCCGGAGGTCCCCAAAGTTGCCCCATAGTAATTCTGGCCCATATGAGTAAAATAAACCCCAAGATAAAGCTAACGGTACCTATAGTTACCAGAACTGGATCTAAGATGTTATTAGGGATAGGGAAATAAATAAAACTTATGATTTGAGGAATGACCACCAGAAGGATGATTAGATATGCCTTAAGAATTCCTCCTGTTAGTCTCCTTCTCCAAGATCTGGGATCTTTAGTAATCCACATATAAGCTATGATGGTTGTGAAAATCAATGAAATGAAAAGCTTCATTCATAATATTTTATTCCTAAGATAAGTAAAGCACAATCATTATTTAACTAACATCAGTCTCTTATCCACTGGACAAAATAAGTTTATTTTTAGTAGTCTAAATACATGGGCTTGATCCGAAATTACAATGTTTTAAATTTATCCGCGGATCGAAAAATTATCCTTGATCTTATAGAAGAGGGTTTATCATCACTCCAACCCGAAAATGTCCTTAATAATAATATTTCATTAAGTAACAATATTTTAAAAATACAAGAAAAGGAATATAACCTTACAGAATTTAACCGGGTGTTTTTAATAGGGTTTGGTAAGGGATCAGCAGGAAATTCTGCATTAGTTGAAAAAACTCTGGGGGACAGACTTAATGAAGGTTTCGTTATAGATGTAGCAGGGCATGAATTTAATAAAATTCACTTTACCTTGGGTACACATCCTCTTACCTCACAAACAAATGTCGAATTTACGAAAAAAGTAGTTGAGAGTTTTAAAAACTACAATCTAACAGATAAAGACTTGGTCGTAGTGGTAATATGCGGAGGCGGATCAGCGATGTTCGAAGTACCGCTAAATGTGACTTTCGAACAAAAACTTGAAGTAGATAAGATCCTTCTTTCATGCGGAGCTTCTATTCAAGAGATGAATATTATCCGAAAGCATTTATCAGCTGTAAAAGGTGGAGGATTAGCGAAAGTACTTTATCCATCAACTGTGGCGACACTTGTTTATTCAGATGTACCAGGGAATGATTTATCGACTATCGCCTCAGGGCCTTGTGTCAAAGACAATACAAGCTTAAGCGATGTCTATTCCGTTTTAAAGAAATATCCGCGATTATCCGCTCTAAATCTGCGTGAATCAGATTTTTCAGAAACACCAAAAGAAGATATTTTTTTTAAAAATGTTTCTTCGTTTATAGTCTTAAGCAATCTTACTGCGCTTAATGCTATGAAAAATAGGGCAGATAAACTTGGAATTCAGACTGAGATTTTATCAGACCAATACCAAAGCGATGCCGGATCGGCAGCGAAAGAATTAATAGAAAAAACTAAAGATGGACAAATATTGCTAATAGGCGGAGAAACTACAGTAAAAGCAGTAGAGGGTGGACAGGGAGGACGCAATCAGCACTTAGCTTTAGCTGCATTAGAATATATAAAAGACGACGTAATAATCGCATCCGTGGGTACAGACGGTTGGGACAATTCCCATAACGCGGGAGCTATCAGTGATAAATTAGTATTGGAAAAAGTCAAAGAACTTAATTTAAACACAGCTGATTTTTTATCGAAAACTAATTCTCTTGCATTTTTTGAAAAAACAGGCGATGCTATAGTTACAGGTAAATTGCCAAGTAACGTGGCAGATTTAATATTGGTTTACAAACCTTCTTATTCTTCGAGCGATCAAGTGAAGCTTGAAAGTCGAGAAGTGTCAGAAGAAAGTAGTTCTCGACTTCGCTCGAACAATAATTTTATGATTCCTGAATTGCATGAAGAAAAATTAAAGATTCTTGAGGAGAAAGCTAATGAGATAAGACAACTTATCATAACTACTCTTCTTGAAGCGGGATCAGGCCATTCTGCAGGACCTTTGGGTATGGCAGATATCTTTACCTGCATGTATTTCCATATCCTAAACATCGACCCAAGTAAAGTTGAAGATCCTTCCAGGGACCGCTTAGTGCTCTCAAACGGCCATATTTGTCCTGTTCATTACGCTACTCTAGCGGCTGCCGGATTTTTCCCTGTTGAGGAGCTTAAGACACTTCGCAAGCTTAATTCAAGACTCCAGGGCCATCCACATAGAAGAGCTTTACCTGGTATAGAGAACACATCAGGCCCTCTAGGAGAAGGATTGTCTCAGGCAATCGGTATGGCACTTGCCGGAAGACTTGATAAGAGAAGATATCAAGTTTACTGTCTGACTTCAGACGGTGAGCATCAGGAAGGGAATACCTGGGAAGCAATTATGTTCGCCGGAAAAGAAAAAATCAATAATCTTACTGTAATAATTGACAGGAATAATATACAAATCGACGGTTTTACGGAAAACGTGATGCCTCTTGAGTCATTAAGAGATAAATATGAAGCATTTAATTGGCATGTTCTAGAAGTCGATGGTCATAATTACCGCGCGATAGTAGATGCAGCGAGAGAAGCAAATTCTGTTTTTGAGAAACCATCAGTTATTATCGCGCATACAATTCCCGGCCGCGGAGTGGATTTTATGGAAGAAGATTTCACCTGGCACGGAAAGCCTCCGAATAAAGAAGAGGCAGAAAAATCACTGGCAGAACTAAGAACATTACAGGGAAAAATAAAAAGCGAACACCAATAGTTTAACAAGTTATGAATTATGAATTAAGGATGTAGTTAAACTCATAACTCAGGACTTATAATTCATAACTTTACTATTATTATGTTAAATCCAGATTTAAAACTTAATCCTAAAATATTTGATAAAGATATTGAGATGAAGGCAACGCGTGAAGGGTATGGAGAGGGATTGGTAATCTTAGGAGAGCAAAATCAAAATGTAGTAGTCTTAACTGCAGATTTATCTGAATCTACGCAGTGTCATCATTTCGAGAAAAAATTCCCTGAAAGGTTTTTTGAAGTAGGGGTTGCTGAGCAAAATATGGCAGCTATCGCAGCAGGATTTGCAGTTACAGGTAAAATCGCTTTCATCTCATCTTATGCCACATTTTCTCCCGGTAAGAATTGGGAGACTATCAGAACTACTGCAGTATATAACTGGGCAAATGTAAA
>CAYMDS010000054.1:0-6570 GCA_964389405.1 uncultured Gammaproteobacteria bacterium
ATAATGGCTTAGCGCTTCTGTATTCACCGTATTCTTGACCATAATGTACTGCATCTTCACTGAATAACTCTAGTATGTTTCCGGGGATACTTCCGCTATGAAGATGATACAACTGCCTTATCAACGTACGTTCTGCAATCTGGTACAACTGAGGGTTATCTTTTAGTCTACCAAGTAGTAACGCTGATTTTTCTGTCGCTTCGCGGAGATGGCTTAAATTGATCTGGGCATTTGGCGTTTGACCTAACGAGGATTTTCCTGTAGCAGACAAAGCCATGATTATCGTGAATACCTCTTCTACAGTTTTTTTCTCGGAACCTTCCAATATCAACCCATCTTTATTCAATGGATAATCTATAAAAACATTTCTGTCTTCTGCTATAAGCGTTTGATATCCTAATGCGTTCAATGAAACAAATTGGATTCCTTCTGATATTAATTGCTCACGGACAAATTGCGGTAAATGCTCCCCCTTGGCTTCTTTATCAAGCTGCGCTGAGGTCCAATCAGGTATCGATGCTATCTGCTCAGGACTCAAATCCAGGTTAGGACTCATTAATCGAAAAATAAGTAACGCTGCATCCACTGCTTGTTCATATAACTCACCATCTGACGCAAGCTCTTTGTCAACCATCGAAATTGAATAAGCAATGCTACTCAAAAGTGTACTACTACGTTCTTTGGTTTGCTTACGTAGAAAAGACGAATTTCTATCCGAAGTGAATAAAAAAAATTTATCAGGATCTCCAGTAAGAATTGCTTTTACTAATACCTCCGCAAACATATCTTTTATACCTGTCTCATTCTGTTTTCTTATTTCATCACTTGTTATTTGCTGAGAAGCGAGTGCTTGGGTTAGCTCAGGAGAAGCTGCCATGGGGCCACCCCGGCCTAGAGACTGTATTATCTCCCCAGTTTTACTAGTTCCCTGATTATTTCTTTCTAGAAGCTCATGATCTGCTTTGACTCTCTTTTGTTTTTCTTTTGCAGCATTTACTTTTTCATCATGCGATACATCGGATTTCAGAACATTTTTAGCGGTAATTTCTGCTGCAAACTGGGGCTTATCTTCCATTCTCCAATGAGTATAACAAATTTATTATTCTCGCACTATTTCTATCACTACTCTACAAGGTTCCACCTGGGGGGGACGGGAGCAAAGTGAGGAGTTCGCTTGGATACCTTGGGCGAGGAATACATTGACACCTAGGGAGTGTTTTTACTTTTCCATTCTTTTTCAATTCTCTGAAGTGCCACTATATATGCCGCGTCGCGAAGTGAAACTTTATATTTTTTAGAAGTACTATAAACTTCATCAGTCGCTTTTTCCATTTTATTTCTTAATTTCTCAAAAACCTCCTCTTTAGTCCATTTCTCATTATGTATATTCTGATACCACTCAAAATATGAAGTTGCAACTCCGCCTGAGTTAGCTAAAACATCAGGAATTACCATAATACCTTTTTTCGCAAGAATTTCATCTGCCTCATCTGTCGTCGGACCGTTCGCCATCTCTAAAACGTATTTTGCTTTAACTTTTTTCGCATTATCTTTAGTCAACACGTTTTCTAGGGCTGCAGGAATAATTATATCTACCGGTAGGGTAAGTATTTCTTCCGACTCTAAATCCTTTCCTTCCACTTTCCCTTTATATCTGACATCGCAAACTGAACCCACACAATAACATCCCGCAAGCATTCCTTTCTCTATTTTACAAGACTGAACTGTCGAAATATCAGGAATACCGGAAGGAATGAATATACCCCCTTTGGAATCAGAAATAGCGACAATCGTAAATCCCTCTTCTTTAAGGAATTTGGCGATATACATACCCACATTCCCGAATCCTTGAATAGCAACGGTCATACCTTTCGGACTTATCTTCCTTCGTTTTAAGATGGTTAATAAACTATACACGCCTCCGAGCCCTGTCGCCTCAGTTCTTCCTTCAGACCCCCCCATATCTAAAGGCTTACCTGTCACCACCGCTCTTAACTCATTATTTTTTAAATTATTTCTGAATTCTGAACCCTGCCTGCCGGCGAGGCAGGTCTGAATTCTGAATTCTTCTACTATCCATTCCATGATTTTCGGATTCGTATTCACATCGGGAGCAGGCACATCTAAGTATGGACCGATCAATGGAAAAAGTTTTCTCGTAAATTCTATGGTTACAGCTTGCAAATCTTCTTCTGTAAGTAGTTTAGGATCTATGGTAATACCACCCTTTCCTCCGCCGAACGGGACATCTACGACAGCATTTTTTATAGTCATCCAGAAAGCCAAAGCCTTCACTTCATCCATAGAAACTGCAGTATGATACCGAAGTCCTCCTTTATATGGTCCCAAAATATTATTATGCTGTACGCGAAATCCAGTGAAGTTCTTTATGACTTTATTTGTTAGTTTTACAGGTATTGAAAATTCAGCTATCCTATCTGGTGCTGAAAGAGTAGATAAAAGTAATGGGTCAATTTTTACTAATTTCGCAATTTTTTCTAACTGATGTATTGCGCGAACCCAAGGATTATCAAGCATATGTTAATAAATATTGAGTAGTAAGTAGCAAAAATGAATAAAAGTTTAGTTATTTTAACAATAATTTAAGAATGTAACAATATAACAATTTACGAAGATTTTTAAAACCTGTTCCAGAGCACCTGATTGGTTATCTCATGATGATAAAGTATTTCACCTATCTTTATTTGAGATCCCAGTGCTTTTGGGCTTCTATCTGCGACCTGTTGTTTAAAGTCGGCGAATTTATCCTTATTCTCCGCTCCCAGAATTTTCGCTATAAAATCACTAGATTTAAATAACTTAATCGCATCATTTATATTATCCGGTAAGAACCGGAGTCTTTCCCGCTTGCCATCAATCTTCTGAAGCTTTACACCCTCAAAGCCGGTTTTAAGAATAGTATATAAAACAAGATAAGGATTCGCATCAGGGCCGACGGAACGCAGCTCTATCCTTGCTGAGCTTTCATTACCTACTGGGATTCTTATCATGGACCCTCGATCTATTGGTGAAACCTTTATTTGGTTTGGCGCTTCAAAATGCGGATCCAGTCTTCGATAAGCATTTACGCTTGAATTTAATATCAAACAAATCTCAGGCGCATGATTAAGTAGTCTTAAAATAAAATCCCAAGCTAATTTCGATAAACCATCTCGTCCTTGAGAGTCATAAAAAATATTCTTGCCGTTTTTACTAAGAGAAAAATTCGTATGCATCCCTGATCCATTAATACCGGAAATTGGCTTAGGAAGAAATGTCGCTGTCATGTCCATACTTGTAGCCACTTGACGGCAGATTAATTTATAAAGCTGTATTTTATCTGCAGCTCGAACTACAGGAGAATAAGAAAAATTCATCTCAAATTGAGAAGGAGCCACTTCAGGATGATCTTTTTCGTTTCTAAATCCCATCGCACGTTGCGCTTCTGCTGCCCTATCGATAAAAATCCTTAAATTATCAAGTGGAAGCGAGTGATAGTAACCGCCAGTAGAGATAAGTCTGAAACGGTCTATCTCATTATAATTCTGTTCGGCATTTGTGCCCGCTATTAGAAAACCTTCTAACTCCGGGGCAGCATTCGCGGTGATTCCTTTTTTCTGGAGTTCATTTGTTAAAAGCTTTAATTGTCCCCGGAAATCCGATACATAAGGTCTTCTGTCACGATCTAATACATTCGCGAAAAAAACTACCTTTCCCGGCCCGAAAATGTCTGATGGAAGCCAGACGATACTGCTCCAATCTACATCAAGACGCAAATCCGATTCATGTAACTGACTAAACCCTCTGATAGATGAACCGTCGAAAGTTAAATTATCGGAACTTTCCAAAAGAAATTTCTTATCGTAGTCAAGCATGTGAAATCTGCCCTCTATATCAGTAAAGCAAAGTGTTACCGCTTTAATCCTTTTTTCTTTTTTCAAATATATGCGATATTCATTTTCAAGTTCATCAGAAGTTAAAGTATCAGCTTTCAATGCAGTGGTAAGATTCATTTCTTCAAGAACATCATAAGGAATCTCTAAAAAGTTACGAAGCGATGATGAGATATTCATAAATATATTATAATAATTTAATATAAATTTAGTATAAATGTCAAGATATTAAATATAATTTATTAAATAAATATATTATTTAATACAAGTTCTAATCATTCAAAATTTTGTATTTGGAATATTTTGAAATTGTTTAGAGCTTAGGATTTAGAGCTTAGAGTTTCATTGCCCAAATACTTTATACTCTATACTAAATACCCTATACTATATACTAATTAATGTTTATAATATTCGGATTATTAGTAATAGTATTACTTCTTGGAATAATCGCAATACTTGTCTATTCGATGCTATCAGGAGGTCCTTATGCCCCCATAGGCCAACAACGCACAGAACAACTGCTGTCCATGCTACAGATAAAAAAGAACGAGCTTGCGGCAGATTTAGGATCAGGAGACGGTAGAGTCGTAATAGCTCTTGCAAAAAAAGGCGCAATCGCGCATGGATATGAATTGAATCCACTACTCGTATGGATTGCCCGTCGAAAAATTAAAAAAGCAGGATTAGAGAAAAAAGCATTTATCCACATGGCTGATATGTGGGGAACAAACTATAAAAACTTTGATCTAATAACTGTCTATTTATCCCCGCATATCATGGGAAGACTTGAAAAAAAGCTGAAAAAGGAATTAAAAAAAGGAGCTAGAATCGCGATGAATCACTATCACTTTCCTAACTGGAAATATACTAAAAAAAGCGGAAATGTATATTTATATACTAAATAGTAATAACCTAGCTATTGTACTGGAGGTATAGTAGACCTGACTTCTACAGTTCCGCCCTCACTTAAATTAGGCGCTTTTTTGGCAAGTTCTACTGCATCATCTAATGAATCGGCGCGCACTATAATATATGCTGCAATAGATCCTTCGTTTTTCGTCAAATCCATCACATTACCTTCAGTGCCTGTTACTAATTTTGCACTAGGTCCGAAGGGTAAACCCGATAAAAATTTCCCTTCCCTAGCGAGTCTCCCGATATACGCATCCCACTCTTTTATTTTTTCTTCGCTTTCGGATAGGTCAACCCCGCGGAAAAGTAATAAATATTTTGCCATAATCTATCTTTATCAAATTATATACTACTAATATTAAACCACTTAATTAAAATTATCAATTGCTTTGAGTATAGTTTCGAAATTCGGTAACATTAATGCCTTAATTATATATCGAATTCTTACCCAATAAAAGAAACTTGTTGGTATAATAAAAGAATGGATAAACAAGCTGATCTAAGGATCGATGATTTAATAGCAGGCAAAGGCCAAGAAGCTAAATCTGGAGATACTATAGTCGTTCATTACACTGGCATGCTTGAGGATGGTAAAAAATTCGACTCTTCATATGACAGGGCACAACCTTTTGAGGTAAAAATCGGTGTAGGGTATGTCATAAAAGGATGGGACATGGGAATCCCGGGTATGAAGATAGGTGGTAAAAGAAAACTAACTATTCCTCATCAATTAGGTTATGGAAAATATGGAGCCGGCGATGCTATCCCGGGCTTTGCGACTTTGGTATTTGAAATAGAACTTCTGAAAATTAAATAACTAATCCTCAATTTCGCTGACATGCATGAATTCTATTTCTGAAGATTCAGCGGCACCTCTATCTGCGCTACTGTCGCCTATAAATAAAAACTGAGAAGGCGCAAAACCTTCTTTGTTAATAATTTTAAATCCATAAGGATCAGGCTTTATGAATTTAACATCATTTCTGGTTACAATCGTTTTAAACAAATCCTGAATCTTTAATTCCTCCAAAACCGACTCTATCGTTCTTTTGTCATTTGATGTCCATAAATGCACCGTCACTGCCTTAGACGCAATATCTAAAATGTCCAATATATGTTCATGCTTAATATAGCCTGTATAATACTTTTTCTCATGTCTGTAGTTTATCTCAATGATTTTGCTACGCATTTTCTCACCAAATCTTTCAATCAGCTCATTCTCACATGGGGCAAAATCCAGATTATTGTATGCAATATTATGCTCATCAAACAACCTAACCATGTCTTCAATCCAATAATTCCAGTTAATTTTTAAAGTAACCAGAGTTTCATCCAGATCGAATATAACCTGTGACTTATTAAATTTATTCACATACTCTTTAAATTCATTCTTTTTCATATTGTACACCTTAGAGGTGTATCGTCCTTGACACCTCGGTAAAAAACTGACATATTTGATATATGCCTGCCAGAAAAGTTCCTTTAGTTAATAACCAATTCTATCATGTTTATAACCGTGGCATAAATAAACAACCACTATTTCGCGAGATTAAAGATTACCGACGGACAATAGAATTAATCAGATTTTATCAATATTCCCATCCACCACTTCGCTATTCAAAATACCAGCTGCTATCTCTGGATCGGAAACAGGAATTCTGGAAAGTAACCGCGAAAACTTCTAAATTAATTTCAATCAATAGCTATTGCTTAATGCCGAATCATTTTCATTTATTAGTTAAACAGAAGGCAGATGGTGGCATCT
>CAYMDS010000055.1:0-6547 GCA_964389405.1 uncultured Gammaproteobacteria bacterium
TGAAACTTGAGAAATATCTGTGAGTAGTCCATAAACTGAATCAATTTTTGGTCCGGGAACTGCAAGGATCTTAGTATCTATACCTGCTTCATCCTCCATCTCAAGCATGCCGATTATATTACAGGCTACGACAGTCCCAGGATACACAGTTTTATCTGTGATTACCATAATATCCAGCGGATCTCCATCTTCTCCATGAGTGTTTGGAATAAACCCGTAATTGAAAGGAAATCTCATAGATGTAAAAGCGAATCTGTCTGCTATTATGACTCCCATCTCTTTATCTAGTTCATATTTGATGTCAGAATTTAGGGGAATCTCTATGAAAGCATAGACTTCTCCGTTATCCGGATTTTTCCCTGTTTTTAGTTTACTTAAATCCATAAAATCACCCCCTTTGGGAGATAAAATATTAAAGAGTAAATCTCAAAAAATATAAATTAAAGATAAATAGTTTTTACTTAATAATCTTAATCTCTGAGATTTGATTTTTAATTTTTTATTTTCTATATGTCTAGTTCTGCTCCTCTAGCGTTTGTCTGAATGAATGCTTTTCTTGGAGGAACTTCTGACCCCATAAGCATAGTGAAGACAGCATCTGCCTCTTCGGCATCTTCTATAGTTACCTGCTTTAATACACGATTTGCAGGATTCATGGTAGTTTCCCATAATTGATCAGCATTCATTTCACCTAAACCCTTATAGCGCTGTACGGAAATACTGGCATTACCGCTTTTTAGGTCTTTAATTGCCGTTTCTCTTTCAGGCTCTGTGTAGGCATATCTTATTTCTTTACCACGCTGTATTTTAAATAAAGGCGGCATCGCTACATATAAGTATCCTTGTTTTATAACCTCAGGCAAATGCCTAAAGAAAAAAGTAAGTATGAGTGTCTCGATATGTTCTCCATCTACGTCTGCGTCAGTCATAATGATTACCCGGTGATATCGAAGCTTTTCCATATTTATAGTATCTGCGATTCCGGCGCCTAAGGCTATTATGATATTTTTTACTTCTTCATGCTCAACCATCTTGTCAAGGCGTGCGCGTTCGGTATTAAGAATTTTTCCTTTCAATGGAAGGATAGCTTGAAATTTGCGATCTCTTCCCTGCTTTGCAGATCCTCCTGCTGAGTCTCCTTCGACTAAGTAAAGCTCTGATACTGTAGGGTCTTTCTCCTGACAGTCTGCCAATTTCCCAGGAAGAGTGGATCCCTCAAGTGCACCTTTTCTGATTACCGCTTCTTTTGCTGCTTTTGCTGCGAGCCTTGCTTTAGCGGCCAGATATACTTTTTCAAGAATTCTTTTTGCTTCAGATGGATTCTCTTCAAAAAAAACATTCAGGCCATCTTTTACGATAGAATTTACCAATGGTTGTATTTCAGAGTTTCCGAGTTTTCCTTTAGTCTGTCCTTCGAACTGAATCCTATCCTGGGGCATTTTGATAAATATCACAGCAGTGAGGCCTTCTCTCGTATCATCTCCGACGATTGAGTCCTCTTCAGATTTAAATGCTCCGATTTTCTTACCATAATCATTTATAGCCCGTGTGAGTGCCATTCGAAATCCGGTAAGATGTGTCCCGCCATTTACTGTGTTTATGACATTTACAAATGATTCTACTGTTTCTGTATAAGTGTCGTTATATTGGAGTGCTGCTTCTATTTGTACATCTCCTTCAGTTTTATTTATATAGATTGGTGTATGCTGAGGTGTCTTATTTTCATTAATTTTTTCAACCAGTGATACGATACCGCCTTCGAAGTAATAATTAACTTCTTTGGTTTCAGCAGCTCTTCTATCTATGAAGTGAAAGTATAATTTAGGGACCAGGTAAGCGCGCTCTCTGATTTGTTTTTTTACTGTGTCGAACTCAAACTGAATGGTTTGGAAAATGGTGTTATCAGGTAGGAAGGTAACAGTCGTACCGTCACTTTTATTAATTTTAGGATCTAAATCTAACAGTCTGCTGGTTTTTGATTCTTTAAGTTCTGAGGTAGCGTTTCCCCGGGCATAAGATTGGGTATAAATTTTATTTCCGCGTCTTACCTCCACCCATAGCCAGTCAGAAAGGGCGTTAACTACTGATGCACCGACACCATGAAGTCCTCCTGAGATTTTATAGGCACTGCCACCGAATTTGCCTCCTGCGTGAAGTTTAGTCATAACCAACTCCAGTGCTGATTTTTTATATATAGGATGTGGATCTACAGGGATACCCCGTCCATCATCGGCGACAGTCGCGGATCCATCAGAATTCAGATAAATCCAAACGTTTTTTGCAGATCCTGCGAGTGCTTCATCGACCGCGTTATCTATAATCTCACGTAGTGCTTCATGAAGTCCGTATACATCGGTTGAGCCTATATACATGCCGGGTCTTTTTCTAACAGGCTCCAAACCTTCAAGAACTTGGATTTGTTCGGCGGAGTAGTTAGTATTTGAGGATTTATTAGGCATTACCGAACTATTATAGCCACATTTTTTTTAATTGTCTAGGCCCCTCAGAATATTTATTCTTATCAGATATATCTGTATAATATGCGCACATGTTCCGAAAAATAGTTTCAAATAATCTAAATAAAATATTATTACTGACGTTAGTTTTGATTCTTCAAACTATAGTTACTTATTTGTTTCTTCGTCATATCGCTTTTGAGGACATTAAGGATTCATTAAAGGAATTGCAGGATAGGATAAGAAATGATTTGCATATAAAAGAGGGTCAGTGGGACACAAGTTTATATAACGCAGATCCCCACACTCCTCATCCGAGCGGATCAAATGGATTTACAGCTCCTCTTTATATTATAACTTCAGGCGGATTTGTCATCGAGAGAAATCAGCCGATTTCAGGACTTTTAGATTCGGCAGATTTCAAGCATATGAATGCTTTTTTAAGACCACAAACTCTGGCTATTGTAACAAATGATCGATGGAGAGTATTATCAAGGCCAATTTCAAGCTCAGATAAAGAAGTAGTTGGGTTAATAAGTGTCGCATATCATAATCCCAATGAAGATATTTTGGAAACAATTGATAAAACTCTTCAAGATAATCTTGACAAGATCCACTCTTCGATAAAAACTTCAGGAAAAAATGTGGATGTTTCGAGAATAGATGTGCGCAATATTCGTTATGATATATCCTTTGAAATTATTACTACCTATAACAAGGTTTTATTACGAAACGGTAGAACTCCTACATTTATTGACCCCAGTTACATAGAAGATGAATTACGTAATCCTAGTATGCGCATCGTTAAAGATGTAAAAACAGCTAATGAGTTTCTTATCTCAATGCAGTCTATAAAAGATAGTCAAGGTAATTCGCAAGGGATAGTTTTGGCTGGTCAATCGCTTAATTCCGTGAATGAAACATTACTGGCTTATCTTATCTTCTCGTTTATATTTTCACTGACAGTATTATTACCTGTGATTATATGGATGTCTGGTAAAAACTTTCAAAAAACGAATAAGAACTTACCGGATACAGAATACCCCAAATCTATAGTTTTTGACGCAAAGGAGAGTGTTATTCACGCGGATGAAAAGAATATAAGTATTCCGTATGCCACGAACCAGTATCATTTATGTAAAGCTCTTTTCTCTCATCCTAAAAAAAGATGGGAGCTGGATGAGCTCCTGATAAAGTTTGGCGAAGACCCGTCTTCTCAGAATTGGCGAAAAGTTTATGATGCGGCTATATTAGTAAATAAGAGAGTCGGATTTAAGTTAATAAGCTACGCTGATAAAACATTTAGGCTGAGCTCAGCATTAACTTCCAATAAATAGTTATATCTTGATTAGTTTTGATTCTCATTTGAGTCCATGGGTACTTTGCTAAAGTATCATCATGATAACTCTCTCTTATGATTTCAATTTGTCCTCACCTAAAATTAACATATCAAAGTTAGTTCTGGTTATAGTAATAAGTATTATTTTGGGAATGAGTTTCGTAATTCAGAGTCATCTAGATGAAAATATATCTACTACCTCCTTTGGTTTACTAAGTGTTTATTCAGACCGTATAGAGTCTGTGAGTATTTCCAAAACGGAAAAAAATGAAAGTGTGCTGATACAAGTAGGAAGAGTCTTGATTTCTGAGGATGATATCAAAAGATGATTCGGACTCCACCTAACTGATCATAGTCATAAGAATGTTCGTGATGGATCGAGCCTATTAGCATTCTGTTTTTACGGACCTTATATTCCTTTGAGATTTTATTTATTAATTCTGGTCCGAATTCTTCTGTTCGATAAACCAACTTTAGATTCAAATGGGGAAAGACACCAGCTTTTTGCAGTATAGGTAATGCTTCTTCTATTTCCTTATAGCTTTGTGTGTGCTCTCTGTCTTGATCAGCACAGTGTATGAGTAAGATGTCGCGGCCGGTCTCGTTTCTGTTTATATAATCCAGTATGTTATGTAATCTGTGTATGTTATGTATGAAAACTATGTATCTTCCCTTCAACATATCCTCAAAATAATTAGTTATAATATTATGGATAGGTGTTATCTTGTGAGTAAATCGCAATAAAGCATTTATAATATTATCCTGATAAACCATAGCATAAACTAAAATTACTGCAGGAATAAAATAATAAAGAAAAAATTGTAAATTACGCACGTCAATGAGTATATTTCCAATAATTCCCGATAGTGTAGCCGCGGCTGCGATGAACACGAATATAATTGGCGCATAATATGTCCGTTTCAATTCAGTTCTTGTTTCTTTTAGAATTAAATTTCCTATTGCGAATAAAAACATGACACCCAAAAACGAAATAGTGTAAACGCCTGCTAGAGATAGTAGCTCACCTTTAGTAATAAGAAGAATTGATGTGCAGAGCAAAAAGAATGTTATCACAATTCTAGGATAAGATCCCTTTTTATTAACTTTTGTCAGAAAATCCGGAAGGCATCCATCTGATGCCATGCGATAAAGGAGTCCCCCTACCCCGACAAAGGCTGTAAGCACTGCTCCTGAGAGAACCAGAAAGGCATCAATTGCTACTAAAAACTGCAAAGGCGTGCCGCCAATTGAATAAGCCGCATCAGCAAGAAGAAAATCTTTTGCCGATGCTATAGCTTCAAACGGTAGGCTATTTAGTACGACTAATGCAATGAGGGGATTAAAGAAAGCAACTCCTATTAGCATATTACGAAGAGTTTTTCGGAAAACACCTGATTTTTGTTCTTCGACGAAATTAGCTGAACTTTCAAATCCCGATACGCCAAGTAATGAAGCTGAAAAAGCCAGATAAATCGCAGGTAGAAGTCCTCCTTTAAGAGTAAGAAGTTCTTTAGTATGTGAAAGATTTATAAAGAAGAAGTCTGAACCATTATTAATAAAAAAGATTAATCCGAAGATAAGAAATGATAAGAGTGTCACGATATGGATACCAAATATTATAAGTGCCACTTTGGCAGAATCTTTTAATCCCGATATCACAAGAAGCGCGAAGAGTAAAAGAAGAACGATAGTTCCTGGTATGACAGGGATACCATGAAAAATCGTATGAAGGTATTCTATGCCCACTTTTCCTGATATAACGGCTGTGGCGACATATGACAGGAAGGTCATAATACCGGCTACAGCAGCTATGATCTTTGAGGTACCGTTTAAAAGACAGTTATAAGCTCCTCCGTTAACAGGTAATGCCTCAACAACTTCGGTATAGACAGATTTGTATAGAAAGAGTACGAAACCGATGAAAAGAAGAACAAATGGAGCATAAACTCCTGCGAAAATTATCGCGATTCCTGATACATAAAGCGTGGAGCTTAGGATATCATTTCCGCAGATAGCGGTAGCAGACCATTGTCCTAGTTTCGTATGCGTATGCTGGGTAGTCTGTTTCATATTAAAAATTAAGGCTTTATGAAGTGCAATAAAAAAATCAATAAGGCTATTACGCTGAAAAGATATGCTTGCCAATACAACTTAACTGCGTAGTAACGATAAGTTAATATAAAGGCAGAAATAAATACTATAATCTTTAGAATCTTTTGTAGATTAGTGTCCGCAAATGATGTAAATGTTAATATTGCTAGTATAAGACTCAATGCTATAAAGCTTTCAAGATTGTATTTAATTGATGCATGTTTCACCATAATTTCATTTAATTGAAGTATTGTCATTAGGATACATGATGGAGCGTTGAAGCACGTTTGATTCACATGTGATTCACGTCAAGATATACTCTGGAGAAAACGAGGATTTAATCGGTAAGTTTTATCTTTGTAATCGACCAGTTTTAATAATAGTTTTTTATTAATTGCTAATGCTGCATCGTACACTTTTCTGGAATTTCTATAATTTGTTTCCTCCCCTAGTCTTTTAAGAAGTTCATCTTTTTCCCAACGTCTATTAGGAGCTGAAAATATCGCCTCACATAGATAATATTGATTAGAAGCGTAAGGGATATTTATTTTTTTACTATCAATTAGGATGTAACTCTCTTTTTTGTTGAATGCGATTCTTTTAGGTAGTTCTTTGGGATTATCTGAAATAAGATGTTTTAAGAATGTGATTCTCAAGGGTC
>CAYMDS010000056.1:0-6476 GCA_964389405.1 uncultured Gammaproteobacteria bacterium
CAAGCCTATTCTGCGGTTGGTGTCGATGTAGATCGCTCTGTCTTGAGCGGATTAGCGAGTTCATTGGCGGTTCTAACTGACACAGAAAAAGAATTGGGTGTCGTATGTGTAGATATAGGTGCCGGGACTACAGATATATCTATATATACAGATGGTTCTGTGTCTTACTCCTCAACCCTTGCTATTGGCGCACGTCATATAACAAACGATTTGGCGATAGGACTTCGTATCTCCATAGAAAGCGCAGAAAAAATAAAGTTATATCTTTCTCAAAATAATCCCAAAAAAATGATAAAACCTGAAGATATAGCAGAAAAAAAAGAAACTAAAAGCAGTGATGAAATTGATCTTACTGAGCTTAATCTTCCTGAAGAACTAAAAAAAATTTCATATAAGACTCTAGTGGATGGCATCATAAGACCTAGATTAAATGAAATTTTTACTATGGTTGGGATAGAGATTAAAAAAAGCGGATTCGTAGGGCTTATTCCTGCAGGAATTGTGGTTACGGGAGGAGGAGCGCAGACAGTAGGTCTACGGGAAGCTGCTAAAAGGACTCTAGCGATGCCTGTCCGTATAGGGACTCTTACAAACATCAAAGGAATTATAGATGAGATTCAAAGTCCTGCTTTTGCAAGTGTAATAGGACTAGCAATGTATGGTATGAAAAATACTACAACAGAAAAGCAGGATTTACCTTTTGGACTATCAATGCCGAAATTCGGTGGCGGTGGATCAAAGAAGCTGGTAGGAAAGCTCTTAAATCTTCTTAAATCCTTCATCCCCTGAAATATATTCTTGTCATTGGGGGGATCCGCCAATTCCCGGCAAAACAATTGCTCTCAATGTCATTGCGAACCCCGATTTATTGGGGTGAAGCAATCTCTAAAGCTACTCTAATAAACTATTATAGAGATCAATCCAATCAGGATTTAATTTATATATTAATTGTAAAAATTTATAAAGCTGTGTTATAGTACAGTCATTAAAACGGAATCTACAAAAATGCAACTTAGAGACCTGATAAAAAGATATCTTAAAGAAGCCCGAATGATGCAAATAGCCACCTCTAAGAATGATCAGCCTTGGGCTTGTACAGTTTATTATGCGTTTGATGATGCATTGAGTATTTATTGGATATCAAAGCCATCCACTCGTCATTCGATTGAAATAAATAATAACGAAAAAGTTGCCGGGGTTATCGTGTTGCCCCATAAGCCGAATGATAAGATAAGAGGCATTCAGTTCCAGGGAGTTGCCAGAGAGTTGGTTTCTAAGAAAGAGATAGCCGCAGCATTAATACATTATGTGAAAAGATATGGTTTAAAGCCTGCAAGGGTTAAAGAGATTATAGCTAAAAAAGAGGGACATCTTTGTTATAAGATTAAACCAAGTTTGTTTGTGCTTTTCGACCAACAAAACTTTCCCGATAATCCGAGACAAGAATATAAATTATGATTATTCCAAAATTTTTAGAATTTGAAACAAGTGACGGTCTAGGTCTTCCCGGACTTTTATATCATCCGAAAGATTCAAAAAGTGTAGTAATTTATCTTCATGGTAACGGAAGCTCTTCTGTTTTTTATGATGAGAAAGAAAAAAGAATCATAGCCGAAGTTTTGGCGAAGAAGAAAATTTCTCTATTTGCGTTTAACAATAGAGGAGCTCACATAATCAAAAAAATTAATGTAAAGAATAAAGACGGTGAAGTGGATAGATTGAAATTCGGTATGGCTTATGAAGAAATTAAGTATTCTATTTTAGACATTGACAGTGCTATAGCTTTTTTAGGGAAACAAGGCTTTGAAAAGTTTTATTTGATGGGATTATCAACTGGAGCTAATAAAATCTGTGTATATAATCATTACAAGCCCAAGAATAGAATTACTAAGTATATAATCCTAGGTGGTGGGGATGATGTGGGTATTTATTACGACATTTTAGGTAAGGTAAAGTTTAATAAATTACTTTCGGAAGCAAAAGATAGAATAAATAAAGGGGAAGGCGAGAAAATAATTACCGATCCGAAACTATTTCCGGAATCAATATTTTCCTATAAAGCTTTTTACGATCTTGCCAATCCGGACGGAGATTATAACTGCTTTCCGTTTTTGGAGGTTATAAGAGATTTAAAATTATCCAAAAAATCTTTATTCCGTTATTTTAAAAAATTAAAAAAACCATCTTTTGTAATTTATGGTGAGAAAGACGAGTACGCATGGGGTGATATGGAAAGAATCATAAATATTCTTAAAAAATACTGTCCTGATTTGGAGTATAGAGTTATCGAAGATGCTGATCATGGATTTACAGGTCATAAAAAAGAGCTAGCTGAGTTAATAGCTAACTGGTTATGAAAAGAGCAATAATAGTTCACGGATGGAGGGGGAAACCTACGGATAACTGGTTTCCATGGCTGAAAGAAGAATTGATCAAATCAGGTTATAAAGCCGAAACACCTCAAATGCCTAATTCCGATAATCCGGCGCTTAATGAGTGGCTGGATACGCTCTTATCTCTTGAACCTGATGAGGATACGTTATTGATTGGTCATTCGCTGTCTAATTCCTTGATTCTCAGATATCTGGAAAGACCGGATTCGAGAGCGAAAGGCGCTGTATTAGTCGCGGTATGGGATTGGCTTATTGAAGACCTTAGAGAATATCATCAGACCTTTTTTGAAAAAGATTTTGATTATGATTTAATTAAATCGAAAAAATTGCCAATAATTATTGTTAATTCTTCTAATGATCCGTATATAGATTTTAAGAGGTCTAAAAATTTACCCCACAAGCTTAATGCAAAGTTTATAGCGGTTGAGAACGCCGGACACTTTAATACTAAGTCGGGCTATATTAAATTTCCGCAGTTATTAGATTTAATTAAGACCGATTTTAAGTAAATATATGGCAAAAATAAAGTTAGGTAAATATCATCATTATAAAGGGAATTTTTATAAGGTAATAGATATCGCGAGACATTCAGAGACTTTAGAATATCTGGTAGTTTATGAATGTTTATATGATAATCCAGATGGTAGGCTTTGGGTAAGACCTCTTGAAATGTTTTTAGAAGAAGTAGAGGTAAATGGTAAAAAGATGCCGAGGTTTAAATTTATTGAATTATAAATATATGAAATTGCTTCTTACTTCAGCCGGGATTACGAATAAATCTATAACTAAAGCCTTTTCTGAATTACTCGGTAAACCTTTTAAGGATGCTCATTTAACTTTCATACCTACAGCCGCGAATGTAGAGGAAGGTGATAAGACTTGGGTTATCGAAGATATGAATAGATTTCGACTGCTGGGATTTAAGTCAATGGATATTGTGGATATATCGGCAGTACCCAAAAATATATGGCTTCCAAGTTTTACAAATGCGGATATACTAGTTTTCGGAGGAGGGAACGTTAGATATTTACTAAATTGGATACATAAATCAGGATTAAAAAATATATTACCAAAGTTGTTAAATACTAAAGTATATGTAGGAATAAGTGCGGGAAGTATGGTGACAGCAAAGAATGTGACGCTATCGAGTGCCGGGATTTTATATTATGAAGAAACCGGAAATCTGGAAATGACAACAGGATTAGGATTTGTAGATTTTGAAATAAGGCCGCACCTAAATTCAAATGAATTTCCAAAAGTAAGAATAGAATTACTTGAGGAACTTTCTACAGTCACACAGAGTACTTTTTATGCTATAGATGATGATACAGCATTAGAATTAGTAGATGGTAAAGTAACTATTGTTTCCGAAGGAAAGTGGAAAAAATTCAATTAAATATGATTACTTGCACTTTTGAAGATGGGGGGAGTGCCGGATTGAGGCATGTTACAGTAAATGCGATTATTATAAAAGATAATAAGATTTTACTCGGGAAAAGAGGTTCATACAAGGGAAAGAAAATCCATGAAGCCGGTAAGTGGGGACTTCTGGGTGGATTTTTCGGAAGGGACGAAACCCTGATCGAAGCACTAAAACGTGAAGTGATGGAAGAAAGCGGTTGGAATATCGATAATATAAGATTATTCAGAATTAATGATAGTCCCTATAGGCCGAGAGAGGAAGAAAGGCAAAATGTAGACATAATTTTTATAGCGGATGCAGTAGAAAAAACCGGTAACAGTGATGAAGAAGTTACACATCTTTCTTGGTTTGATTTAGATAAAACTCCCCTTATGGATCAGATTGCATTTGATCATGGAGATAGTATCGAAATGTATAAAAGATATTTAAATGAAAAATTTGAGTTACCTGTTATAGGAAATACAATTATCCGATAAACCAATTATGAAAGTTGCGGTGGGATCACTTAACCCTGTTAAGATTGCAGCAGTTAAAGAGGCATTTGAGAAACTATTTCCTGATAAAAAATGGGAGGTTAACGGAATTAGTGTAAAGTCAGGAGTATCAGACCAGCCTATGAGCGATAAAGAAAGCATTAAAGGGGCAAGAACTAGAGCGAAAAAAGCTATAAAAATGATAAATGCTGATTATGGAGTAGGTCTGGAGGGCGGATTACAAAAGGTTGGAAAGTATTGGTTTGACTGCGGGTGGGCTGTAGTCGTAAATAAAAGAGGCGAAGAAGGAATCGGCAGCTCACCCAGGATTCTGATGGCGGAGAAAATGATGGATTTGATTCATGAGGGGAAAGAATTAGGCGACGTATCAGACATACTTTTTAACAGGAAAAACAGTAAACAAGCCGAAGGTCATTTCGGAATAATGAGTAATAACTTAATTACGAGAATTACAGGATATAGAGATGGAATTATTTTTGCGCTTTCCAGATTTATCCACCCAAAATTGTTTAAATAAATTTAGTTATATTGCATTTGAATATCTGATCTGATAGGATTACGCAAATATGCTTATAAAACCTCAGTCTACAAATTTCGCCAAAATCAGAGTAGTCGGCATAGGTGGCGGAGGATCAAACGCCATAAACTCCATGATATCCACAAGCTCTATACAGGGAGTAGATTTCGTATCAGTAAATACTGATGCACAGGCCTTACTTCTTAATCCATCCCAGACGAAAATCCAGATAGGTGAACACCTTACGAAGGGATTGGGATCAGGCGGAGATCCTGAAATAGGAAGACAGGCCGCAGAAGAGTCAGAGCAGAAAATTAAAGACATGCTTGAGGGGTCAGATATGGTTTTCGTAACCGCCGGTATGGGGGGCGGTACAGGAACAGGCGCGACGCCTGTGGTCGCAAGACTTGCGAAGGAAGTAGGAGCGCTTACTGTAGCTGTCGTGACGAAGCCTTTTATGTTTGAGGGTACTCGAAGAATGGTGCAGGCAGAAGATGGTATAGAGGAATTGAAGGATAAAGTAGATACGATGATCGTTATTCCCAATCAGAGAATACTTGAAGTGGTCGATAGAAAGCTTACGCTGATTGAAGCATTTAAAGTAGCGGATTCAGTTCTGACACAAGGGGTACAAGGGATATCGGAACTTATTACTGTACCTGGTCTTATCAATGTCGACTTCGCAGATGTAAAGACTATCATGTCAGATGCGGGGTCATCTCTTATGGGTATAGGAACGGGAATCGGAGAAAACAGAGCACAAGCTGCAGCACGTGCTGCTATCTCATCTCCCCTTCTTGAAGTTTCTATGCAAGGAGCACGCGGTGTACTCTTTAACATTATAGGAGGAAGTGATTTGACGATGAGTGAAGTAGATGAGGCTGCGAAGATTATATCAGCGGCTGCCGATCCGGATGCGAACATAATTTTCGGTGCGACTATAGACGAATCTATGCATGATCAGATCAGAATAACAGTCGTAGCTACAGGATTTGATACTACCACATCAAGAATTCAACCTTTTATGCAATCTCATCACGTAAGTAATATGAATCAGAATCCGAATGAAGGATCTATTCAGAGTCAACAGCAGCAACCCCAGCAGAATCCCCAGCCATCTGGAATAGGAAATCTCTTCGGAGCAAAACCACAGGATGAATCTGCAAATCAAAACCAGACACAAAAAATCGAAGGTGAGAAGAAAGAAGAAGACGATTGGGATATCCCCGCATTCTTAAGACAGCGGAATTAATAGAATTTAAAATACTTTTTATCTAGTGAGCACCTAACGGGTGCTTTTTTTGTACCCGAAAAGGAGCGGCTGAAGAAAGAAATATATATTGTTATTACGGGTAATTCGTGCTATATTAACCGTACTTCACAATAGTTAGTTTTCTTCCACAAGCTACTCCTGAAAGGGAGTATGCAAATAGACGAAAAGGATTTTATTTCTTTTATTACCGTTAAGAAAAACTTGTCAGTTCAATCTATACGCCATTGTGCTATCCGCATGAGATTAATCAACAAATGGTTTAAGGATAAAGAACTCACGAAAGAAACACTTGAACAATATTTCCTTGAACTTAGAACGAAAGGACTAAAGAACAATACATTAAATACTTACTACTTCGTGTTCAGACAGCTTAAGG
>CAYMDS010000057.1:0-3114 GCA_964389405.1 uncultured Gammaproteobacteria bacterium
ATAAATTTAAAATAAATAATTAATCCACCAATTGAAACTACTACAGAAACCAAGGCAATTCTTGAAATAATTGGTAAAGGGATTGGGGTTTTAGAAAATATAAATCCCAGAAGCGTAAGCGTCGGGTAACCAGGCGGATGCGGCACTCCGAAGAAATATGCAGCTGTAGCTATATCTCCTACATCACCCGCATAGACATCATGTGTAATATTTTTAATGTAGAGAAATAAAATTCCTGCAAAAAAAAGAAATAAAAAAAATATTAAAAAATAATTACGTCTTGAAATTCTCTGCATTTTTAGCTTATCCTGTCTCATTAGTATAAAATGAAATTCTTTAACTTACAATAAATGAAAATGTCATGAATTGCCGAAATGCTATAATATCCCGATACTTTATGATGAATAAAAAACTTTTATCAAAAAGCGCGAGTAGCTTAATCATTCTACTTCTTTCTATCTTTATATATTCACAAATTGCATCCCGTATAATATTTGCTCCCTTAGATTTTGATGAAGGGTATAATCTACAAATAAGTTATAATCTCTCACGCAATTTCCTAAATTATGCCACATTTGATAATCTATTCGATACAAATATTACGACAGGCCCATCACTTCTTATACCTGCTACTTTTTTAATAAGTTCTTCTAATCCTCTATTGCCAAGGTTAATAATGCTAATATTTGCTACAGTCTTTATCTATATATGTCAAGTATACATGTATACTAGTCAGAGGCAGCGGATTATATTTCTTATATTAATAATATTTACTCCCCTATTCTATTTTTTCTCATCCCACGTTATTGGTGAACTCCCAGGATTTGTTTTTTTCTTAATTTCACTTATCGCACTTTCCAAAAAAAAATACTTTTTAGCCGGACTTCTCATGATGCTGGGAATCTTCACTAAATCAGTCTATGTTTTCGGAATACCTGTAATCATTTTGGAATTTTTTCTCATTCATATTTTCTTCAAGAGCCAGAGGATAAATATATCAAGGAATGCAGCGCTTCTAATAAGTGGATCATTAATAATTCTATTTATTTGGCAGATATATGTTCTTTCAGCAGCCGGTTTTTCTTATCATCGTTTCACAAATATTATTCAGGATAACTGGAAAGCCGCAAATGCACTTTCCCAGCCGAAGCTTTCGCTAATAGACAAAAGAGTCGATATGTTGTCTTACGTTTTCGGGATGCATGGCGTGGGTTTTATAATTCTCCTATTCATGATCTGCCGGATTACCATAAAAAGGCTTCGCGAAAATTTTACTGCAGTCTCACTTGCTTTTTTTAGCATTTGTTATACTCTGTATTTTCTTTTCCTAGGTACTACTAACTGGTATAGACATTTCTTCCCTGTAATTCTTGCTATGATCGTAATAACTCCTCTCTGTATTGATATGCTACTTAATGAGAAAAAAAGATCAGATTATATTTTACTGGGGATTGTATCTTTATTTATGATTATAAGTTACTTCACTAATCTTACGCATTCTAATTTGTATCGAGAAAAAAGAACTATCGAACAAAATCTTATCTTTTATCATGAACAGAACATTCCCTTCTCATCACCCCATCCTCTTCTTACATCTCAATTACAAACATCCGCTTTTATAAATAAACTGCCGCAAGAATCCGTAATTGCGGGAGTATCATGGTGGAATGCGCCAGAAATATCTTATTTAGCAGGTAAAAAAATAACCCGTGACCCATTTGCAAAAGACACTCATTATCTTATAACTCATTATTACGGTGAAATACTCGGAAAATCCGACTATGAATACCTAAAATTATTAAAAAACAAAGGTGAAATTTTTTCCAAAGAAGGGTACAAAATTTATAAGTTATACTAATTATCGTTCTTACTTCTCTTCGCTGAAAGAATATCTAACCTACTTAAAAGGCAGCTCTACTATGAATTCCGAGCCTTTCGCAGGAGTGCTTTTGACTTTAATTTTCCCGTTATGCGCTCTTATAATTTGGCTGGCTATAAAAAGCCCTACACCCAATCCCTCAAGGGCTTTACCATTACTACCTCTTTCAAAAAGCGAGAAAATCCTCTCAATTTGATCGCCGGGAATTCCTATCCCTTGATCTATCACAGCTACCGATGCTTTTGAACTTCCTCTATCAACTTTTATCTCAATCGGCTTACCGCTGCCGTATTTAATAGCATTCGTAATAAGGTTACTTAAAACCTGCTCAATTCTTATCTTATCTACCGGTACAGATATTGAACTTTTCTCAATATTTAATGTGACAAGTATATTTTCCTTCTGAAATCTCTCATTAAATTCATTAACGACTTCTTTCACGATTTCAGCTAAATTCTCTTCTTTCTTCTCTAGCTTCATCTTGCCTGTAGTGATAAGCGATACATTTAATAAATCATTTATCATCTGCGATAACCGCTTAGTCTGTCCTTCAGCAGTCTCTAAGGCCTGCATTAGATTCTGAACAGAGAAATTGGCCAAAGAAACATTACGGATATTGTGAAGTATAGACTGTATTTTAAGAAGCATTGAAGTCAAAGGGGTTTTCAGCTCATGTGATGCAATAGAAAGAAATTCATCTCGCATTTTAACCTCTTTTTTCATTCTCGCTATATCTGATTCTAAGACTCCAATTGTATCCTTAAGATGTCTCTCACGCTTCAAATGCTCTCTTATAATATCTGTTTTCTTATATTTATCAATCGAAAATGTAATAAGTAAACTACTGAGGAAAAATAGTAAGAGTTCATAAGTATTTATAAAAAATGGTGTCGATAAAAACACACTTTTCAAGGTTATAAATATAAATAATGCTACCGATGCCAAAACCGTTGAAATTATACCAAGTCTTTTTCCACCAAACCAAACATTAAAAATAACTAGAAGAATAAAGATTAAATAAAGAGTCGGCTTACCTATGAATAAGGGCGACTGATGAATTATAATTGGAATTAATATAAAATCAAAAAAAGCAAGAATTATATGTGCCCTATCCCACTTCTTTAGCATATCTGCTCAATTATAAAAGCTAGACTATATAACTGCAATATGCTTAAACGATTATGAAATATATTAGTTTTGACTTGCTGATACACTTTATCCATGAACCTGAGGAG
>CAYMDS010000057.1:3214-6276 GCA_964389405.1 uncultured Gammaproteobacteria bacterium
ACCTGAGGAGGAATTAAATGGTAGAATCTCTATAATTTTATGACTACATCTATCGAATCAAGATCTACTCAGGGCAAGATCTTTTCTCGCTTATTCAGACGAAATAGACTAGTGCTTAATAATGAAAAAACTACTCGGAACTTTGATGGAAAGACATTGATGACTCGCGATGGTCGAATGGTAGTAATAAATGATATCGACAAAGAAGCTACTATATTTATCGCCGGTAATAAGGATAAAGACTCAAAACTTATAGAATTAAAAAATAAATCTATTTCCGGCAGACGACTAGGAATTAATAACGTAACCCGGATTACCCATATGAGTCGTTATGTAGAAGAAGTCTCAGTTTTTGATACTAATACTGATCCTTTTTGGAGGTACTTTCGCGCCAGCTTCTTGGGCTTCTGATAATCCTATTGCGATCGCCTGTTTTCTGTTTCTTACCGTTCTTCCACCTTTCATCTTTAGCTCTCCCCTCTTAAATTCTCGCATTACTTTGGCTATTTTCTGCTTCGCAAATTTACTATATTTAGCCATATCCATCACCTCCTTAAAATTTAGGTTTGTATAATAAAACGGTCTTTGCCGCTATCTGATTCCGAATGTACATAGTTGATTCCCAAAAGCATTATGAATGACCCCACATACAAAAGCCCCAACAATTTACCTGTACTATTTGATGAAGATATAAGTATTAATGAAGAAAAAAAGAAGATATTGTGAAGAAACAAATATTTCATATTTTCATCATAAATATTTAAAAAATTATTATGGTAAGAATATAAATATTTTAGAATCATGCTTACCATGCCTCTTACTTGACTCTTACAAAAACCCTTATATCTTTAACTAAGGATGTGCTATATTCAAAATTATGGACAAGACAGATGAGATTAAAACTAACCGAACGAAGTTCAAGAAAATTTTTAGTTCACAAATTCATAATCTACATCATAAGTTAAATCGGAAGCATATCAAAATAATTCTAAAACATAGTAAAAAACCTCTAATCTATGGATTCGGTTTATTAGTTTTCATTATACTTTCTACACCGCTTATTACTTATGCATGGTTTGTCCGGGATCTTTCGAGTAAAGACGCTATTATGACCCGGAAAAATGCGGGAGTAATACTTACAGACCGAAACGATATCCCCTTTTTTACATTTTATGAAGCCCGAACAAAAAAAACTGCAACATTTGGGGAGATCCCGGAAAGTGTAAAAAAAGCAGTCATCGCATCAGAGGATAAAGATTTTTATAATCATCCCGGCTTTTCGCTTAAAGGTATAGCACGTGCATTCGTGGTAAATATACAGCAAGAAGGAATATCTCAAGGAGGATCAACCATCTCCCAGCAGCTCATCAAAAATACGCTTCTCTCCCAAAGCAGAAATTTTCTTCGAAAATACCAGGAATTTATACTTGCACTAGAGCTTGAACGGAAGTACTCTAAAAACGATATTCTGGAAATGTATTTGAATACCGTCTACTTCGGAGAGGGTGCCTTCGGTATAGAAAATGCGGCAGAAACCTACTTTAGCAAAACTGCATCCGAACTTTCGCTCTCAGAGAGTGCGCTCTTGATCGGGATACTGCCTGCTCCATCAAGTTTTTCGCCCATTTCAGGAGATGAATCCAAGGCTTTCAATAGACGCGATATCGTATTATCTGAAATGCGTAAAGAAGGGTTTATAACTCTATCAGATGAAGAAAAAGCCAAAAATTCAAAAATAGTTTTCAATCCTGCCAGCGATGATTTGAACGAAACCGCTCCACACTTTGCGCTTATGGTTAAAGATCAGCTGATCGAAAAATATGGCGAGCAATCAGTCGCACGCTCAGGATATACAGTAAAAACCACGCTTGATCTTGTATTTCAGGAATACGCCGAGACAACTGTCAAAAGTCAGGTCACAAGACTTGCCGGGAGTGAGGTAACAAATGGCGCTGCTACCGCTATAGATCCTAAAACCGGCGAAATACTCGTACTTGTCGGAAGTTGGGATTGGGCAGATCCTAATAATGGAAAAATAAATATGGCACTTAGACCCCGCCAGCCCGGCTCTTCATTTAAACCGATTGTATATGCTAAAGCATTCGAAGATCGTACCCTCACACCAGGATCTATAATCGAGGATAAAGAAACTACATTTGCCGATGGCTATAAACCAAAAAACTATGACGGTAGATTCAGAGGAAAAATAACAGTAAGGTATGCACTTGCGAATTCCCTAAATATACCTGCGGTTAAAGCCATGGAAATGGTAGGCGTTACAGAGGGAATTGAGATGGCAGAAAAACTAGGTATTACCACACTAACCAGAGACACAGACTATGGACTCTCTCTGGCTCTAGGATCTGGCGAGATACCCCTTCTACAAATGGTAAGCGCATTCTCGACATTTGCCAATAACGGACAAAGGTTTACACCAATCTCAATTATCGAAATCAAAGATAAAAAGGGAGATGTAATATTTACAAAAAATAATTCTTCGGAAAGAGTGTTAAGCCGGGAAACTGCTTATCTTATCTCTTCGATTCTGTCTGATAATATAGCACGATCCGAAGTATTCGGCTCATCTCTTACGCTTTCACGGCCAGCCGCGGTAAAAACCGGGACAACTGAAGACTACCGCGATTCTCTAACAATCGGCTATACACCTGGTATGGTTGTAGGTGCATGGGTCGGAAATAACGACAACACTCCGATGAATAGAGTAGCTGGATCCTCAGGAGCCGCTCCTATCTGGAGACTCATAATGGAAAAAATTATTCAAGGTACACCTCGCGAATCATTCATCGCACCTGCCAGTCTAATAAATTTAAATATCTGTAAAGATAATGGATTAAAAACTGATATAGCCACATCATCTGCGTATTCTGAATATTTCATAAGAGGTACAGAGCCGGAAGGCATGTGCGACATTTCGCCTATACCGTCTCCTTCTGAATCACCCACACCGCAGCCTTCTTCGACACCGCAGCCTACAGAAGAACCAGAACCTACTGCGACCAATATACCTATAACTGAGATCCCCACACCTACCGATACCATAT
>CAYMDS010000058.1:0-6252 GCA_964389405.1 uncultured Gammaproteobacteria bacterium
AACAGTCTCAGCTCCTGGAGCAGAACTCTCTGAGTCAATAGTAGTGACTAGATAAGCCTCAAAATCTTCATAGTTTTGTTTACTATTATATTTACAAATATCTTGACAATTATTTTTTCCTGATTTATAATCATTGCAAACGTCATCTTGAGCTTTAGCGAAGGGTCTTCAGTAGTTTAAGCAAAAGATCTTCGCTTCGCTACGCTGCATTCAGAATGACAAACATGATGTTTGTAGTATGTTCAAACCACAGTTTTCTTTTACCTTACCAATAATAAATCAACTATCCGTAATTGAGAGACTCTATGGACAGCTACTTGGCGAGAAGCTTATACCATCTCTTTCTTTAAAACTATCCCAAGAAAATCAGATACTTGCGACACATCATTCGACGAGTATTGAGGGTAACCCCCTAACGCCTCGCGATGTAACAAATGTGATTTTAAATGACCAGATCCCGACAGTTAAATCAGAACAGGAGGTGAAGAACTATTTCAGCGTATTAAATACAGTATTTATAATGGCTCGTGAAAAAAAATCTTTAACAACTTTGCTTACTGAAAAACTACATCATGAGTTAATGAAGGACATAGAGAAAAAAGACCTGGGGGAGTTTCGTAACGGGCCTGTGTTCGTGGGTCATGCCACGAAACTTGAGGTAGTAGTAAAGCATAATCCGCCATTTCATACCCGAGTGGAGATAGAAAATGCTTTGGGAAATGTATTCACATGGCTTGATGATACTAAAGATATGATACATCCACTGCTTAAAGCGGGCATCCTTCATCATGAATTCGCATATATTCACCCTTTTTTTGATGGTAACGGACGACTTGCCAGAATTCTTACTGCTTATTATTTACTACTTAAGCAGTATGAAGTAGTAAGATATTTTATTCTTGATGATTATTATGACATGGACAGGCAAACCTACTCAGATATGCTCCATAGTGCTGATAATGGTGAAAAAACACAGTGGTTGGAGTATTTCTTAGAGGGAGTAGCGTATTCCCTGCAGGCTTCCCTCGCGCGCATTCAAGATCTGAAAAGATCGAATCTAGAAAGTGTCACGGGTGAGAAACGGGTATTAGTCACCCCTAGAGAAGAGGAGGTGCTACAAATAGTGATAGATAAAAAAGCTATCAGAATGAAAGATATCGAAGAATCGTTTTCTGTCACTCGTCAGCAAGCGCATGCGTTGCTTTCTTCGTTGGTACAAAAAGGATTGCTGCAAAAGTTCGGGTCGACAAAGTCTAGTTATTATAAGTTATCTTCAGGAAATAAATAATAAAATAAGTAATTCCTGTTTTTCTACTGATAAAAGAATCAAAAGCTCGTGAGTTGGTCGAGAGAAGGAGGCTCTAGTTAAATTAAAGGTTCACCTGTCATCTCAATAGGCTTAGGAAGGTCAAAAAGCTTGAGAATTGTAGGTGCGATATCTGCCAATGAGCCATTCGCGCGTGAGATTTTACTATTTTTATCTGTAATTATAAATGGCACGGGATATAAAGAATGGGCTGTGGTGGGCTGCTTATTCATTTCATCGTACATATCCTCAGCATTTCCATGGTCTGCCGTAATTATAACTACACCTTTTCTTTTAATCATTGCCTCAGTTACTCTTTTAATCTGCTCATCTTCGAATTTCACCGCTCTTACCGCAGGATCAAATTTGCCGGTATGTCCTACCATATCAGCATTCGCAAAGTTTATGACTATGAATTTAGTACCTCTATTTATGTATTCTATGGTTTTATCGGCGATTTCCGCTGCTTTCATCTCAGGAGCTAGATCATGAGTGGGGACGTCTTTACGGCTTGGTACCATTATATACTCTTCAATCTCATGTTTTATTTCCTTTCCACCATTAAAAAAATATGTAACATGGGCATATTTCTCAGTTTCCGCGATATGTGCTTGTATTATATTATTTTTAGATAAAATATCTGAAAGAGTGTTTGTTATATCTATAGGTGGGAATGCTACTTCAGTTTTTAAAGCTTTATCATATTGTGTCATACTTACAAAAAATAAATTAAGCTCTTTTTCCTTATCGAGAATTAATTTTGTGATTTGGCGTGCGCGGTCGGGACGAAAGTTAAAGAAAAAAACCCCGTCATTTTTATCGATAATATCAGCCCTATTATCCTTATTTAATAGTACTTGAGGCGGAATAAATTCGTCTCCTATTCCTTTTTCATAAACCGTTCTGATTACAGTTTGCGCTGATTTGCCTATATGCGGCTCCCCTATTCCCTGAAATAATGTATCTATAGTTTTTTGGGTCCTTTCCCAGTTTTTATCCCGGTCCATTGCATAATATCTGCCATGAATTGAGCCAATATGCATGCTACCTAATTTATTCATAACCTTCTCAAGTTCATTTATATACCTATCTGCGCTTTGAGGAGGTGTATCTCTTCCATCTGTGAATACATGAAGGATTATTTTTCTAACGCCTACAGCTCTAGCTGTTTTTAAGAAAGAAAATAAATGCTCTTGATGGCTATGTACTCCTCCTGGGCTCACAAGCCCTATGATATGAAGCGTCGAATCATGTTTATTCACATGTTCGAATAATTTGAGAAATGCCTCATTGTTTTTTAGCTTATCATCCTTAATGTCTTTATTTATACGGACTATATCAGTATAAATTATTCTTCCACTACCTATTGTTAGGTGTCCTATCTCACTAGTTCCGATAGTTCCCTCTGGTAGCCCTACAGCTTCTCCACTAGCGGGAAGAGTAGTATGGGGAAAATTATTCCAGAGATAATTCATGTATTCAGGATTAGCGGCGGATATAGCATTATATTTGTTATCAGATCTTACTCCCCATCCGTCCAGGATTATAAGAATAACTTGTTTAACTTGGTTCATATAAATTTATTGTCATTGCGAGGATCCCGATTTTATCGGGAGACGAAGCAATCTAGCTTAAGAGGAAGAGATCGCTACGCTTTGCCCCTGTCAAGCAGGCGAACTCCTTCGCTTTTCTCAGTCCGTTTGCTCGCGATGATAATGTTACTTTTTACTGAAGGTATCTTTTCCTTTATATTCTGCTCTTTCGCCTAATTCTTCCTCAATTCTTAAAAGCTCATTATATTTGGCTACCCTGTCTGTGCGGGAGGCTGATCCTGTCTTAATCTGTCCGGTACCTAATGCTGCTACGAGATGGGATATGGTAGTATCTTCTGTTTCGCCTGATCTGTGTGATATAACTGCTGTCCATCCTGCATTTTGAGCCATACTAACGGCCTGCATAGTTTCAGTAAGAGTCCCTATTTGATTAAGTTTCACAAGTATTGAGTTTGCTGCTTTCTCATCGATTCCTTTTTTTAGAAAAGTTATATTCGTGACCAGAAGATCATCGCCGACTATCTGAGTTTTACTACCTATAGCAGATGTCAATTTCTTCCATCCCTCCCAATCTTCCTGGCTTAACCCGTCTTCAATTGATACGATAGGATATTTATTTACTAGTTCTACCCAATACGCTACCATTTCATCAGTCGTTAATTCACGATTTTCACTTTTAAGAAAATACTTTCCATTATTATAAAACTCAGATGAAGCAGCATCGACTGCAAATACCACATCTTTACCTACGGTGTAGCCGGCCTTAGTTATAGCCTGAGATAGCAAATCGAAGGCCTCACTATTGCCATTTTTTAAGATAGGCGCGTAACCGCCTTCATCCCCTACTGATGTAGGGTATCCGTTTTCTTTTAGTACTTTCGAAAGTGCATGAAATACCTCAGTTCCTATCTGAAGAGCTTTTCCAAAAGTTTCCCCTCCT
The DNA here is from genome assembly GCA_964389405.1 of uncultured Gammaproteobacteria bacterium. Classification (GTDB taxonomy): domain Bacteria; phylum Patescibacteriota; class Microgenomatia; order Levybacterales; family UBA12049; genus CAYMDS01. Next base: position 3,800 of record CAYMDS010000058.1, read on the forward strand.
ACAGGCAAGATCATAAATTCCTGTATATCTGCACCCCAGCCACCGTGCTTTCCGCCGTTTATGAGATTCATCATAGGAATAGGAAGAGTATAGGTATTATTAGTATTATTATTTAGTGAGGCTATGTAGGCATAGAGTGGTTGATTTTTGCCTTTTGCTGCTGCATGGGCACATGCTAATGAGACTGAAAGAATAGCATTGGCTCCGAGTTTTGCTTTATTTGCGACACCATCAAGAGATATCATTTTTTCATCGATTAGTTTTTGGTTATATACATCCATCCCCAATAAAGAAGCGGATATTTCGGTATTTACATTCTGTACTGCTTTTAGAACACTTTTTCCTCCGTACACTTTAGGATCATTATCCCGTAGCTCTACTGCTTCATGAATACCTGTGGATGCGCCTGATGGGACAGCAGCTCTACCCATTACTCCATTCTCAAGGTATACATCTGCTTCTACCGTAGGATTGCCGCGTGAGTCGAGGATTTGACGAGCGTGAACTTTCGTTATCTTCATATAGCAATGATTCGATTGATCTTAAGCGGATTTACGCGGATAAGAACAGAATAATTATAGCGAATAATTACCACTCAGACAATAAGTATTTTAATAATATTTTTTGTACTTTCTGCCGAGAAAGTACCAAAGCTCGTGAGCTAAGTGAGAATCGACCGGTTTTGTTCCGCTCTCTTCTCGGGGGATTGTCCTCCCCTTTCGGTCATAAAGACCGGATTCCCCCTGAGTCGTTCACTACACAAAACTATTCCGGTCTTTGTCTCAACGCTCACAAAAGACAAAGGATGTTAGTTGTATAATGTTTGTATGAGGAAAGGATTGCGGGTATTGGTGGGTTTTTTTGTCGTATGCCTTTTAGCTTATGCCATGCTGAATTTATTTAAGGCTCGATTGAATCGAGGTCAACATCTTCCTGAAAAAGTCACATCAGAGATCCCGAAATTAATTCGGGATGACAGGTCTCAGTATGCTCCAAAAATACCTACCTTGGAAACCATTTTTACAAATAGTCACTCATGGATTGCAACTTTATCTGCTGAAAAGATTACAAAAATTTTAGTAACAGGCGATATATTGCCTGCACGTTCAGTCAATGCAGGTGTAATTGCGAGAAATAATCCCTTATGGCCTTATGAAAAAATAAGCGGATTTATAAATACATTAAATGTGGATATTACATTTATAAATCTAGAAACGCCGCTTTTAGATAATTGTCCTATTACGCATGAAGGTATGATTTTTTGTGGTATTTCTAAAAACATAGAAGGATTAAAACTTATTAGTGCCGATGTGGTGAGTATTGCGAATAATCATACGGGTAATCACGGAGTCTCTGGTATAAAAGAAACTTTAAGGCATATAAAAACTGCAGGTATGATTCCGGTGGGATTTGAAGGCCCGGTGTATATGGAAGTTAAGGATGTGGTGTATGCATTTATCGCTTATAACGATATCGAAAAGCTAGATAATGGATTAGATCTAGCTGAAGAATCAGTGATCTCAGAGCATATAAAAAGAGCGAAGAAGAATGCAGATGTGGTAATAGTGATGTTTCATTGGGGCACTGAATATCAATCTCAGCCTGATAATAGACAGAAGTATCTGGCGCATTATACAATCGAACAGGGAGCGGATTTGATAGTAAGCAATCATCCTCACTGGATTCAACCTTTGGAAATTTATAAGGGAAAAGTGATCATGTACGCACATGGTAATTTCATTTTTGATCAGATGTGGTCTGAAGAGACTAGGACTGGAGTTTTGGGATTATATACTTTTTACGATAAACAGTTAGTGGATATAGAATTTTTTCCCTTAAAAATTTATGATTACGGCCAGGCAGTGTTTTTAGAAGACATTGAAAAGCAAAAAGTGATAAGTGAAATGAAAAAAGAAAGCTTAATTCTTGAGGGATCTTTTAAATAGTGCCACGAAGGTTTGCATTTGTACACACCGGGTGTGTGATAGGTAGACACATAAGGATATTCTACTTCCAATCCGGTTTGTAATACTTTTTTCCCCGTAAGTTCTCCGGTAAGTATTCCTGTTTGGTTTTTTCTCCTGTTAATTTTTCTGTTTGCCAGGGATAGCGATCGTGTCCTTTACCATATCCTATTTTTTTCATTACTTTATTGGCAGGATTTCGTAGATGAAGAGGAATGGGATCTAGTCTTTCAGTGTCTACATCAGTTAAAGCTTCATAGATTCCAGTAGTTGATGCTATGGATTTTTTGGCACTTGCCAGATATGTAGCAGTTTGCGAAAGGATAAGGGTTGACTCCGGCATACCTATGAGATGGACTGCCTGCATGCAAGATGTGGCAAGAACCAGCGCTGTCGGTTGTGCGTTTCCGATGTCTTCTGCTGCAAAGACTAACATTCTTCTGGCGATAAATAGCGGATCCTCCCCCGCTTTTATCATCCGGGCCAGAT
>CAYMDS010000059.1:0-6150 GCA_964389405.1 uncultured Gammaproteobacteria bacterium
ATCCTTTGGGAGTGGTGTAGAAGAAATATATAGAAGCACTGCTCCCGAAAGGGAGCTTTTCTGTTTTATGGAGCGTTTCTGATCCTGGATGAAGTATAGGGTCTTTAAGAGACTTTTTACTGCGCTCAGGATTACTGAGGGCAAGTATTCTAAAACATGTCGGGGCAGAATAAGCTCTGCTTTTGACAATATAATTATTATAGGATATACTTTATTACTTTTCGGTATCGTCTGAGGATAAATGCATCCAAATTACGATCGGAAAAGATAGCTCTTTAACAAACCGATACGAATTAATTTTTATTTATTATAAGTTATGCCTCTACTAAGGCGAGCGTATTTGGGAGATTTGGAAGAGTCCAAATTTGCCACGTGCGCTCGTCTAATTGGAGGCGAGCTTTATTGTTTCATTACGGGTACTAAGGAGGCCCATCATGAACAAGACGCGTATTCTTCTGTCCGCCCTGGCTTTGGTGCTGGGGCTGCTGGCCTTCGGGCCGGCCTCGGTGTCCGCGCAGGATCCCCAGCCTCCGTGGCAGGGGACTCTGACCGTCGCTACCCAGCGGCAAGTGCTGGGTTCAAGGATGGCGCTTGAGTCGGTTACCGGTGAAGCTCCCTTGCCCCCGAATGGGGTGGGGGAAACAATCGGAATCTACGGGCATAATGCCGAATGGGTGAACATATCTCCCCACGGCCATATGATCCGCAAGAGTACCGTAACCAATATTGTCGCCAACCCGGGTTTCACGCAGGGCTGGGACAGTAGGGGGGAAGCCAATCCGCTGTGGAAAGGTACTACCTCGCGTTCGTGCGAGGTGTACCTACTCGATTCGGTGAATGGACAGCTCCGTGGTAGTGGTGTATTCACCCAAGCCAACAGCGAGGTCGGCGTCTACGCCGTACTTGGAGACCTTATTCAAGTTTCGCCTTGGTTGCACTTCCTCAATGGGGATTGTGCGACCGGCGCGTTTCCGAAGCCTGTCGAGCCGGTCATCACTGGCGGCGGGTATATCAATGGCACCCAGCCGTATGTAATTCCTATGACAGATTCGATGCTGTCCGGCTGTGACGAGCCGCATGAGATCAGCGGCGAGCACGTACAGCCTGACGGGACGATTCTTGTCGTCTGCAAGCAGGCCGAAGCGCATATGCCTGGTGGCGGAGAGGTCGCCCTCTGGTCCTTGGGGGCCTTGGTCGGCTTCGTTTCGCCCGTCCCGGGCGATGGGGCGGCGGTAGTAACCGCTTGGATTGCCCGCGCTGGAAAGGCAGGTGTGGTCGCGATAGGCGTAGCTTCAACTGCGGTCGCGGTTCAACAAGCTGCGCCCGCGCTGACGACCTTCGACCTGCCGCCCTTCCATCCGGCTGGCCCGATGGTCTCGCAGCCCGTCGCGCCGTGGGTGGCTTTTTCCGATCTCACCGCGGTTCAGGCGGCCCTGACTAGTGTCCCCATGCTTGGGGACGAGGTTACCTTTGAAGGTGATTTCAACGAACTGGAGCTCGCGGTGTTCGACACCGCGGGCAATTTCATCACGCGTGGCTTTAACGAGGCCACGGTGATGGCGTCCGCGCCGGCAGCCGGCAGCGTGTGTATTCTGGCCGGGGATCAGTGCGAAATTGTGATCCCCATCCCCAGCGATGGAGAACTTGCGCACGCGCTAGCGCGCCACGGCGCGAAGGCGCTGGTGGTGTTCGAGGCCCTTCGGACCCATCCGGAGGAGGTCTACTGTGGCAGCGTCAGCGGACGTTGCCTGATCACGGGGCGGATCGCCGGCGTAGGCGTCGGCGTTGTTCTGTACATCAACAACGGCACCTCCATGGTGCCTGTCTTGGGCCGGGTAGTAACAGCAATTGGGGGGAGCAGAGTTAAGGTTCACCAGGTCAGGATCTCTTCCTGCTTGGAGTGGCGGGTATACCCGCCACCGCTCTTCCAAGAGCCAATCTATCTGCCCATCCCGGAAGGGTCTGGACTATGCCTCGAGAGGGGCAACATTCAGAATTAGTCTTAGTCGTATCGGTTTAGGCTGGCCCGCGGTGAATGCCGCGGGTCAGCTATCTGTTATAATAAAATCCAAATTTAGTTATTTAATTCATAATATGCTTCAAGAATTTGACCTACCTAAACGAGCTTTAAGAAGACCTGACAGAAGACCTTCGTCAGTGGTAGCATCTCCTGTAAGAGAAGACTTATCAGATGTAAGCCTTTTTTTAGATGTTCTATCAAAACCTGCGGATTCTGCGTTAGTTGACGAGCTGACACACATTATAGTGAATACTGATATTCCTGAAGAATATTATGCGAGGATGGTAGGCTTACCCCCAGAATCCCAACAAGATGTGCATAAGACGCTTGATGCCTGGCTTGCTGGTACAGCGACAAGTTATCGTCTTTCGAAAGCCAGTCAGGCTGAAGGGACTGGAGAAGAAAATGATGAATCTGAGAGATGGAGTCCCGCAGGTGCCATGACAAGGCTTGGTATGATCTGGCACTATATGATTAAATCTCCAATTGAAGAAGTTGGTATTAATACACCCGGATATAATACAGGTAGTCTTAAAAGCTGGGGTATGAATGAGGACGGTATAAGAAGATTCAGGGAAAAAGCGCGTGAACTTAGGTCAGTCGAAAGGGTGGAAGCGGTACTAAGAGGGGAGGGTAAGCCCCCATCAATTTCTGAAAAAGAAGATTGGTATTATTTCATGGGCTCTTTGTGTATGCTGAAGGTGGAAGATGCCAAAAGGAAGTTTGAAGAAAGAGAAGCTTTATAAATCAAGCGCCTTCTTAATTGACAGAGACTTAAAGGTTTGTTAACATTATCCTATAATCATGAATTTCGCAGCACATATTATTCTTCGTAAGATGAATCTCCAAGTCTTTCCAGACTGAGGGGTTTCGTGGATCTAAGATTAGAGCGAATCTCCTCAAAAAAGAGGAGATTTTTTTTGGCAAATTTCTATTTATGAGTAAAGAAGGAGCGTTGATAACTAAACAAGAAGCTCATAGAGAGTTTCGTGAAAAAGCCCGAAAGACGAAAGTCACTTTAGGGATGTTTGATGCGGATGCTCTCTCTACTGGAAAATTAGATGGAATGATAGATGTCTTTTTCGGTGAAAGGGCTGGCTGGCTTGGGTTTTATACGAACAGAGAAAGAGAAGAGGTAAGGGTACGGGAAGAAAGGATAAAAGAAAGGTATAAAAGAAGTCATCCCGATATAACAGATGAAGAGTATGGGAGATACAGAGAGGATAGGTTATCTAGGCTGAATCGTCGGGCAAGGGGTAGTATAAACAGACGTTTTGATAAAGCCGTAAAAGTAAGATTTGATATAGAAAGAGCGCCTGAGGATTTCGCCGCGAAAAGATTACTAGATGCGGGACACACGATGGAGCGTGTGGCAGATACCCTTTATCCAGGTAATCCATCGCTTCATCCTAGAAATGAAACTGTTTTATTACCTGTTTTAGCATCTAGAGTTGTCGAGCAGGTAACATCAGATAGAGTGGGTGAGCATCTGAAAAGAGAGCAAGTACTTAGACATCTTCATGCCTTCATAATAGCAGAGCATAAGCGCATAAACGGAAAGTTAGAGGCAGAACGGAAAGTATCTCAGATTCAGGATTTTTTAGCGGCTAATCTTTTTCAGATTCCCCAAGGAAATTTGATTGACACTGAAGCTAGATTGGTAGTTGACGATATTACTAATGAAATACTATTCGTTGATGGGATAGATGGTGATATAGACAGCTTTAAATCTCCAAAAGGAACACATGTAAAAATATTGTCTATGAGTATGAGGAAAATAGCTGATAGCGGTGCTTTAGTTTTAACGAATCCTGATACGAAAAGAGTCGAGTCTTCAGAGATAAAGGCAATAAGTCGTGCTAAGGAAAGATTTGAGAAAAGAGAGGGAGATGAAGTACGGGCAGTAGATGATGTACATGATACGCATAGAATTCTGTTTACGGTTTTTGGTGATGAGACCATTAGAGATGATTTCGCGAATCAGCTTCAGCAGCTATTAGTAAATCCTGAAAATCAAAAACATTTAGGAGATTTGGATGAGTACGGCGATGTAGTTTTAGATGAAAGCGGAATGGTGAAAGGCAGAGTGTTGTCGGTGGAAAATGATTCGGATACAAACGGCTATAGCACTCAGGCTGATGTAAAATTTAAAAGAATCCAAGTATTTATAGAAGGGCTTCATGCGCCAATTGAAATTAAGATACAAGCCTTAAGAGATAAACTTATGGATGATTGGCATATCGGCACGAAAGATCCTGAGACAGGATTTTATAATGGCAGAGCCCATAGATTGTATGAACTAAGAAGGGCAGATGGGGTGAGAGAATTTTATAGCCCTGAGGAAATCACTGGTGAAAGGTCTAATCTTAACGCGGAAATTGGAAAAACTCAGGAGGGCATTGTCTTTGAACTTCGTAATGAGGCGAAATAGACTTGGGTAATTTTTTATTTCAAGTTAAAACCCCGATGAAATTCGGGGTTTTAGGTATCTAATATGCTTACATTATTTGGTTCTTAGCCCATCCTGCCCATGGGAATCGAACCTGCCATCTGCATCGCTTTTTCATTTATGTCTTTTGCCATTTGTGTTAACAGTTCATCTGTGGCTTTCTCTTCTGTCAAAATCTCGCCAAGAATTTCTTTAGCGTTATCATGACTCATAAGATCTGCCCATTCTGCAGCTGTACCATAGCAGGAAATTTCATAATGTTCTACAGCCTGTGCAGCTGAGATAATCGCAGCATCGAGAATGGGTGATGGCTCGCTATCTGAGATAAGCTCCATAGTATCATCTATCATTCCTTCCATAGCAAGATTTGAGGGTCCTTCAAGTTCTATATTCATTTCATCGCACAGTTTTTCAAGCTTTTCAATCTGTTTTTCAGTTTCTGTCAGATGTTTTTTCATGTTAGACTTAAGAGTTTGTGAAGAGCAGAGGTCGATAAGAGTCGGCATGGTCTCGGTAATTTGTTTCTCAGCATCATAAATTGCTTGAATTTTATGAACGAATAGTCCGTGAAGGGTATCAAGTTTCATAAAGTTAGTATATGTAGAGCAGTTAAGAAACATATGTTGAGGGGGTAAGAAGGGGGTAAGAAAGGAGATAAAAGATTAAAGATAAAATCTCAGAGATATTTTTTAGATTTGATCTTTGAGATTTGATATATTTATGCTATACTCAGACTAATTACTAAGAAAGGAATATGATAACTCATGGCACATTCATCCTCAAATAGCTCCCGTCCGGCAGCATCCACACAAGCCAAATCTATGGCAGAGCTTATGTCTTCCCATAAAGTTTCTTTTAAGACATTCCGCAAGGGCGATTCGGTGGAAGGGAAAATAGCAAAACTAACAAAAAACGAAATACTTGTGGATGTCCAGGCTAAATCATTGGCCGTGGTTTTGGAGAAGGAGAAAACATTACTTAATACACTCCTAAGCACTTTACATGTAGGAGATACAGTAGAAGTTACTGTCTTAAATCCTGAGTCTGAAATGGGCAATCCTGTGGTGTCGCTTAGGCGTTTCATCGGTAATATTTCATGGAAAAAGCTTGAAGATGCGATGAAAGATGAGGCACAGATTACGGTGCGTGTCACAGATGTCACGAAAGGTGGACTTGTGACAGTGACTGAGAGTGGTATAAGCGGTTTTCTGCCAAATTCTCATATGAATGCGGCTGGAGAGCTCAATGTAGGAAAAGAGGCCAAGGTCCGAGTGATAGAGATAAACAGGACAGATAATAAATTAATTTTCTCCCAGAAGTTAACAGTCTCCAAAGATATATTTGATAAAGCGATCAAAAAGCTTAAAGAAGGAGAGAGTATATCTGTCATAGTCATGAATGTAGTTCCTTTCGGTGTTTTCGTAAGTGTGCCTGTTCCCGGCATGAAGGATTCCGTAGAGGCTCCGCTTTCTCTAGACGGACTCGTCCATATCTCAGAAATTTCTTGGGAGAAAGTTGAGGAAATAACATCTCTTTTTACAAGCGGGCAGGAGATAAAAGCGAAAATAATAGGTTTTGATAAGAACACGAGGCGTGTAGACTTATCTATAAAGCAGATGAGTTCTGATCCGTTTGAAGAATTAATCTCAAAATATCCTGTTGATAAGAAAGTGACAGGGAG
>CAYMDS010000060.1:0-6118 GCA_964389405.1 uncultured Gammaproteobacteria bacterium
TCATGGAAAAGGCAGCTTAACTTCACTATATTCATATCTGCCCCAAGCTCTTCTGCCAAATGAATACCAATTTTTGTTGTCTCAAGCGAATGAACTATTAGATTTTGGCCGTATGAAGTTCGAAACTTAAATCTCCCCAATATTGTATAAAGATCTGCAGGTATATTATAAACTCCTGCCTCGACCGCAAGCTTCTGACCTTCATCAAACATAATCTTATCGACTTCTTTTTTCGTTTGTTCGACCACTTCTTCTATCCTGAAAGGTTGAATTCTGGTATCACGCAGTAATTTCTCAAGAGCCCTCCTTGCAATCTCACGCCGAACTGAATCAAATGACGAAAGTCGTATTATGTGCTCCTCATCTAAATCTACATCTACGCCAGTAGCCTGCTCGAAAGCTCTGATATTTCGACCCTCTTTTCCGATGATTCGTCCTTTAAGCTCTTCGTCTTCTACCTTAACAATAGATACTGTATATTCCGGAATAAAATCTAACGCGCCATGCCTAATGCTTTCCAAAATTATCTCCTGAGCCTTAATAGAAGCCGTCGCTTTAGCTTCTTCTTCCTTTTCCTTTATTATCCGCGCTACCATGGCTGCTGCCTTATTTTCAACTTCTTTAAGAAGCTCTTCCTTAGCTTCTTCACGAGTTAAAGAGGATATTTTCTCGAGTTTTTCAGCATATTCTGAAGTCTTTTTCTCAAGAGATTCCTGTAGCTTTTTTAAATACTCCTGTTTCTCTTCAAGCTTTTCCTGTCGGAGAAGAAGCTTTTTTTCAAGCTGTATGAGATCTTGGTGTGTCGTAGTGTCGGTCATAAATATAGCGAAGCAATAGAAGAAAAGCGCTTAGCTTATGATGCATTAAATATTACTTAAATATGTAATTAACTGTGTCCTTTTCATAAAACACATCTTCTGCTACTTGCTAATGACAATTATACTTCAAAATTTTGCCAATTGACAAGTGTTAAAAAACTCATTATCATTTTTACAATGATTGTTAATAAATATAAATATTATTGTTTTTTCATAAAAAATAAGAGCTGAAAGGCTCTTTTTTTTGTATTTTTCATAAAAAATGAGTAAAAAAACAAAATATGTAAAAGTAGGCTCTTATGAAGGCCGCCGAGGCGATGTCCGAAAAGTAGTACTTCTTTACTCCGGAGGGCTTGATACCTCAGTAATGATCAAATGGATCATTGAAGAATACAGGGCAGAAGTTATAGCATTATGTATTGATATTGGCCAGCAGACAGACGACCTTGAAGAAATCCGAAAGAAAGCATTGAAATTAGGCGCATCCAAGTCTTACGTCATTGATGCGAAGGACGAATTTGCAGATGATTATATAGCTAAAGGTATAAAAGCGAATGGCTCTTACCAGGGCAGATATTACCTCTCGACTCCTCTGGGAAGGCCTCTTCTCACGAAATGGGCTGTGAAAATAGCAGCAGCTGAAGGAGCAGATGCAATAGCTCATGGATGTACAGGGAAAGGAAATGATCAGGTGAGGATTGAAGGAACAGCTCTAGCTCTTAATCCTGATATTAAAGTCATAGCTCCAGTCAGGGAGTGGGGCATGGGACGGGATGAAGAGTTAAAATATGCGAGAAAACACGGTATACCTGTCCGCCAAACTGCTGACAAACCATATTCTTATGATGACAATATGTGGGGAGTAACTGGCGAAGGCGGCGAAGTAGAAAATCCTGCTCTCATACCTCCCCTTGAGAAAATACTACTCATCTCTACTCTCCCACAGAAAGCGCCGAATAAACCTAAAACGTTAGAAGTAGAATTTATCAAAGGAATTCCCGTGAAGTTAAATGGTAAACATATGAAGCTAGCGGATATTATTTTGAGACTAAACATCATTGGCGCAAAACATGGGGTGGGAATTGCCCATCATATAGAAGATCGCGTAGTAGGGCTTAAGGTACGAGGACTTTACGAAGCTCCTGCTGCTGAAATCATAACTACTGCACATCGTAATCTTGAAAAATATGTATCTACCAGATTTGAAAACGAATTTAAAAGTATTGTAGACACAAAATGGGCTTATTTATGCTATGCGGGGCTTTGGTATGAACCTCTTATGCAAGATCTTAACGCTTTTATAGACCAAATTAACCAAAAGGTAACAGGAAAAGTAACTTTAAGCCTTTACAAAGGATTGGTAGAACCTGTGGCAGTTGAGACTCCTAATTCTATATTTTCTGAAAAGCTAGCTACTTTCATGGCCTCAACTGCATTTAATCAAAATGCCTCTCCAGGTTTTATAGAATTATTCACCCTTCAGATGAAGTTAGCGCAAAGAAGTGAAAAAACCGCTTTTGTATCCATAGGAACAAGGAAAAATAAACTAAATCTTTTACCCCAGATTAAAAAACTTGCTGAAGCAGAATACAAATTATATGCCACATATAAAACCCATAAATTCTTAACGGCAAACGATATCGAAGCCATTCTCGTCCATAAAATATCAAATAAACGAAATAAGCCTAATCTACTAGATCTTCTTAATGCAAATAGATTTGATCTAATTATAGATATCCCTTCTGGTAGAAAAGTTAAGGAAAAAGAAAAGTCTGACGGCTACATTATCCGACAAAAAGCAATTGCGAACAATGTTACTTTAGTTACTAACATTAGCGTAGTAAAAGAATTAGTAGAAAAATTAACTAAAGCCGGTATCTAATGAACAAAACTGCAATAATTTCTCCTGTCTGGAATTTTAAAAAACTAATAGTTGATGAAATTAAAAAAAATGGAGGATGGGTTAATGCCCATGTACATGCTGACCGCGCTTTTACCATAAGCCCCGAAAAACTTGAAATATACGAAAAGTATCAATTGAAAGAAAAATGGGATATAGTAGACGAGGTAAAAATAAATGCAACCGAAGAAGAGTATTATCGACGAATCTCCCAAGCTATAGAACTTATGATTTCTCAGGGAGTTACTGCTGTGGGTTCATTTATAGATATTGACCCTATATGTGAGGACCGTGCCATTAAAGCCGCTATTAAGGCGCGTGAACATTATAAAAGCCAAATTACCATTAAGTATATTAGTCAAACTCTGAAAGGCGTTATTGAACCGGAGGCTCGAAAATGGTTTGATATAGGATCTGAATATGTAGATATTATAGGAGGATTACCTCGGAGAGATGAAATATACTTCGGACTTGGCGCAAAGCACTTAGATATATTAATGGAAACTGCTAAAAAGCTTAATAAGAATGTCCATGTCCATGTAGATCAGTTTAATATGCCGGGAGATAGAGAAACAGAACTTCTTTGCTATAAAACCATCGAACATAATATGGAAGGAAAAGTTGTAGCCATCCATGGAGTCTCTATAGCTTCTGAGCCGAAGCCTTACCGAGAATATTTATATCAATTAATGAAAAAGGCGAAACTTTTGGTTATTGCATGCCCGACTGCTTGGATCGATAGTAAACGCTCAGAAAATCCAATGCCTTTTCATAATGCTCTTACACCTATAGACGAACTTATACCGGCCGGTATTCCTGTCGCCTTAGGCACTGATAATATTGCTGATTATATGGTGCCCTTTTGTGATGGGGACATGTGGAGTGAATTACGGCTTCTTACTACAGGGACTAGATTTATCCGTCCCCTAGTAGATAGCGATGGTAAAGAAATTAATCAATTGAAAGAGCTTATAGCTATCTCTACTAACTACGGCAGACAAACCCTAGACATAAAAAAATTAAAGTAATACCATCAAAACATTTTTTATACATAGAATAAAATTAGTCATCATTTAGATTAGCTGGTATTACATCATCTATACTTTTTTTAATCGTCTCCCAATCAAACCCTCTTCTCGCCAAATGAGCTCCAAGTTTCTGGTATATCTCCCGTCTATCTAATCCTCTATACTTTGCTATTTTCTTTTCCACGATCTTCTTCGCCGACTCTAAGTCACTTGGCGCCTTGTATTCTGCGCCCTGTACTACTATATCAATTAGCTCTTGTCGTATACCTTTTTGCTTAAGCTCAAGCTTAATAATCCGTATTCCCCTTTGCCTGAATTGAGAACGCTGCTCAATCCACCACCTAACAAATTCTTCATCATTTAAAAACTTTTGTTCTTTCAACCAAATAATAATTTTTTTAATTACATCAGACGGTGCTTTCTTTTTCGTTAAATTATCCCGCACTTCTTTTTCAGAACGGGGACGATAAGCCAAGAAACGAAGCGAACTTTCTAGATATTTCTTATACAGAGCTTGAGGATCCATAATGAATTATTTTCCATTTTCCAATTATTTATTAATTTTAAATTGATAAATTTTTAAATGGACAATCAATTGCAAATGGAAGATGATAAATGGTAAGTCTAATCTTTCGCTGCTGTTATAGTTTCCCTATCTTCTTCTACACCCACTGCGACAGGCATACCGCCGTTTTTCGCTCTTCCCATTATCTCGGTGACTATTTTCTTAGCAACATCAGGGTTTTCTTTAAGCCATTCCATAGAAGCTGCTTTTCCCTGGCCGATCATCTGATCGTTATAGCGGAAGAATGCGCCTGATTTCGTGATAACTCCCATCTCAACAGCCACATCTAAGATTCCGCCTTCCCGGGAAATCCCGTTCCCGAACACATCAAATTCCGCGAGTCTGAAAGGAACTGATACTTTATTTTTTACTACCTTTACCCTATGTCTGGAGCCTATCACCTTATCACTATCTTTTATGGTCTCGATTTTACGAATATCCATCCTGACTGATGCGTAAAACTTAAGCGCCAGTCCACCTGTAGTCGTCTCGGGGTTACCAAACATCACCCCGATTTTCTGGCGAAGTTGATTGGTGAAGATACAAACAGTTTTAGATTTCGAGATGACGCCTGTTAATTTACGAAGAGCCTGAGACATAAGACGGGCTTGTAAACCTATCGCCGCTTCTCCCATTTCTCCTTCTATCTCAGCTCTTGGCACAAGTGCTGCTACTGAATCGATAACCAATACATCTACGCCTCCGCTTCTGATTAAACTTTCTGTGATTTCTAAAGCTTGTTCTCCGGTATCGGGTTGTGAGATTAGAAGTTCATCTAATTTAACCCCAAGTCTCTCAGCCCATAAAGGATCGAGCGCATGCTCTGCGTCGATGAAAGCTGCAATACCTCCGTGCTTTTGTGCTTGAGCAATTGTAGATAAACAAACCGTAGTTTTGCCCGAAGACTCTGGACCATATATCTCAATAATTCTACCTCTTGGAAGTCCGCCAACACCGAGTGCCATGTCTAAAGGAAGACAGCCGGTTGATATAACAGATATATCAAGCTTCGCAGATGCTTCACCAAAACGCATGATACTTCCTCTACCGTATTGCTTCTCTATCTGATCCATCGCAATCCTGATTGATTCTAATTTAGCGTCATGGTCTTCAGCAGGTCGAGGGGTTGCTTTAGGGGGATTAGCTGATGCTCTTGCCATAAATCTTAGCAAATATTATACGAAGTTATGTTAAAATACAAGAGGCAGTTTTAATAATTTTCGGCTATAAAATAATCGATAATTATTAGTCTAAGTTGGAAAATTTTACCAATGATGATAGACTAAGGTCTAACGACCAACTACGGGGTGTAGTTTAACGGTAGAATGCGCGCATGGGGTGCGTGTGGCCCAAGTTCAATTCTTGGCACCCCGACTTTTCGACAAGCTCAAAGTCTTCGACTATGAGATTGGAGAAAAGCCCTGAGTTTATCGAAGGGCGAAGTGAGCTGAGCTTGGCGAAGTTCAGACCTCGCTTTACTCGCTCCGTGCCTACGGTTTTTTTAAATTTAACTAATTAATATAACTTTTGTGTACAGTGTTTATATCTTAAAAAATCATTTGCTAATTTATTAGAAGCCAGACGACGGGAAAAGCAGATCAAGGGTTGGAGGGGAGAAAAAAAGGAGAATCTAATACTACATGGCAAACCTATCTTAAGCAATCCGTAACCTCAGCAATTTTTCAAAAACAAACTCTGCCTAATTTATGTGAATTAATATTCTGAACTATTGGATTTCTCAACACTTATGGAGAAAAATGTGGTTTTATGTTAACGCAAGACAGAGGAACTCTCGGATACACAAATC
>CAYMDS010000061.1:0-6033 GCA_964389405.1 uncultured Gammaproteobacteria bacterium
GGTAGTACCATGCCTAGATACATAGCTTGATCTAGAAGGTTCCCGATAGAAGTAAATGAAGGTGATTTAGCATATGAAAAAGGCAGTGGATAAATTCGGAAAAATCCCAGAATGGTAAGTATTGAAACAAGTGAGGCACCAAGTGTAAGACATGAAAGGATATAGAAAAGAGCCTTCTCAGTCTTAACGGAATTTACCAATACATAAAAAAGAAGAGCCGCGTACATGAAAGGAACTGCTGCTATAAGGGATTCGTATTTGTTCACTGACAGATAGGCAGATAAAATAACAGCAAGCGTAAAAAAGATCACCGGTAGGTCAAAAGGTGTGATGCGGATTCTTATCCTTCCTTCAGTAAGCATGTGAAGTCCCAGAGAAACCATAGATATAGTAACGATTATCGCGAGCAGTATATGCTTCGGGAGCATAAATGCATCTGTAAACTGGGCTGAGAAAAGAAGAGGGAAAGCTAGAAGAAATATTCCGCTTAGGAAAAGGGGGATATTCAGAAACAACTCAGATAGCTCTTTTCGAGTGCTTGTCATAAGTAAGATATATAAACTGTACCAATTGTTGACACGTAGTGTCAAGTATAGATTCTGTTGTTATGGGGTGCCAGTGAGAGGAGCGAAACGAAGGGCACCATCATTCATCAATAATTTTATCTGTTGTGAGGTCATTTCATAATTATAGATTCGTACATCATCGATAAGCCCATCAAATGTAGCTGTTTGGCCTGAATTGTTTCCGATTATGAATGCATTAGAATCAGCAGATGGATCACCAATGCCGTCACTTGAGGATCCACGATTTTTTCCATTAATCCATATAGTGATTTGATCATCTCCATCATTTGACCAGGATAATGCTATATGATTCCATGTGCCAGTAGTTATGGCAGAGGATATATTCAGAGTCGCATCCGTACTTAAATCAAGCTCGCATTGAATATCAAGATTACTTACTGATTGGGAATCTGTACGGCAAAATGTATCTGAGCCTTTCGAGAGGAACTGTCCGACGTCAGATTCTCCGTCAGAATTGGCATATATCCAGGTAGATATGGTAAAGCCATTGAATAAGCCGACATTCATGTCTATGCCAGAAGCATTCGCAATAGTTACATAATCGTCTTTTCCAACAACGTCTGCTCCATCAAATCCCAGACTCCCGTTCATCTTCCCGTTCGTTCCATCATTCCACATCTCAGTACTTGTTCCTGAGCTACAAGTACCCGCAGATGTGTTTCCGCTTGAGCCAGGTGTTATCGTTCCATCATATCGCGATAAGCTCGGATCAGCTTTAAAGCCTGAATCATAAGCAGTTGTTCCAGAGCATTCATCAAATTTGTAGTGAGCTAAAGGTTTCCCCTGATTATATTCCCAAGCAATCTGAGAAGGATTAAATGCATAATTAAATAATCTAACTTGATCCATTTTTCCCAAGAGGGAAGTTCCGCAAGTGCTTCCGGTGCAACCCATTCTGAGGTTGTTTGCGTTTATCGGAGTAGATGTAGTTACTAAAACGTGTTGCCATTTATTTGTAGTAATAGTGGAAGAAAGAATACTATTAACATAAATATTATATGAAGAGAAATTTTGTGCAAATATTGTTCCGCCAGCTGCATAAATAAATCTTTCAGTACCATCACCATCCGAGCCTTTTAGATATATGAATGCCTCTGTAGATGTAGAAGGATTAACCCAAAAACTAATCGTTTTAATACTTAAGGGACCCGTACCGACTTCAACAGAGTCTAATGCGCTTGTAAAATTGAGAGCGCTTCCCTTAACTCCGGGTACCCAACTAGTAACACTATTCATATTAGTAAGTGTCCCATGGAACTCTCCTTCTGATGTATCATATGCGGTTAGTCCTGTATTCTCATCAAATTTCCACTCTCCCACAGGTGCACATGATGCAGTCGTGTCGCCTGGCGGACAATAGCTTCGATCTGCGGAATTACTGGAATTACCTGAAGCATCAGTAGATGCTGCTCCCCAGACCGCAGCAGAGGATTGGTTATAGAGAACATTAATTTGTGAGGAAGTTAGTGCAGAATTAAATACTTTTAGCTCATCGAGTAAGCCTGTATAGCGATTGCCTCCATTGACCCTTTGTCCGACATCTGAATCAGCCCCACCTGCGGTACTACCGGTGGTGGTATCAGTAGTGCTACTTTCTAATTTTCCGTTTACAAATATAAATAATTTATCTTGTGCTGTATCCCGCACTCCGACCACGTGTATCCAATCCCCGATGTTACTTGATGTGATACTG
The DNA here is from genome assembly GCA_964389405.1 of uncultured Gammaproteobacteria bacterium. GTDB lineage: Bacteria > Patescibacteriota > Microgenomatia > Levybacterales > UBA12049 > CAYMDS01. The sequence continues at coordinate 2,281 of CAYMDS010000061.1, forward strand.
TCAACATATGGCACATTCGTACCGTCTGAAATTATAAAACGAATTTTGTTATTTACTATGCGCAGTGTATAAGGAAATCCCGAACCGATTCCGCTAGTTCCTTTGGATATTATATCGTTGTCGCTCATGCTGGTTGACGTCTTTATCCAGGCTGATACAGCGACATCGGTGGGATTGAATGAATTATCGCTAATTTCCGCATAGTCATTACCATCAAAACTAAGTGCTTTTCCAAACTTACCATCATTGGACCAACTCGGACATCCGGATGATCCAGGACAGTTTGGTCCACCAGCAAGGTTCATATTAAAGGTCGAGCCCATGTGGCCGGTATTATTTACCGTATCACCATATCCTTCATCGAATTTGAAGTGCTGGGTAGCTGAGCTAATAGGTGAGCCGGGAGTTGGATGATTCGAATTCATGTCCTGCACTATTTGCTGGGTATTTCGTATGTAGTTATATACCTTTACATCATCTATAGCGCCATCGAAATAGCCGAAAGCTGTTTCAGCTCTTCTTCCTATGGACACGCTTGGAGAGGTACCTCCGCCTGTGGGGTCATTTGTATATGAAACAGCTGTTCCCAGAAGAAAACCGTTTTCGTAGAATCTGACTGTGTTATTGGTGACGTCTCTTATAGCAGCTAGATGAACCCAGGTATTTGTGGTATTTGTTATGGGGACGGTAGACGAGACAGTCTCTCCTGTTTCAGACCCTGATTCCCAAAAGAGGCGGAGAGTGCTGTCTCCGTCATTCACATAGAATTCATAATTCACATTATCTGCAGATCCTGTACTGTTTCCACTTCTTGATATGATTGTATCATCATCTGTCGTAGACTCACGATAAACCCACGCTGATACTGTAATGTCTCCTAGTATGCCTAAATCACTGCTGGGTGAAGAATTTATAGCATAATCTGTACTTCCATCATAATCCACAGCAGCCCCGAATTTACCGGGTTTTCTTTTCGGGAGGGGAGTATCGGTCGAACCAAGCGTTAAATTAGTAGCTGAGCCGGATCTGTCATAAGCTATGGTTCCGGTATTTTCATTAAAATCCCAATGCCCGACAGGTGATGGTCCCCATGTATATAAACCTGCTATGTCATTGGCGCTTAATATTTTTTTATAGACTCGCATGTCATCGAGTTTGCCTGTGAAATAATCAGTAGCATTACCTGAGCCTATATTTACATCTACGCTTGAAAGATTCGCGGTGGTAGTGGGGATTGTTCCATTGAAAGTTAATTGGCGTTCAATGCCATTTATAAAAATTTTAGCTCTGTCTGCATTACTTGAGCCATTGCCATTATAGACTGCTGCTATATGATACCAGGTGTTATTTCCAATTTCGCTATATCCATTCCAGTAGCCATAGCTATTTGATCCATTACCGACTTCAAAGTAAATCCTTGACTCACCAGACTGGAAATACGGCGCTATAGAGATATCGTTTGAATCATCTGTATATTTATGGAATATCCTATCCGGTGCTGTTATGTCAGTATGGTTTACCCATCCCATAACTGTAAAAGCACTGGTTGAGTTCAATGCAGTAACATCACCTGCATCTATATAATCATTCGTGCCATCGAAGCTTCCGCCATTATGAAATTTTGCACTGGCTGGAGCAGCAGCTGAAGCGTTCGGACAAGCCGCTGCATTTTGGGAATTACCTGAGGAGTCGGTGATACTTGTGGTCGAACAATTAGCAGCCCAGCTTGATTCGTCCATTTTCCAATAAGCTGTCAGTCCGTCTGATAGGTATTTATGATTTCCTCCGAAGCTTGCGGATGAGCCTTCATAGGTAGATTCCAACTGCGCTTCAAGTTTTATCTGTGTTGCGGTTTTTTCGGTGAAATAAATCTTAAATTCATCAATGAAGCCATGGAAATTCGCTCCAGATGAGCCTCCTATCAAAAGATCATTAGAATCTGCTGCAGGAGAACCGTTACCATTTGTGCTCGTGCCGCGAGATACACCGTCTATATATACAGTGATCTCATCATCTGAGTCATCAGCATAAGTGACAACTATATGATGCCAGCGATTTAGATTTATACCATTTGTTATGGTTACAGTCGCATTGTTAGCCGAGCCGGCTGTTCCCAGATCTAAAGAAACTTCAAGATCAGCATATCCATCAGGACCCTCACTTGTGGTTCGTAAGTATGTAGTACTTCCTTTATCATATATTTCTCCTACGTTTGCTCCGCCGTCAGAATTAGCGCGAATCCAAGTAGAGATAGTGAAATTATCGCTTAGTGATTCATTAAGATCAATTGAGCTACTATTTGCTATGGTTACTGTATCGTTGCTGCCATCAAAGAATAAGCATTTTCCTGAAACACACATATCCTCAGATTTCCAGGCGGTTCCATTTGAGATCGTTCCGTCATTTTCTTCTTCTCCGCTATCACATGTGTCTTTACCGGATGGACAGCTGTCATCAACGCCTTCATCAAATTTTAGGAAGAGTGCGTGAGAATTTTGGGTTTCTTCAGAGCCAAGAGTGGGGCTAGAGGTAGGTGTGAAGTCATCATAGTCTGTCTCAGGTTGAAGTACTATACCAGCGGAATTCATCACCTCTGCTGAACTACCTGTTCCACCGGAAACCGAGAAATCCATACTATGCACACCAGCCGATACCGCTTCTTGGTAACCACCTGAGGCTTCAATAACAGTGCGATTCAGATCATCTGTTTGATCTATGTCATATGTAGCAGTACCTGGACTGTCTACATCTACTTGGTAATCATTTAGATTTCTTCTCATCGCACCACCAACTATTACGCTATCATCTAAATTTGTATTGAAATTGAGAGTCTGAGTGGTAACGGGAGATGAACCGTCTGTATCTACTTCGTGGATAAAGAATTTTTGTTCGACGTTCTCAAAGGTCATAGCTGCAATTGCATATGTACTAGTAGTTAATGAAAATTGAACCTCTACACTGTAATTACCTTCATCTGGATTTTTCAGCATCCAGACTTCAGTTGTTTGAAATCTCGTATCATCAGTATCTATAAATGCCTGTTTTAGTAGCAGATCGCCATTATACCTTACACTTAATGCGTCTATATGTCCGATACTAGGTTCGCTGCTATTTTGGGTATGGATTATAACTACCAATACTTTATCCGTGGCTGTACACACATTAGGGCTACCACATAAGTGGTGGCTAAAGGTCGAAGAACTGCCTCCATCTTCATCGCTTACCGAAGTAGTTCTTACATACTCTATAGCTCTGGAAGAATCAGTAAGTGTTGCTTCATTGCTGCTGGCTGAAGAATTGCCATAATACATATATATTGTATTATCGCCACTAGCGACAGTAGGCATAAGAATTTCAAACTCAGTAGATGTATTATCACAGTCAGCTTCGTTTAATTCTGCCCATGAACCGTTCCAGTTGGTATTTCCGCCGCCTGTTTTGTATGTGCGTGCTGTTAAGGTATGGGATCCGGCAGTAGCTGCATTCATAAATCCGCCTGCTACTTGTAGATCTGATTCTCCTGTGCTTTCCATAAATACATATGTTTGTCGTGCTGGAAGATCTAGGACTGGCCTCCCGGCACCAGAATCGCCTCCTTCTCTTGTGAAACCACCGACAATATAGCTATTATTCAATGATGTTGTTCCTGTAACTGATAGTGAAGTACTGTTTACTCCCGAATCTGATGCAGAAGTTAAAATTGGACTATCGAGATCTACACCTGTAAACAGCATAGTAGATACAGCTCTGGAG
>CAYMDS010000062.1:0-5979 GCA_964389405.1 uncultured Gammaproteobacteria bacterium
AAACATTCGTGCTATTACTCAAATCTCAGATATACTTAATGATTAGAAAATATTAATATGCCTTTACAAGACTTATCATATGTTATTCTTTGGTGGGCAGTTTTTTTTGTGTCCGGAATTTTATTTTTACCTTTAGCCAGTACAATCTTCTCTAAATTTCTGGATAAAGGTTATGGTTTTTCTAAAATCCTTGGAGTGTTGATCGTAAGTTATCTGATTTTTATACTAGGAATCCTTCGAGTAATACCCTTTACGAATTATTCAATTTATATAATATTCATTTTTACGATAATTCCTATACTTGCCTGGAAAGGTAAAAACTATAAATCGCTATTTAAGCCTAAACTACTCTTACTTTTACTCATCGAGGAATGTATTTTTTTCTTATGTCTTCTAGGTTGGTCCTATATACGCGCTTTTAACCCTGAAATTTACGGACTTGAAAAATATATGGATTTCGGATTTGTAAACTCTATCCTTCGCTCAACCTATTTTCCACCGGTTGATATGTGGTTCTCAGGCCTTCCTATAAACTATTATTATTTCGGACATTTCATAACGGCTGTCCTTACTAAGGCATCAAATATTCCATCATTTATCACATATAATCTTATGATCGCAACCCTCTTCGCATTGTGTTTTTTAGAATCATTTTCTTTAGGCATTACACTCATTGCTCGATCATTTAACAAAGCTAGAATACAAGCCTTTAGAATTATAGCGGGCGGGCTCATAATAGCTAGCCTTGTAAGTCTTTCCGGAAATCTTCATATTTTATATATATTCTTCAAGCCATATGAGGTAGATAAGCCCATGCCCTTCTGGAGCTTAGAATTTTCTTTATATAATCCCTGCTATCATAAAGACTCGTATGAAAAGACTGATCCAGCGGGCAATAAAGAAACAGTTTATTGCAATGAAATTGATAAACAGAAATTGTCATCCTTGCCCAATGGCTACTGGTATCCGAATGCAACAAGATTTATTCACAATACTATTCATGAATTCCCGATCTATTCCTGGGTAGTAGCCGATCTTCATGGACATGTAGCTGATATACCTATCGTGCTACTAACGATAGCTACACTCTTCGCAATATTTTTTATCGATCAAAAAAGTAAACTAAATAACTGGAAATCCGCAACCGCAAGCTTGGTTTTGGTAGGATTTATAATTGCCAGCATGTATATGACTAATGCATGGGATGGCCTAACCTATCTTCTTTTTGCCTTACTGGTTTTGTTTTATTATCAATGGAGTAAAGTTTTTAAAGATAAGTATTTAAATACCACAAATGGCTCAATATTAAGAATATTACCATTAAAGAAAATATGGAAAACAAAAGCATCATCTTTATTGGATAAGCCTTTACCAAAATTTTTTACTGGGTTACTAGTCCATTTATTAATTCTATTTCTTACCTTTTTTCTATTTTCTCGTCCATTTTCCCTTAATTTTGACGCTTCAAAGCTTGTAGGCGGAATTGGTGTAGTTGGAGCTCCTTCGATATTTTTGAAAGAAGACACTATGGACATTTCCGGAAAAACCTATGGGGCTGATAATCGGAATATCTTTAAAAAGATTTTCGTACCTGACCATTGTACATCTCTAATGGATGCTGTGGATTCACAAAAAGTTACCACAAAATATAGCAGCAGACAAATCGGACCTTTTTTATTTGAACCAAATCACTGTTTAAGATCACCCCTATGGCAGCTACTTATTCTATATGGCTTTTTTTACTTTTTTGCTTTTGCTTTTATTACCTATTCTCTTAGAAAGAAAGGTCTAAAGGATACTGATACATTCGTACTTATCCTGATTATTATCTCAACCTTACTTATAATTATCCCAGAATTTTTTTATATGAAATATATATATCCTGACCACTACAGTGCAAATACTATGTTTAAAATAGTTTTTCATGATTTTATTATGCTATCAATAATGAGCGGGTATGTACTGGTAAAAACTACTTCAAAATCTAATCTGAAATTACTTCCCAAGTCCATAAAACCGCTTTATTTATGCTATGTATTGATCTCTACAATAATCTTAACACTTGTACTTATCTATCCATACTTTGCCGTTACGTCCTATTATAATGGGCTTAAATCCTATATTGGACTTGATGGAATCAAATATTTAAAAAATCGCTCTGTTGGAGATTACGAGGCTATACTTTGGCTTAATAAAAATCTCAAGAGTCAAACTGTAATTCTTGAGGCACAAGGAGACTCCTATACAGACTACGAAAGATTTTCTGCCAATACGGGACTTCCTACAGTATTGGGATGGTACGTACACCAATGGCTATGGCGGGGACAGGAAGCACCCAATTCAAGGACAGATGATGTAAGACAGATTTATGAATCTGATGATTTTGATTTTACGAAACTACTTCTTAAAAAGTACGATATATCATACGTCATAATCGGCAGACTGGAGACAGAGAAATATCCCAATTTAAATAAATCTAAATTCTATAATCTTGGAAATGAAGTTTTTAAATCCGGAGAAACAACTATCTACAAAATACGTTGATCGCTATATAGCAAGAGGTAGTTAAATTACTCCAAGCAGAGACAAATAGTCTCCATTCCTTTTTCAGCAACCATACCACAGCCGCAGCCCGGATTAATTGACGGTAAAGGATCAATACTGGGTTCAACTTTTCTCATTGGCGTAGGAAGTAATAATTCGGCAGTCGGCAAGGGAGATACGATAGGCTGTCTTTTCTCATACGATATTGTATTTTCATCCATTGCTTCTAATTGTGTGGGCATCGGGCTGATAGAAAGATTCGAGCAGTTTTCACAATTATTTATCATCTTAGGATTTCTAGCCACATCTTCTGATATTGTAATACCATTTTTTTCAGATAATTTACTTGGAATGGGTTTTATATAAGAAAAGTCAGCATCTGGACCTTTTCGATTCGTCAAATGAATTAGCTGGTCCTCTGATATCGCGGAAGTTATGGTATTAATTTTATTTACCTTGAAAGGTTGAGGAAAATAAACTGAAACAATTGTCTGCTGGATAACAAAATATAGAATTCCGGTATCCTTTAATACATCAAAAAGCATAATAAATCGCAGAGCAGATCATGAGATTATACTTCATTTTCATTTATTGTCAATTGTCTGGAGAAGTAGAAGTCGGGGTTACTGTGCAGCCATCGTATTTAATAACGCACATTACGTAGGTATGAATTTCTGAGTAGTCACTTTTTCCTTTTTTAGGAATGATCACCCATTGATAATTATATTCATCTGACGTCGGCGGATTCCAAAGCAACGCTGGTACTTCCCGGTCTTCATCGCTAACATCCAAAACCGTACTTTTTATATTAGAGTCCTTCAGTTTTTGTGCTAGTTTTATGAAATCATCGATTTCATCTTCCTGTATGTCAGTATCTATACTATCCTTAATTACGTCATATAGACTCAACATTCTTACTGGATTAAGAAGTATACCTGCTGAAAGAACTTTCTCCTTTACAGCTTGAATCACTTTTTCCTGACGCTTGCTTCTTGCGAAGTCGGTACCTTCAGGGCCAATCGCATGTCGCGAGCGGACAAATTTTAGGGCAGTTTTACCATCCATGTACTGCTCTCCCTTATCAAATTTAAGATGCTCAAAGCGACATGGGAAAATATCAAAATCCGTAGCACTTCCTGTAGCAATTTGCGCAGAAAAACTCGCTATTGATTCCTCCTCTCTCCCACAGAGATCTTCCTCTTTTCCAGAAACAGGGTACGCATAATCATCGAATGCCTTCTCTACATTTACATTAACTCCCCCTATAATATCAACTGCCTTTACGAAACCATTAAAGTCAATACGGAATCCATAATCGATTTTTTGTCCTACTACGCTACTTACTACTTTTTTCGTTTTAGAAAGTCCGGAACCCTTTTTCTTCATCTCACTATAAGCATATACTTTATTAATCTTGTCACTCATTTCATCAACCCATAAATCCCTTGGAATCGATATTAAATTTACCGAAGGCTTTAAAGGATCAATGCTAGCGAACATAATTGTATCTGTAAGCAATGGTCCATCATGAGATCCGCCTCCAATACCTAATAAAAGTATATTTATTTTCTCTTCATTCGTCTTTTTCAGTTCAATTTTTCTCTCAAAAGCTAACTCGAATAAAGGTTTTATGTATGCTGCAACTTTTGAAAAAAACAATATTCCCAAAAATGCTACTATTACAAAAAAAACTATCACTACTCTTTTATGTGTAATTTTTTGCTTACGCCTTGGCATATAAAATGTATTCGTCCAACAAGAATTATGCGAACATATACTTTCGTACACATTCGCATAATAACCTAAGACTTTATAAATTATGCTCAGCCATTTTTGATAATCTTACTAAATCTATCTGCATCACGACTTGCTCCTCCTACTAAAACCCCAGCTATATTAGGTAGACTTGTAAATAACTTAACATCATTCTCATCAACACTTCCTCCATATAGGACAGTATTAACTTTATGATTTTCTTTCACGTATCTTGCTACTTCTTCCGCATCAGATGGGTCATCCGGCCGGCCAGTACCTATTGCTGAAATTGGTTCATAAGCTACTATGTCCACTCCTTCCGGGATAATAGTTTCTTTTCCTTGAATGCAAAAAATTGGCGTAATATTATACCTATTCGAAATCGTTACTTTTCTACTTAACATATCATCTGCTTCATTAAAATTAGTCCTTCTTTCAGAATGTCCTATGATTGCATAATGGCAGAATTCACTAATAAGCTTCGCTGACACTTCGCCAGTATAGGCACCTTCTTCAAATTCTGAAATATTTTGGCATCCCAAGCGTAATAACAAATCCGAATTACTAAAGGAATTGGTGATCAAATCATGCAAAAGGGGAAGAAGTGGGAACGGTGGACAGAGTATTACCTCTTTATCTTTTATTTCATATTGAGAAAAATCTGCTTTGCCTAGCAGATTAAGCCATTCCATTGCCTCCTTTTGTGTCTTGTAAGATTTCCAGTTTGCTACAATAAAAAGCTTCTTCATATTTTATACACACAATCTGATCTCAGATCATCATAACATCCTATGCTAAAATGATAAGACTGAATCATTATACCTTATGAAAAGTGATCTACTCAACTCTTTAAATGCTGAGCAACAAAAAGCTGTAGAGACGACAAACGGACCTATCATAGTGCTTGCTGGCGCGGGTTCTGGAAAAACAAGAGTCCTTACTTATAAGGTCATTTATCTGATCATGGAAAAAAATGTAAGTCCTGAGAATATTCTTATGGTTACATTTACCAATAAAGCTGCAAATGAAATGAAAGAAAGAATTCAAAAATTTTTTACTAAACAACGACTAAATATTAATACTCCACGACCTTTTATATCTACATTTCACTCTTTTTGTGCCAAGTTGTTAAGAAAAGAGGGAGGAAAAATAGGTTTTTCTTCACGATTCACAATCTTTGATGATACTGACTCCTTAGACTTGATAAAACAGGCTATGGAAAGCCTATATATATCCATAAAAGATTTTAAACCCACTGCTGTATTGGGAACTATAAGCAGCGCTAAAAGTGAGCTGATTACACCTGAACAATATGCGCTCTTTGCTAGAGGCCAATTTCAGAAAACAGTGGCGAGAGTTTATCCTACCTACCAAAAACTTTTGAAAGAAAATGACGCAATGGACTTTGACGACCTTATATCCCACACGGTAGCGCTTTTTCAAGCAGATGAAACTATTCTTAAAAAATATCAGGAGCAGTTTCAATATATTCTCATCGATGAATATCAAGATACAAATAGAGCGCAATATGTCCTCACAAAGTTACTTGCTAAAAAATATAATAATGTATGTGTGGTAGGAGACTTCTCCCAAAGTATTTACTCATGGAGAGGTGCTGATTATAGAAACCTTATTCGCTTTAAAGAAGATTTTCCGAATACACAAACTTTTTCTCTGTCA
>CAYMDS010000063.1:0-5946 GCA_964389405.1 uncultured Gammaproteobacteria bacterium
GATGATAAAATACAGCTATGGTAACTCTATACAGAGGCGTTTTAAAAAAACCAATTATTTATCCTTTTAGCATACTTATTACTCCTGAAAATATAGAAAATATTGATTTTAACAAGATTATTTATTGTGAGATCTCTGCTGAAGGTGCAATGGGTAATGTAGGGGGTATTCTTATATGTGTGGTTGAAGACGAGGATAAAATAATTACCTTTGAAACAAATGTTTCTGTAAACAAAGAGATGTACGAAGCTATATCAGAAAAGATCAATCAATATAGTGACTTATTTACTCAATTCTCCGGAGGTTTTGGTAATTACGTTTTTATTAAGAAAGGCGCCAATTTTGAAATAGATGAGGAATATGATTGTTTTTGGTACCACTCAAAGAAAACCAAACTGAGAGTTGATAGCTCGGTTTCTGGAGTGTTTCAATATGTAGTTGCTGAAAGCAAAAAACGACAGCAGGAATCTGCAAAATGAAGATTTACCTTGATATAGACGACACCTTGATAAACACAGATATGTACAATATGCGTCCTGCCAATCATTTAAAGGAGTTCTTAGAATACATGCTTGATAAACACGATGTGTATTGGCTTACAACTCATTGTAATGGTGACCCAAGCATTCCTACCGCTTATCTAGGTAAATTTTTGCCTGAATTAATACCTCTAGCAATGAAAATCAAGCCAACATCTTGGAATACGTTAAAAACAGAGGCTATTGATATGAGTGAAGATTTTATTTGGTTTGACGATACGTTATCTTGGGGAGAAGAAAAAGAATTAGAAAAGAATAATAAGCTAGGTTCTCATGTGAAAGTCGACCTAGATGATAACCCCGATATATTATTAGAATTTATAGAAAAACCAGCAATATGTAAAGCCTATATAATTGATATTTTTAAGAAAAGCTATATGTTGCATATCTGGAGGTGGCCGAAGTTTGCTTTGGGCTGGCACAGGAAAATGGACGGACCGAATAAAAGTATCTTCGCAATTAAAAAATACTAAATTTAATTAAACTGTGTTTCGTAATTACCCTTATTGAAACTTACAAATATACAGGCATCAAGTATACATGGATACACATCTGCATTTTTGCATAATTCCTGTATACCATCTTCAATAAATTCATAAAAGTTAATACTTGATAAAGAATTGGAATCAATCTTAAACGGGAATAAACGATTCTCGTTAAACCAAGTTGTTAATCTGCTATCTATAGGTAATATGTATTTTGTTAGACCCTGCATTTGTAAAAAGTTTCTCGACTGCTTAGGGCCGATACCCTTAAAATCAGTCGCTATCTGGTGCGCCAATGGCCTCTCTTCCATAAGCGAGTCGGATTTAATAAGTGCGGTTAAAGAATCTGTTAAATATTTAATATACTCCGGAGTCATTAAATTAAAGTCATTAAAGATCCAATCGGTTTTGTTGTTATAGTAATGCAGTCTGTTGCTCTTTAATACTTCATATATATAAGAATATTTATCACTTTTTGATGATATTTCAGTTAAGCTAAGAGGGAAGGGTTTCTTATTAATTAAATTTACAACAGCCGAACCAGGACCAGATTTTTCTTGTGTGGTCAGTAAGGATTGTAATATTGAGTTCCAAATAGTTTCCGGCGTTAAGTTGATTCCTTCTCCTTTAACGTTTCTTCTGACCCTATTAATAACAAATGGATTATCCTTATGCTTTTCGATAATCGCCTTTACACTGTTAACGTCTTCGTTTGTAATTTTCCACTCAATATTCATATATCAGAATCTCCATATTAAATTTCATTCTAATCCCTCATAGGTAATTAAAAGTATTTCTTCAACACCACCGGGATATTTTTCACAAAAATCGTTTATAGCCTTTAACGTAATTTTACGAGCAAACTCTATTGGATATCCGTATGCGCCTGTGCTTATTTCTGGGAATGCGATAGTCTTTATATTATTTTCTTTTGCTAAAAGTAGAGAATTAAAGTAGCACTTATATAGAAGATCGGGTTCTCCGTGGTTACCATCTTCCCAGATAGGACCTACAGTGTGTATCACGAACTTCGATGGTAAATCATATCCCTTAGTAATAACCACTTCTCCTGTAGGTAAACCTTTAGGATGCTTTTCTTTCCTTATTATTTCGCACTCTTCTCTTAGTTTAGGACCTGCAACTCTATGTATAGCACCATCAACACCACCGCCTCCTACTAACATACTATTTGCAGCGTTAACAATAGCATCGACATTTAATTTAGTAATATCTATTTTAAATTTATATACCCAGGTAGATGGTTTGTAATCGGACCATTCCAAAACATACTCATGGGATAAGAAATTATCTTCGCTGCTCTTACTTATGCTGTCTAAGCGTTCAGCGACCTTACGATTTTTTATAGCATTATCTTGGGTATCGTAAAATATATCAGTTCTTCTTGGATCTAACATCATATTGTATTCAAGTTTCTCTTTTTCCTTGGACTTCTGTTCTTCACTTTTATCGCTTTTTAGTAAATATTCGATTCTGTCCTTGTACTGCTTCATGATCGTATCACTATCGTAATAGGTATCCCTTGCAAAGCTATACACTCTAGTTGTTCCTTTTTCTTTAGGTTTACTCATTTATAATATTGCTAGTTATAATTAATAAGTTCTTTATTTTGAACACCGTCTAAATCTACTTCTCCGAAGATAATACAAGGTACCATTTTAAAACCCTCTTCTATGTAGGTAAAATAAGCGTTATAGTCATCGTTCATGATAAGATATTCTCCGTTTTGATAAACATGAAGGCGCGGAGGATCCTGGTCCTCAATGTTTTTTCTAAGATATTTTTCTGTTTTATCAAAACGTTCTTTTTTTGGTTTGTAATCACAGAATGGTTTAATCTTATTTATATCAACAATGGCGGTATATACCGGAGTTTCTCCTTTTTTGCGGAGGTGATTAATTTGATCAGATTTTCATCCTTTTCTGGGTTATCGGGCATCCCAAAGCTGGGTTGAAGCTTGGTAACATCCATCCAGAACCTTTCTCCTTCTAAATCAACGTAAATTATTTTCCCATAATTTTCTAAGACTCGAATAACTGCCATTGCAACATCTTCATCCTCAATATCTAGTTTCTGTCGTAAAAATGGTACGGTAATATGTGCTCCTTCTAGGGCTAGTTTGTAAGTTTGATCTAGTAGTTTTTGGTAATCTATTTCAGGCATAGTATTATCTAAAGTTTAATGTTAATTATTATTCAGTTGCCCCTAACGCACTAAAATGTATAAAGAATGTATTCCAGTCTTTACCAATGGCACTACCGACCTGTTTACGATCAATGTATTTATGTCCAGTATAAGATCCGTTAGAAGTATCGAAAATAACTTCAGCCCAATGCTTTTCTGTTTTATCAGACTTGTCGACGTACTTTAGTTTTTGTTGTTTATCTTCTTCAGTAAAACTACCAATATCCGGAATATATTCTGCAGTTATTATGGGATCTATAGTTTCACTGTTTCGATTAACAGAACTAAATAAGATATTTAATGGAAAGTTATTTAATTTAGGTAAACCGTGAATTTCCAGTCTTTTTGGGATAAACATCACACTGGTTTCATCTTTGTCCCCAGAGCTAAATAAAATATTGTGATCTATCTCCGATTCACCCAGGCCGCTTTCTTTTTGAAGTTTTACCAACCTCTTATTAGCAATTTTTATAATTAATTCAAGAATCTTATTAGATGATATTTTATTTCCCTTTTTGCTTGCGATATAGTCATTCATAAACTTTTTCTCAGCCGCTTGCAGATCTTCCGTGTCATATTCTTCGCAAGCCGTAGTGTATAGATTTATAAGTTCATCTTTGGATAAAAAGGGGTCGACATTTTTTGCAAAAAAATACTCAACTTCAGGATCTTGGGGTTTACTATTTGATCCATTATCTTTTAAAGAGGGGTCTATAATCTCGAATAATTCGTTATACCCAAATACTATTTTTGGATTACCAATACCAAGTTTGTCCGCAATATTTTGCATATTCCCAGTATGCTGAAGTTCTTTTTCTATAGCGTCCTTATTCTTACGAGCTGCTTCAGGGTATACCCAAACCCAGTAGTTATTTTTCATATCTACATAGAGAAATTGATATGCTAATTCACTCTTCTCTCCGCATTTATCGCAATAAAAAGAATTAATTTTTCTAGATTTTACTTTAGATAAGAGTTTAGGATCTACTGTTACATTAACACTCTCATATAACTCCATCGGTACCATATTTCCACATGAACATTTTATATCTCCTATTTGATATCTACTCATATTTTTAATTATATACTCCTAAATAAACCTCTAAATCGTAATGCAAAACTTAAAATATGGATACTTCTTCGTCTGCCGACTGTTTAACAGTAACTCCATCTTTTACATGTTTATACTGGCACCATTTACAGTCAGTACTTTCTTGTGGTATAGGGCCATTTAAAAGAGTATCTATAGTCTTTATAAAGTTAAAGAAGTCAGATTCGTTAGTAGAAACTTCAAGCCATTTTGGTGGGAAAGTTAATTTTGCTATTCCCTCCTCAAAAAACACTGCATCTGGATAAAATATCAGTAAACCCATTCTTGATATTTTGATTGGTTTATTAAATTTAGGATTTTCCATAGCATATTTGTAAGCGGTTAACTGTGTTCTGTACTTCTCCATTTTATCGTCCGCGGGTTGGCTGATCTTTAGGTCCACTAGCGTATACGTGTCATCATGATTTTTGCATAAAAGATCATATTTACCTTTAATGAAACAGGTAGTATCTGGGATTATAGTAGATTCTACAAACCCCTCCTGACTAGATACTTGGCAATCTGGTAAAGAATTGGAAAGTGTCTGTAGGTTTTTACCAACTAGGCTTCCTTGTATTCTTGTATTTAAGGCAGAAAATACACCTGGCATGGGCATACTTGGCTGGGTAATCCCATATTTTATTTTGAAGTAGTAACAGTGTTTACATTCTTCATAAAGGTAAGCGAAATCAGAAGGTGAGAGTTTATACATATCTTCATTTTACATTATTGAAAACAAATGAGACGTTTTTTATGTAACATAAGCAAATATAAATCTATTTTAATTGCATGCTACCATTTTTTAAACCTAGCTCTATTATTTTAACGCAGTTATTAAACACGCTTAAAGCGGTACCTTTAAGTGGTATATCTTGAATTTCTAAAAGTTTAGCTCTTGTTTTACTATCTAAACCTATAATATCATCCATAGTCTTTATTTCCACATTAGGTTCATTACGCAACAAAAACCATTCTTTATCGGTTGTTTTGGAATGGTCTAATATTTCTAAATCTTTATGCGTCATTTTTGGGAATAAATAATAAAAGCGTTTATTATAAAAGTAATATTTTGTTAAAAACATTTCACCTACTGCTATGTGCCCTGCCCGTTGCGCCCCCTCTGTAAAATTGCGGCGCATTCTTCCAGCATATTTAATAACGTAATCTTCTTTTATTATTGTTGATCTCTTTTCTGCAAATGTCTCCCAATTACCTCCGTAGGCACTATTAAATTTTGTAAGAAATATACTATACATATGCTGAAGATACTTATCTATATAGGAATAAAATGCGGGTTTGTTATTATATAACTCAAGTAAATCTCTGACTATTTGTAAATCGTCGATTATTAAATATTTCCCCTGTTCGACTTTTGACGCAAAATAAGCAATACCGAATAGATCTGGTTGTATTTTCTGTCTACCTTTTTTTAAGTAATAGACTCCCACCAGACCGTTTTTTACTGCACCCAGTGCATGATGAAATCTTTGATAAAGTGCATTACCGCCAGAATTTCTATTTAACGCATCTGTTCCTTCGATAGCTAAAATGGGTTTTATATTTATCTCTTTTCCATTTAAGCCATCTATCCATTTCTCATCTTTATACCAAAGGGCATCACAAGAGCCGT
>CAYMDS010000064.1:0-5927 GCA_964389405.1 uncultured Gammaproteobacteria bacterium
ATAAGGAACAGCTGGAGAAGGAAAAGGTGTATCATCTGCATATGCAAACCCTACACTTTTTGAGAGAATAGTTAATCCTAAAACTAAGTAAATGATTGCGGGCAGAATTTTTTTCATTACAATAATATCTAACCAAAACCAGGGATATGCAAAACATCTACCAAAATCACTTCTACAAATAAGTATCCGAATATTGCCAAGAATAAACCTGCCAATGCATATGAGATAATAGTTTTTCCATCATTTAGGATTTTCGGATTCCCATGGGATACCAATATCTGATAACCCCCGAATATGATCATTAATACTGCAAAGCCCCCTATTATTCCTAAGCCATACTTATAATACTGTCCAGCAAATCTTTTTACATCTGTATCTATGCACCCAATTTCGGTTTGTATACACCCAGGATCAAGGGCAGGAGAGGGAGTTATCTGAGCATAGGCAGAGGGAAGGAAAAGTATCCACAGGAAAGATATAAAAAACATAACTACCAAAAGCCTTCTCATACTTTTATACTATCAGAGCATTTTTGCAAATACAATAAGAATCCGGCAGTAATCGCGACTGATGAAATTTATTATCAAGAACTATTAAAAAGATAAAATGATTTTGGAGATAAAACATCTGCCTTATTGATATTTATGTTTTTATATTTTCTAGGCGCTTGCTTATAATACGTAAACGGATATCTCAAATTATGATTAATCAATAAAATCTTATACTTCTCCAAAACGTACTCGCGGTAATCAAAAGGATGAAATGCTACAAAGGATTTCGAAACAGTCTCGCTGGTTTGATTTTTTTTAATTGACCATAATTGGATTTTTTCCGCCAATTTCTCAAAGAGAATAATTGGTAGTAAAAAATTTCCAACTAATCTACAACTTCCTAATAATAACTCCTCAGAGTTACTTTTAGAAATCTTATGTACATCTGATAAAACGTTTGGCATGAAGCTATTTATCCATGCATTTAAATGGTAAAATCTTAACACGGTGTTGCTTCTGGAGTATAATGTTTTTAACTGAGCTATCTCTTGGGACGTATATATATCTTGTCTGTCTTTAGGAAATTTAAGCTGAGTCTCATCAATCAACATATTAATACATATCTTATCTCGCGGGTTTCTAGAAAACTTTGATCTTCGCAAATTAAATATTTCTAATATTAATAAACAAAATAATCGGGTAATCCATAAACTATTTTTTCTAGTTATAATAAAGAAATCTATATCATCATTCTCTACCGCATGCTTCATCGACAGACTTCCACTGACTCCTATATAAAGAATGGTCGGGATAATTGATAGCAAATTTCCTACTTTTTTGGCGATCTGAAATTTTCTACGACTTACAGCTTCCCTGTGACTTCGATCTATAACTACATTTTTATTACTCGTAAGATAATAATAACCATTTGACATCTTAACTCCCCTTGGCAAAAAATTAAGCATGTAGTAGAAATCATCTTTTCTTATTTTTGCTTTAGTTTTCAGGTAATACCATAATTCATGACGCGTGAGAGGGCTATCAAAAATATGAGCGTATAAAAGCGTCTGTTTTATGGCCTCTCTGAAATGGCGCTTTAGACGAAGTTGGGCAATACCAGTTTTCATTGTCAAATTTATTGGAGACTTTGCGACTGAACTTGATTTACCCCATTTAAAAATGTTTCAGTAGCAGAATCTACAGATCCCCCGGCAGATATTTCTCTAACTGCATTACCTAAATAATCATTCAGTAGACTATTGTATAAAGAATCGTGTGTATCGCTTGAAAAAACTGTTGATGTAGCATGTCCTGCCTGCTCGATAAAAGGATAAACCATAGGATTATCAGATAACAATGATGCCATATCAGTTCTTGGATACGGCATTCCAAATAACCTACTCTTACTTGCTTCCGTAAAAAGTTTCTGTATAGTTTCTTTTTCAGATAAAAACTTTATAAACAATAATGATTCTTTCTGGTATTTAGTTTGGACGGATACCCCATTTGCCCAATAGTTCGCAATCGTAACCTTGCTTTGCGTATCCCCCGTAGGTAGATAGGGTATAGGATGTACTGAAAAGTTTAGATCTTTACTTATGGCTTGAATTGCAAATATATCCCACGAGAAACCAAAGTACATCGCTATTTTACCTGACGCGAACACATCCCTGGATGGACCTAAGCTATAACTCCATACTGATTCCTCACCCTTTGCATATGAAGAGTAAAGGAGAAGTGACTCTTTTACAAAATCCGATTGCTTATCAAGTGCTGATAAATCCACTCCATTTGTAGCCATGATAAGCGATATAATATCCGGGGCGTGTGTAACATTATCATAAGTACCAAGCGCGATCCCTGATGTTTGTATAGTTCCGCTTTTATCTTTTACAGTAAGTTTCCTAACAGCTGCATTAAATTCCTCCCACGTTTTGGGTGCCTTACTACCTGCAGCATCAAAAATGTCTTTATTGATAAATAAGGCTAAGACGTCTATGCCCTGCGGCAAACCATAAATTGCGCCACTCTTTGACAAATCTCTTACGATAACAGGATAATATATTTTTTGAAATTCCTCCGGCTTTATTACATCCTGGGGTAATGGTAACAAAATAGTATCTGATGAATTCGTGAGCGTTGGAACCCATGAATTATGAAAAGTAAATATATCAGGAGCCTCTGTATTATTTTTGATTCTAGTAATTAATCTTTCTTTATATTTTTGAGGGTCTTGCTTGACATAGTTTATTTTTATTCCCGGATATTTCTTCTGAAAATCGTTGATTACGGACTGCATTGTTTTATTCTCTTCCCAAAGTCCCCAGTAGGTTAAGGTCGCATTTGTTATTCCTTTATTTTCGCCCCCGCCAAATATTCGAGATATAATTCCGATAAATATAATAAATATTAATACTAAACCCACTATTACACCCGCCAATAATTTTTTATTGCTTAAAAATGATTTAATCTTCGAGGGTGGCATAGATCCACCCGTCAGGGGTTCCACTTCAGAAAAAGAGACTGCTGTATCTCCGGAGGATGTCAAAGGCTGTGCTGGAACGGATAAAGGCTGTGCTGCAACCGGCAGAGACGTTGTGTTCTGCTGATTCTGAGTGCTTGCCGTCTCCGCACTTGACGGACCGTATAAATCTTGTGTCGTTATCCGGGATGAAGGGTCAACTGAGGAAGGATCTTTCTGAGATTCATCCTTTTGGGTCGTAAAAATTGTTTGATCGTCCATAAATAATATTAATTAATGCAATATGCTTAATATGAATGACTAAAACAGACAGGCATGGTTTTATAGTATAATATTCATTGTATTCCTGGCAAATTATATGAAATTTTCTATTAAATATTTAATATCTGAGCATAAAAAAGAACTATTAATTCGCCTAATTAGAAGCTATTTTTGGTTTGTAAGTGGTGCCGTTCTAGGTTTGTTTTTTTTTATAAGCTTTACATATATTATTTATAGAAATACATATAGAGATGTAGTTTTCCCTGGTATTTATATAGATAATATAGATTTCAGCGGAAAAACAAAGGATGAAGTATCGCAATATTTTAATAAAAAAAACCAGCAAATTCAAAAGACAATTTTTCATCTCAAACATGATGAATTAATAGCCACAATTTCGGCTAAAGATCTAGATTTCGGATATAATGAGGAGTTACTTGCGAACCAAGCATTTAGCATAGGAAGGGCATCAAATGCCATCGCAAATTTCAGTCTGATTGCGCAGTCATATTTATATGGTGTCCATCTACCTGGATCCTACAAATATGATGAAGATTATCTTATTAAGCAAGTATCAGCCATATCAGAAAAAATTTACAAAACACCTATTGATGCCCGATTTACCTTTCAAGACGGAAAAGTCTTAGAGTTTCAGACATCTTCAGATGGACAGGAATTAGACAGTACAGAGTTAAAAAAACGTGTTTCAGCAAAAACCCTGACGGTAGTAAAATCCACTAAACCATTAGCTATCTATATCGCAATTCCCGTAAAAATTCTACATCCGGAAACCACAACAGATGAAGCAAATAACTTCGGTATAAAAGAACTTGTAGCGGTAGGATCATCCCAATTTGTCGGATCCATTCCTAATAGAATGTACAATATCGCTTTAGCAGCCACACGCTTGAATGGTATCCTCATAAAGCCAGATGAGATATTCTCATTTAATAAAGCACTGGGGGATGTGTCTACTTTTACGGGATATAAACAAGCTTATATCATCCAAAACGGAAGAACTGTATTAGGTGATGGCGGAGGGGTTTGTCAGGTATCAACGACCTTCTTTCGAGCAGTTTTAAATGCCGGATTACCCATAGTTGAACGTAATCCCCATGCTTATAGAGTAAGCTATTACGAGCAAGATAGTGGACCGGGATTCGATGCGGCTATATTTGTACCATCTGTAGATTTTAAATTTAAAAACGATACTAAACATCATCTATTAATTAAAACAGATGTAAATCCTGACTCAGGTTATCTCACTTTTGAGCTATACGGAACGAAAGATGATCGGCAAGTAACTATATCCAAGCCAGTTATAACCTCGGTAACATCTTCACCAGAACCTCTTTATATTGATGACCCTACTCTGCCAAAAGGCGAGGTTAAACAAGTCGATTTCGCTGTTTCGGGAGCAAATGTTTATTTCACCCGCGTCGTGAGAAAAGATGGAGAGGTTATTTCAGATGATACATTTAATTCTCGATATCGACCATGGCAAGCTGTTTACATGCGTGGTACTAAAGAATAATCTATGCAAAAAATCATAGATATTGAAACCGTAATTAAAATAGCAGAAGGACTAAAAACTAATGGAAAAACTATAGTCCTAGTCGGAGGGTGCTTTGATATCATTCATATAGGTCACATCCAGTTTCTTAAAAAAGCAAAACTGGAGGCTGACTTCTTATTTCTTCTTCTTGAAAGTGATACTAGAATAAAGGAGCTTAAAGGCAATCATCGACCTATCAACCCCCAGTCAGACCGCGCCAGTGTCCTAGAAAGTGTAATTTTTACTGATTACATTGTCCTTCTACCGCATTTTAAAAGTAATGAGGAGTATGATGAAATGATTTATAGCTTGAAACCTGATATAATCGCGACAACGAAGACTGATCCAGGCAGAATCCATAAAAAGCGTCAGGCGAAAAAGTTAGGCATACGGGTAGTCGAGGTTTTAGATAAAATAGAAAATCGATCGACATCAAGAATCGCAAGACTACTTAAGAAAGAACTATGAGCAATTCATGAGTTACTAATTATGAATTTATAATGATTAGTTAAAATTTATAACTTAGGACTCATAGCTTTTATCGAATTATGTTAAAAAATATTCTTATATTTGCTGTAATTCTTCTGGTTTTAGTCGCTATATCGTATTTTAGCATTTCTGCTCTGACATCAGCCAGAAACCAGCAAGCAATCGATATTAAAGGTAACAAAATCTCATTAGAAATAGCAGATAGCGAAGACGAGCAGAGAAAAGGATTATCCGCAAGAGATTCTCTTCCGAAAGATAAAGGTATGCTTTTTAAATTCCAAAAAACAGATACCCATACTTTCTGGATGAAAGACATGCGCTTTCCGATAGATATAATTTTCATAAATGGGGAGAAAATAGTCACTATTTATGAAAACGTTCAGCCTGAAACTGAAAAAGCCGAAAATCTTTCTCTATATACTCCTACAGAGCCAGCTGATAAAGTCATCGAATTAAATGCTGGCCTTGCAAAAGAATTCGGCCTCAAAACAGGAGATACTATTAAAATTCCAAAATAATACTCACCTTGTCATTCTGGGCGCAGTGAAGAATCTCTTTCTGTCAATATGAACAAACTGAAAAAATGGAAGCTTATTAAAAAGACAGATATTTCTCCTAGTAAGTATTTTCCCCTTGAGAAAAGAGAGTA
>CAYMDS010000065.1:0-5914 GCA_964389405.1 uncultured Gammaproteobacteria bacterium
TTTATTTGGGTATTTTGACAAAAATATTTATTTTTCCCCCATCGGTTAGTAATACAGAAAAATCCGGTCTTGACTCACCTTCTTTTAATGATTTGTTATAAAGATAATCGACTCCATTCACAAATCCACACATCTTTAAAAGATCTTCTGCGACCTGTTCGCCGAACTGTCCGCGCAACTGATTATTCGAAAGTACTCGTCGCAAATTATCAGCAGTCACCGATAATTGTTCAGTAAGTTTTCTGTTATTTTCAATTTCAGTCTTGAGCTCACGGAATGAACCTATGCGGTCACGATCAACTTCTTCCATTCGTTTATTACTTTTTTCAAGTTCTAGTAATAATTTTTTAATCGTATCTTCTATCGCAGATTTTTTATTTACTAGATCTGTCTTAATATCCTGCTTTTCAGCATTCAATTTTTGATCGGCCATAGTTATGAGTTGCTGATTCGCGTTTTGAAGAATGCGGGGAAATATTTCAAGCAATTTATTCTCCAGTTTATTACCTAAATCTTCACTATGTTTTCGACTTATAAATTTAAGAACGACAAAAACGCACAGAGCCCCCAGGATGATTCCAAATAAAACATAAGACAGCATATAATTAGGAAGTATTATACTATAAACTTAAAAAACCAATACGCAAATAATTAATTTTTTGTTATTCTAGAACTATGGTTGTTTTCAATGAATTGGTCGGAATACTTATTTTAGCAACAGCAGTCTCCGTAGTTATGCGGCTCTTAAAGCAACCTTTAATCATAGGCTTCATTATTACGGGCATCCTTGCAGGACCTCACTTCTTAAACGTCGTACATTCATCTGAGCATATAGAAGTATTTTCTAAAATGGGCATCACAGCTCTTCTTTTCATAGTTGGCCTTCATATGAACCCAAAGATTATTAAGGAAATAGGGAAAGTGTCGCTTCTCACCGGAATCGGACAAGTCATAATTACCACAAGTATAGGATTCGGTCTTGCTTTAATACTCGGCATCGAACGCATAGCGGCAATTTATATATCAATCGCATTAACTTTCAGTAGCACAATCATCATACTCAAGCTCATTTCCGATAAAGGCGATTTGCATAAACTGTACGGGAAAATAGCTATCGGATTTTTACTTGTTCAAGATATTGTGGCTACTATTGCCCTTCTTGTGATATCTTCCCTTACTAAATCTCAAAATACTGACTTACTGTTTTTTTCACTCCAGCTTATAATCAAAGGTCTTCTACTTTTTGTAAATCTATCAATTATAAGTATATATACCATGCCTAAAATTAGTAAATTTATCGCGTCAAGCCAGGAATTGCTCTTCCTATTTTCCTTAAGCTGGGGATTAGGATTGGCATCAGTATTTTATATTCTGGGTTTTTCGGTAGAGATAGGAGCCCTCGTCGCAGGAGTCGTTCTATCTATGACCCCTTTTGCATATGAAGCAGGGTCAAGGTTAAAACCGCTTAGAGATTTCTTCGTAATACTTTTCTTCATTTCCCTAGGATCTCAAATGGTATTTGAGAATATAAGTGATCTAGTCTTGCCAGTTTTATTATTTTCAATATTCGTATTAATTGGCAATCCGGTCATCATGATAATAATCATGAACCTTTTGGGTTTTAAAAGGAAAACCAATTTCATGACAGGTGTAGCAATTGCACAAATTAGCGAATTTTCACTTATCCTTGCGACAGTTGGTTTTAATGCGGGCCATATAGATCAAAAAACGCTTTCTCTTATTACTTTGGTAGGATTAATTACTATACCCGCATCTACATATCTTATTCTTTATTCTGAACATATATACCACCATCTAGAAAAATTTCTCAAATTCCTTGAATTACGAAAAACTGTCGGGAAAGAAAATAAAACCATGGACCACTCATATGAGCTCATACTTTTCGGGTACGATAGGGCCGGGAACGATTTCGTTCGAACATTTAAAAAATTGGGTAAGCCATTTGTGGTCATCGACTTTAATCCGGAATCCATCCGGAGACTTGAGGAAAAAGATATACCTTTTAGATATGGCGATGCAGAAGACGTAGAATTTTTGGAAGAACTGGGACTTAACAAATCGAAGCTTATAGTTTCGACAATACCGGATATAAAAACCAATCTACTACTTACTAAATTCGTTCACGAAGTAAATCCAAAGGCAATTATAATAATACTTACATACGATAAAGAAGAAGCAAAGACATTGTATGAAACCGGTGCTACCTACATAGTAGTACCTCACTATTTAGGTGCACGCCATATCTCAAACATGATTACAAGAATCGGCTTAGATATTAACAGCTTCAGAGAGGAACGCGATAAACATTATAAGCACCTTACATCAGCAGATGACTAAATTTCGTTTAAATAAATACTTATTGTTCACTTTTATTAACTTCGCTTAATATTACAGCTGTATCCCCATATAGATCCAAGTTCATGGCCTCTTTATAAGTAAACCATCCCCATTCCGATGCTTCATGATTTAATCTAATTTGCTGAGAGTGATTGATAGGCTCAACAAGATAAGGAAATATTTTTATATCATACATTTCAATCGTGTGAAGAAGCGGCCTTACTATTCGTACGTCAAGATTAGTTTCTTCCTTTACTTCACGAATTAAAGTATCGGCAAGATTTTCATTTATATCACATGTACCCATCATAAAACCCCATTTATCGTGCACTTTCTTCTTACCTGGATAATGGATCTTTACAAGTAGATATTTTTTATCATTTTTTATGACACCTAAAACTCCTAACTTGAATAATCGATAATATTTAGCCACATACTTAAGAACATTTAGTGTCATAGGCATAAGATCAAGCTTTGACGCCTCTTCGATACTAAACCAGCCATAATCATACGATTCTTGATTCACTTTTATTTTCTGTTTATCATCCATCCTCTTACACAGAAATGCCATACAAAGCCTATGCCAATCAGATCTATGGGATATCAACTCAG
This sequence comes from uncultured Gammaproteobacteria bacterium, assembly GCA_964389405.1. Lineage (GTDB taxonomy): Bacteria > Patescibacteriota > Microgenomatia > Levybacterales > UBA12049 > CAYMDS01. The sequence continues at coordinate 2,971 of CAYMDS010000065.1, forward strand.
TTACTGCAAGTGTACGCTTCAAATCTATATCAATTCCAAGTTCTTCTTTAGCTTCCCTTTGCACTAAACCTTTTATATGTTCACCTATCTCCAATCCTCCTCCTGGAAACTGCCATTTTTTATCAAAAATTGGGTCATCATCTTCATCGGCCCTTCGCTGAGTAAGTAAAAATTTACCCTTTTCATATAAAACTATGTAGGCCATGGGGGATATTGTATTAGCTTTCATATGACATTATGAATCAATATATTTTATCACACACAGGGAAGTGAAGCTAATATCGAATAAATATAGCAGTAGTTTCATCTTGATATATGAATTTCCACTTTTTCTCTTCCGCGAGCTTCCTTAATCTTTTGTAAATAGGTTTGTAAGTGGCAGTGAATACTACGTCATATTTGGAATCATCTATATCTCTTACGTTTTGCTCGTAGGCGTAATCATGTTCGAATGCGCTATAACCTTTCTCGTCACGCCATAAATGCATTCTTCCGTCAGCACTCGGCTTCAAGTCTGGATAATTCCAAATAAGCCAACCACCCCAATTATAAAGAGTCATGGTTTTACCTTCTATGTAGTATTTATTAAGTACTTTGGCAGCAGTCGGGGAGCACTTTGCAAACTCACTGCAATACACATCCCAATTCATATCAGTGAATTGACGATAAGGTTGTTTTAGAAGCAAGACGACAGTAATGTAGATAATAAATAGTATGCATCCTCCATAAAAAATGCTTCTTTTGCTATCGGGACGAATAAAATTTACTATTGGTTTCAAAAAGGGTATTACCAAATAATACATTGCCCATGAATATCGCCTTACCCAAGTAGAAAGAATATACAGAACAGAAAACGTTCCAATTTGTGAGAGTTTCTTTTTCCATACATCTGAAAATATATAGGCTAAGATGCCAACTCCCGCAAGAACTAATGTAAAAATAAGGTTCATCCATTGCTGTGATAACTCTGCTGCTGGCAAGTACTCAGCTATACGCTTAAGCAAAGGGTCATTAAAATGCGAGAATGCATCCTGATAAATTTCAAATCCAAACGGATGAATGAGCGTCGCACCAAACGATAAAAAAGTAACAATACCTAGTATCTTTATTTGCGGAATCAAGACATGCCAACTCTTATTATCGGAATATCGAAGTAAAAGATAAAATATCTCCCAAATTACGAATACGCCGAGCCCTAAAACGAATAACCCATGAATATTTGCCCATATTAGAAAAACTAAAGGAACAAAGTAAAGGGTTTTGCCTTTTTTCTCTTCGTAGCGGGTAAAAAGATACACCAATATCCCAAATAATAAAAGACTGAGAGATTGACCCCTGAATGAATTTGAGTTTACTGGATTCATGAAAAAAAGTATGAGAGGGAATATCACCGCTTTTTCCCAAAAATCCAGATTGAATGCTTTTGCAAAAAAATAAAAAGTAAGGGTAACCACGATAGCTCCCAAAAGAGTAAGACCTAAAAATCCCCCTAATCTATAAGATCCGAAATAGAAAAGATCCGCACCCCATGAAATATTTGGCCACATAAAACCTGCCATTTCTGTAGAAAAAATATTCTCCCGGAGGATACGAAAATGTTTAAAAAAATATTCTCCATATTTCAGATGCCATCCAAGATCCGGATCAATCGGCCGGTAAAGTGATGCCAGAAAAACCGTGAGATAAGGAAGAAAATTTTCTAAAAAAATTTTTAACTTTCTGCCCATATAATTGTTGAAGATTATAATCCAGCTTAGCTTCGAGTACAAGACGTAATAAATAAATCCCCTTGCATTCATAATATTTATATTATTAAACTTAAAATACATCTTATGAAATCTTTCTTCCTGAAAGTGAAACCCGCTTTTCTTAAATCTGATTTCATAGCTGGCATTACTGTAGCTCTTATTCTTATTCCACAGTCTCTCGCTTATGCCCAGCTTGCCGGACTCCCTGCGCAATATGGCCTATATGCTTCGCTTATTCCACCAACTATTGCGGCTTTTTTCGGCTCAAGCAAGCAACTCGCCACAGGCCCTGTAGCAGTTCTATCTCTCATGACCGCATCAGCCTTATCCGGCCTTTTCATTCCCGGGACACCTGATTACATAGAAGCTGCAATACTATTAGCTCTTCTTCTTGGTATATTTCAAATGTTTTTAGGTTTTATAAAATTTGGAGGACTTATAAGTTTCCTGTCACATCCTGTTATATATGGCTTCACGAATGCAGCTGCTATCATCATCGCGACCACCCAACTTCCGAAATTCTTCGGTGTCAGAGCTATAACTCATGAGCATCATTACGAAACAGTTATAGCAGTTTTACTAGAGGCACTACAAAAAACTGACATCGTTACACTAGTCCTAGGCATTTGGTCTATATATGCGATGTATACTTTTCGCAAAATCAATAAAAAACTTCCGATTGTTCTTCTCACAGTCGTTCTCGCAACAATTCTGTCAATCATTATCCGATATAAAGGTAGCCTAATAGGTGATGTCCCCAGCGGCCTTCCAACTTTATCGATTCCATCATGGAACTTTAAAACCATATCCTCCCTTATTCCTACAGTAGTCACTATGGGTATTATTGGATTCACTGAAGCAGTTTCTATCGCGCAGGCGATCAGCGTAAAAACAAAAGAATCAATAAATCCTAATAAAGAACTAATAGGACAGGGAATATCAAATATACTTGGATCCCTATTCCAAAGCTATCCTACAGCAGGATCATTTTCGCGTTCAGCTGTAAATTTTCAAGCGGGTGCACGCACCCAGCTTTCAAGTTTTTTTACGAGTCTTAGTGTTTTTATAACCCTCCTTTTCTTTACAAAGTTTTTGTATTACATACCTCAGGTAGTTTTAGCTGCGGTCATCGTCTTTTCCGTAAGCGGACTTATCGATGTCCGGAAAATAAAGCATATATGGTTTGCTAACCCTTA
>CAYMDS010000066.1:0-5835 GCA_964389405.1 uncultured Gammaproteobacteria bacterium
GAATCTCCTGAATAAACAAAACCATAAAAAAAGAATGCTGTTCATCGACGAAGCACATAAGCTTCTAATTGATCCTGAAGTAGCAGTATTTTATCGTGAAGTAGTGAAACAAGCCCGGAAACGAAATGTAGGTGTAGTTTCAATTACTCAGGATGTTGAAGACTTTTTGAGAAATGAATATGGAAAAGCCATTATCACCAATTCTGAGACGAAAATATTATTAAAGCAGTCGTATGCCACGTTAGGAGATATCGGAAGTATCTATCCGATGACCGATGAAGAAAAACAACAGCTCGGGCATTTGGGTATCGGTGAAGTCGTGCTATTCAGAGAAAATGAACATGTGCGAGTAAATATAATCGTTTTACCTTTTGAGCAGCCGTTAGTATTTACATCAAATGAAGAAAGCCATGAAGCTGCTTAAAGGTGTCAGGAATCTGCACGAATTTAGAGCAGATCCGGTCGGGTTTATTGTTGATACAGTTGTTCGCATTGGATTAAATATAATACTTCCTATACCGCTTGCTGGAAATGTAGTGAAGTATTTGAGAGGGCCGGCACTAGGATGCCTGGCTTCAGGAGTGATACTTGGTGTCATGTTTTTGGTTATAGTGACAACCATATTGGTATCGATTTTTTTGGTACCAAGCGGGTTTTTTCAACAAATAACGTCATTACTAGTACCGTCCCAGACACAGAACGTCAACGAAGGCTTTATTCAGTCGACCGTACCATCACAAAATCCATTAGGCGGAGCAGGTATGGCATATACTGCAATTACAGCCGGATTTATGGATCCTGCTTATTTTCTCAACTTTGGTAGAAATCACACAGGAATCGATCTGATACCAAATGAAGAGTTCTATAAAAGTAGCAAGACTTATACGGAAACAAAAAAGATTATCGTCTATGCTACTCATACTGGCAAGGCAGTCTCTTATACTGATAGCAATGGTGGTGAAACAGTTGAAGTAACCAATAATGATGCATCTTTGAAGACTGTCTATATTCATTTTAAAGAGATATATGTCAGTACGGGAGATAATATATCAGCAGGAACTCCTTTAGGAGAAATGGGGAAATCAGGCTTTGCGACCGGAGAGCATTTGCATTATGAAATAAGAATACAAGATTCTAAAAATTGGATACCCGTTAATCCGTTAACGTATATAAAATAAATCTATGAAGAACATTTCATTAAATTCACTGAATAGCAACCAGAGAAAAATGTTGCAAGTTGGCGTAGTCATACTTCTTGCTGTTTTTCTGATTGTGTATTTTTTCTTTCAGTTAAACGGTGCTGCTAAAAATAATGAAGTTATCTTAAAGGATTCCAAATTGCAGGTATTCGATGACAGCTACACATTTAATGGATATCCAGATAAAATACTGATTCATTATCCATATTTTCTTTTAGTTCAGGCAGAAAGGCCTCTTACGATTGTTTATAACCTTGAGACAAAAAAGAAGGAGAAGGAAGTGAAAGACGTGCTTCTTGATTATTATAAAGGGAATACTGTGTATAACAAAAAATATAGTTATTTTAATGATAAAAACCTCGGTGAATTTTGTGATAGTGCATTTATAAAAAGCACAAATGAAGTGCTGTGTATAACCAAAAGATCAAGAGATAGTGTTGATAATATGATTATCAGCATTAACCCAGAGAAACCTAATTTGTGGAAGCGAGTGTATCAGTCAGACAATATACTAACTGCGGTATCTGTCATAGATAATAATTTATATGTTGGAGAAATTAATTTCAAAACAAAACAGAACTACTTAACGATCAATGGACAATCTTATCCTATAGATAATATTGTAAGTATTATTTATCCTTTGAAAGGAATACCTTATTTCGTCTCAGTTCAGAGCATACTAAACGGAAATAAGGAAGCCTATTATAAGATAGAGGATAATCGCGCCATTATGATTAAAGATAGTGATATTAAAATTTACTGAACTCTTTTATTTTTTATCGTGAACAGGAGAGTATTTTTCCGCTAAATTTAAAGAAGTTAGCCTTATCCACATAGCCTGTTCACTTACTTGGTATTTCTCAACAAGTTTTTTTATATCAAGCCCAAACACATTTAAGTCCTTTATCAGAAATTTTTTTGGCATTAAAAGTTCAGAAGCAAATAGGTCAGCCTCTCGTTCTTGATGAAAGTATGGGTCATACAATCTATTTTCGTCATCAGAGTATACATGTTCATAAAGCGCATGGCCACTCAAAAAATGTCCAATCTCGTGTGCTATACTAAATCGTTGTAGTGTTTCAGGATGATTTTTATTTACACCAATCGCCTTAATATCTTCTTTAAATATTATTCGTCCTTTTTGTTTTTTAGGAAAATCATACGGTACTACCAGAAATCCTAATACATCGGCGATCTTTTTAACATCCACAGGCGCTTCTGTAATACGAGCCATCTTGAGTATACTTTCCGTTTTATTTCTATTGAGACTTTGGTTCATTGTTTGTTCTTTATGAGATTTCTAACATGTGTTTCAAAATCATCGTTTACTTTATCTGAAGTAGCTTTCTCTTGAGGTGTCATATTTTTATCATATCTGTTGTGTGAAAAGGAAACATGTTGTGACTGTTCCTGCTCCTTGATAAACTCAGTAATAGGAACCGATAAAATTTCTGCAATACGATAAAGATCCTTTACCGTGATTTCAGTTACACCACGTTCCATGTCTGATACTGCGGCATGTGAGCGGCCAAGTGCTTTTCCAAGTTCTTCCTGAGAAACTCCTTTGGCTGTTCGAAGTTCCCGAATTTTTTTACCAAGTATATATTTATCCATATGCCCAATTTTACAATCCTTAAGATAAACTTGCAATACTTAAGAAAAGTTGACAAAATGAAAAAAGGAGTGTAAGATAAATCGGAGTTAAAGATTTACTTACAAATTTTTATATCTATGAACCTTATAACCATAATTAGCTCGGTTAATAATATTAGTCTGCTGGCTTGGTCTCTCTCGGTCATTATCAGTTTTATTGGTGGCGTTATCGTTACGGTGAAAGTCATTCGACATATATACCGGAAAGAGCGAATTCTCTATAGAAATCTCAAACGACCCATTAAAATCTTCCGCCCAAAAAACCACACGATGGATTCGGAAATCAACACACTCAGAAAAAGCGGCCTGTTTCGCATTGAGGATTCGACAGAGGATCTTCGAGATGTCCATACGATAACCAACCACTCAATCCTTGTTGTTGGGTATAAAAAGGAAATGGCCGATTTTGATGATTTTATCAAGGAAGTAATGAATAAAAATCTTCCTCTTATTATCTACACGTTTGGAGACAGCAGAGCTCTCTCGAAAGAACAAATGGATTTACTTTATAGCTACCCCTGGTACACCATCAGCAATACACCGCTCAGACTTTTGTCTGACGTTTTTACTATTTCAAGCATCTTTCCCTATGAGAAGTGACATGATTAATAGCATTATTGAAGATTACATTCGCACAAAGCTTTCTCCGCAGCCAGATGAAAGGCAATTTATAACAGATAAATTTGACCAACTCTGTAAGTTCCTTAAAGAGTATGAAGATGGAATTTTCAAAAACGGTTCTTGGCCACGCTATACGGCAATTCATCCGGTCAGTGATCTTGATGTTGTTTGGCCACTGCCTCCATCTATGCGCCCTCTTACGTTTTCAGAGGTTATCAAAGGAAAAATTGATCCGCGTAGTCTGGATGTAAGCAATATTTTGCGGGATCTCGCCAAAAGACTTGAAGAAGAATATAAACGGGCCGGGTACAATGTGATAGTCGAGGCTCAGTCTCATTCAGTTGGTATTTTTTTCTCACCTGATAAACAAGGGTTTTCAATTGATCTCGTTCCAGCAATTCCGACAGGAGAGGTAAATGAATATGGCGAAAATATATACGGGGTACCGGAATTATTGAAAATGTCCAAAAGACGGCGACAGTTGAAGTATAAGGCAGTGATGGAGAAAGGTGAGAGTATTCGATGGATCAAAACCGATCCAAAAGGTTATATTCGTGATTCAAAAACAGTCAACGACCTGAATAGTGCCTACAGAAAATCTGCGAAGTTTGGTAAAAAATGGAATTATGGTTGTAAAGACGTAAACGAGATGCATCCATTAAAATCATTTCATCTGGAGCTTATTTATAGGGAAATAATACTAGCACATCCGGCCATAAACACCTACGATACGCTAACGTACTTTTTTAGTAATTTAGAGAGCTATATAGAAACGCCGCGCTTCCCGGATAGAGCTGATAAGAATAGGTATGTTGATGCTTATCTTTCGGAAATTACAGAGTCGCAAAAAGTTGCGATTGTGCGATATATTTCAAAAGCGGTAATGTTATTGCAACGGTTGAGCAGTGCAGGCGATGAAGCCGAAGTACATGTTCTTCTCAATGATATTTTGCGAGGCGGAGCTACTCTTTCAGCAAATATATCTGTAAAACCTATCCAAAGGGTGGTTATACCGTCGGGGGCATGGTCAATGTGAAACAACAATGGAATACGGTAAAAAACAACACGATTCTTCTTACGTATTACCCGGATCTTATATTTGTATCCGCTGATCGGATTGAGGGTACATTAAAGATTAGAGCTTTATATGATCAGGCAGTCCAAAAAATTGTCATTGATCCCTCTACAAAGGACAAAAATAATTCCTTTTATATTGAAGATAGTTACAATATTAAGATTGATTTTCCGAGCGATCTACAAAGGCAAGCCCCATCTGTTTATGAGACTAGTGGCCGGATTATAAAAGCAGGGAAAGCTCGTGGTATCACGAATCCACTAGACCTTCATCTATTTAAAGATGGCCGCTCTTGTCTTTGTCCGCAGCCCCTTTTATTCGAATATATCCTCTCAGGAAAAATTAGTGATCTGCAAATTTTTCTTGATGAATTAGTCACGCCATATTTTTATCAGCATAGCTTTTTTGAGCGGTTTGGTTATTGGCCAGTGAAAAATTATAGCCATGGTTATCCAGCGATCTTTGAGTATTACCACAGAGAGACAAGTAGGTTAGGTAAGACAAATAAGCATCTGGTCGATTTGTGCTCAATTTCACTGTTATCTCTTGCTGATTTACATAAATACTTGAAACCATTGCTTGAGAATAAAAGAGAAATAAAATCTACGTCAAAGTGTTTCTGCGGATCGGAAAAGAAATATAAAAAATGTCATCTCAGAAAGTTTACTAAAGAAGCACGAGAAGGATTTGTAAAATTCATGGGAGATATAAAAAAAATATAAATTATGGTTTCCCTTGTAAGTCTGAATAAAAGGGGCATAAGAGTTATATCAAGTTTTTTTTTAGCTTTTTTGTTTTAAAATAGTTCGACTAACTTCCTGTAAGGAGTCAACTATACTTTCAGCATATTTTTCCGTGGCATTCTTAGGATCCGTTTCTATTAAAGCTTTTATTAGAGCTTGAATAATTTTAGGTTTATTAATCTCCTCTAAAACAAATTTGAGGGTCGATGGTCTTATTTTCTTTACAATATACTCATACTTCTCCCCTTTTATAAGTTTTATTACTTCCTCCCAAGATACGCCCTCAGGAAGAAAAATATTGTTATTTTGTTTCGTTACCATAGATGTATTATAGAATGAGGTACGAAAAACTGCTATACTACCGATATATGGATAGTCCGAAGACCAGAAAAGAAGTCGGCGTAAAGATCAAGGTTGCCAGAGAAAAAAAAGGAATGACGCAGGCCGAGGTAGCCGAAAAAGCCGCTATGAATACTAATTATTACGCTTGTATTGAGCGTGGTGAGGTTAATCCGTCTCTTGATAAATTATATGCCATTATTAA
>CAYMDS010000067.1:0-5776 GCA_964389405.1 uncultured Gammaproteobacteria bacterium
ACGACATCAGTCCACCTGACTCAGGATAATCTAAAGCAATTCCTGCCTACGTGGTAGAGGTGATATAATAACAAAATGGATCAAGAAAATAATAAGTTACAGCCTTTGGGAGACGATCAGGTTAAATTTATACCGTTAGGCGGAATTGAAGATGTTACCCGGAATTTGTATGTCTATGAATACCAGGATGAGATTTTATTGGTAGATTGCGGAATAGGATTTGCTGACGAAACGATGCTAGGGGTAGATCTAATGCTTCCCGATATTACCTATCTCCTCCAATCGCCTAAGAGAATAGTAGGATTGCTTTTATCTCATGGCCACGAGGATCATATAGGAGCGGTACCTTTTGTACTTCCTGAACTTTATAAGAAAAAAGGAACTTTTCCTATTTACGCATCCAGACTTACAGCTTCTCTAACTAACGAAAAACTAAAAGAATTTGGTATTGATAGTCGTGTGCAGGCAGTGAATCTTGAAGAAGACAATACAATTCAGCTCGGTAATTTTGCGGTTAGATTTGTAAGAATAACCCATTCAGTACCTGATTCATCACACATTTTTATTAAGACACCTATAGGGAATTTCTATCATGGAGCTGATTTTAAATTTGATCTAACACCAGCTGACGGAAAGACGTCAGATCTTCAGTCAATCGCGAAATTCGGCACTGATGGAGTACTTGCTGTTATGTCTGATTGTTTGGGATCAGAACATGAAGGTTTTTCGTATTCTGAAGAGATGCTTGCAGGTAATATCTCAAGAGCTTTAGAAGAATGTAGTGGTAAATTTTTTCTTACCACATATTCATCAAATATTTCACGCATAAATCAAACCATAGCAGCAGTTGAAAAGCACGGGCGTAAGATTTGTTTTGTCGGAAGATCGCTTATTAAGGTAAAAGAAGTGGGTAAGAAATTAGGGTTATTGCAGATTAAGGATGATACAGAAATAAAAATTGATGAGCTGAAAAATTTCTCAGATAAGGATATCGCTTTAATAGTCGCAGGGAGCCAGGGACAGGAGAATTCAGCTCTCACAAGGATTGCTGAAAATGAACATAAAGATATTAAAATCCTACCCGGAGATATGGTAGTGTTCTCCTCAGATACTATCCCGGGTAATGAAATATCTGTCAATTCTTTAATTGATACGCTAGCTAAAAGAGGTGCAAAAGTAATCTATTCGGATCTTACTCATGATTACCATGTGTCAGGTCATGGATTCTCAAAGGATCTTATGCTACTTCTGGCTCTTACTAAGCCCAAATTCGCAGTTCCTATCAGTGGTACCTATAGACATATGATTGCTTATCGCACTAATGCATTAAAGATGCGTTTTAAACACTCTCAAATTCAGCTTATCGAAAACGGGCAGGAACTCATATTTACTAAGGATAAAGTATTACGGGGAAAAAAGATTAAAATTAAAAATGTTTATGTTGATCAGATATCAGGAGAAGAGGTAGAAAGCTTTATATTAAGAGATCGGGAAAAGCTTGCGCATGATGGGATAGTAGTTATTATGGTAGAAGTAAATGCATCTGACGGGCAGTTGGGAGAGAATTTCGGTATCGTAACCCGGGGGCTCGTCGGTGTGGATATCCAGAAACTGGAGAAAGGTTTACAGAGAGTTATAAAAGAAAGATTAAGCTTAAAAACAGATAAGGTAGGAAACTGGGTGCATTTAAGAAGGTTTATCGAGAATCAGGCATTAATATATATAGACCGTAAATTAAAGAAAAAGCCTCTCGTGATGTCTGTAGTTATTGAGATTTAGAAAAATAAGTTTAATAATCTCCTTTTATACGTTTTCCATCTTCTCCTATCCATAGTTTAGGGTCATTCTCATTAAAACTGCCTTTGAATTTTTCTGTATTATTATTTGGAACACGGGAAGGACTGGCTGGAGTAGGTGTCAGTTTAGACTTCGGGCCTGTATTCGTAGAAAATAACAGCCATAGGAAGGCTAAAAATAATACTACAACAACAATTACAAGTAAAGCAAATTTGCGGTTTATTTTAAATCTTTCCATATCATTATTTAATAACAGTTACGGTGTAGGCGTAAGTGTTGGAGTTGGGTCTTCGTTCGTTTTGCAATATCTTACTAAAATTCTTGTGAAATGTGAACCGTTTGAAGAGTTATCGCCCGTAAACGATTTCGTAAATCTTAACTTGGCAAGATCCTCGGTAAATTGAATATCCATCCATTCGTTATCTGGTCTGATCTGCTCAGTTTCTGTAAACTTGGAAAGCTGGGGTTCATTATTTGCGACTAGGGGACAAGTATACCATTTACCTTTCAAATCTTCATCTTCTAGACTTACATCTCTCAAATCTGTATTCAAAAGATCCTGTATAAACCAGAATGTTCTTCCGTCTGAGAAAAGTGTATGCGCGTCTCTTTTTACTTCCCCTACATCAGGACAATTTATAGGAGTATAATTTTGAAGAGAAATAGATTGTTCATTTAAACCTTGGATCTCTACTTTACTTTTTTCATTTGACTGCCAATTTTCTCCTGCTTCTTCTTCAGTACCATCAGGAAGGCTTAGCGGGCCTAATTCTAATTCGTCATTGGATCCAGTCCAACCCCAGTCAACGCCTATTTTTAAAGGTTGGGTACGGTCAAGTTGGGGTAAATTAGCCTCATTCAGCTCAAATGGTTGTGTGACGACGGTATGTCCCGGCTTATCTGCAATATATTTTGAATAGGGCACGTTTACTGTCACGTACTCACAGGTTGGGACTGGAGTAGGTGTTGGTTCATTTGTCACATCTGGAGCACATGTACCGATTCCTGTATGTAGTTGCATATGGCCTTTTCCATCTGTATCACGACTTAATATAGTCTGGTCATTTACTCTCCACTCTGTACCATTGAATCCCGCCAGTACGACTTTTGGGATAAATTCCGTGAATTGACTCATTTTTTCCTCAGCAATTGCATTGTTTGTAAATTCTGCGAGTTCTCTAATTTGCGGATAATATATTGTGCCATCTGCTCGGGTCTTAGTTGAACCTAGATAAGTATTTCCATTAATAAAATGATTTATAAAATTCGTGCCTGGCTCACCGGGTATTTCAGTATACCCACCGAGATTGTAGCATGCCCATATAGGTAAATCTACCAATTCCCCATCGACAAGTCTTTCGACATCAGATGCTGTATCGCTAACCCAGGTTGCTTTACTCTCAAAAAAATTCATAAATAGATAAGTATGATCTTTGTTATAAACACTTTTGTCCGGACTGTATGTGCCTATCGGATGCAGGCAGAATGAAAATGTTGCCTTCCAGAATTGAGTTATGTTATTTATGCTTGTAAGCTGAAAGTCATAGGCAGGCCATAGATCTTGACTTGCGCTACAATTATGAGTCAGATTGGCCTCAGGATAGATCGTCTCAGGTGTCGGTGCTAAAGTAGGTGTAGGACTTGAGCCTGGAGGAGGCGTAGCCGGAGGGTCTGTAGGTCCGCCTGCTCCGCCATGACCGCATCTTACATCATAGGCAGTCCATCCCAGAGTCCATCCTGTATGCCCTTCAACTGTCTCGCCTGGTCCATCCACTATTCCGTCTCTGTTACTGTCGCAATATCCCTCCGGACCATCAATAGTCTCAGCGCAGGTGTTCCTCGTGCCCGGGTATCCGAAGCAGAAATTATCATCCGATTTATCAGCTGTACCGCCTGTAAAGGGTGCTACATCGCATGAACAAGGCTCACCAGGGTCTCCGGGTGGAGGCGTGGGCGTCGCAGTCGCACCCGGCGGCGTCCCCCCTCCGCCTGGAGGAGTAGCGCTTGCGGGAAACTTTGCATTACATACTCCTCCGGTTTCGCTTTCTCGATACTGCGTATGCCCCGGTCTACCTACGCAAGTGAAATACCAGTTGCAATATGCACCTTGTAAGTATTGCGTATTTACGCATGTGTTAACATTTGTAATGTTATTACATTCAGGCTGTGGTGGTAGAATAGGAGTATAGCTTTTTCTGCAGGCAGGAGGGTTTATAACTACCATACATCCTGTATCAGACGCGCATGCTAAATATCTTGATTCTTGTTCATCTGGAGACGGAAAATCAATTCCAGCCACACCAACAACTGATAAAGCAGCGCATGGTTGAGGAATCCATTGGCATTGAGTATCAGAGCTACATGATGTTTTAGTGGATTTTGAATTACAATGAGAGCCGTCAGGATTTGGTGAGGCAGGCGTAGGAGTAGCTACGGCTGCTTGATTTCTTATATTTGTGGGCGTTTGGGATAAATTAAGTGTGAGAGAAATAGTAAAAACACTCACCAAAAATAAAGCAACGGAAGCAAAAGCCAACGCCTTATTGGTTCGAAGAATATTGAATATATTTTTCACTGTAAAGTTATATATCTAATTTAAGTTATATGCTTAAGCTTGTCAAGCTATTCAAGCTTGACTAAAGAACAATCTACCTCTATCCTAAATTAATAGGAGTATTTAAATACATTTTTGTATTTGGTATGAAGAATAAAGAATATAAAGCGGTATTAAAACGGATATCAGATATCGGAAATTTAAAAGGAGGAGTTGCAAATTTCGAGTTACTCATGGTACTCGCCTTAATCGCGATATTTAGTATCGTACTAGTCTTCGGTTTTCAGAAATTCCCATCTACGGATAAACAGCTTCCGCCTGGATACGCATGCTGCGATTCCGGGGACGGAACACTATGCACACCAAATGTAGATGTGAAGCTTCGCGCCAGAGTGAAAGGAGTAGAGTCAGAATATATGCTACTCAAATCAAGTATGTATTTTACTGAAGGTGTCAGTCATATGAAATTATTACCTCCATCAGATGTCATTTCAGGAGTTGAAGCAGATCACTATGTGTACTATAACGATATAAGTGAAGATCCTCTAAAGCAGGATTTATATGTAGCTGAAGGCGGACAGTGCAGATTGCATGGTTCTCGTCAAACGCCTATGGACACACTTCACGCAGGAGGGATAGAAGAAGGTTGTGAGGCTATCCCTGATGGTTTATTTCTTTATGTGTGTACTGCAAATTGTAATGGCGCAGATAGAGTGCCAGTAGGTTCTGTAATCAATGCATATATAAGATCAAGTGATATACCAAATCCTGGAATTCCTGAGACCATAAGAAATTGTGATAAACCCACACTTGCTGAAATTAATGGATTTAATCAACGACTAATAAATCTTCCAAGTCCATCATCAAAATCTGATTTGCAGCTTGAGACATTTTATGCAGCTTCCGATGGTATCATGTCTAATTGGTTTGCGCCTTTCTGTAAGCCGGCAATTTATCTGTATCCACAAGAGGAGTCAGAGGTGCACGTTAGAGTATCACCTATTGGTAAAATACTTATCACAATTCCTGATTATCCGAAAGATGGTTGGAAAGTAAAAGCCATGCCAAACGGTGATATATTTTATGGTAAAGAAAAATTTGATTACCTTTTTTATGAAGCATCAATCCCGGATGATAAAGTTATACTGCCAGATGAAGGATTTGTGGTACCGCTTGGCTTTCTTCCCGATTTCATTCCGGATTTAGTTACAAAGCTTGGGTTGAATAAAAAAGAGACCGAGCAATTCACCAATTACTGGGTTGAAGTTCTTCCAAAGTCTCCATATTACCAAATTAAGATAGTTGATCAGAAGACTTTAGGATTAATTTCTCCAATGTATCTTATTCCATTTCCTGATACAAGTATCCGCGTAACTCTTCATTTCACGCCTCTGGAAAATAAGATAAGTCTTAAAGAGCCGGTAA